>NZ_JBITVZ010000009.1:0-162362 GCF_044543385.1 Stenotrophomonas sp. NPDC077420
CCGGTAGGTCCCTGGCAAAGTAAAGGAGGAGGTGGCGGCCGCAGGCCGCCGCCGGGGGACATTTGCATAGGGGCCTGCCGGCCGCGGCGGGGCCCCGAACGCTCGCGACGACCTGATCGAAGACCCGCACCAAGCTCCCCGAAATGAGACGCTGAAACGTCGACCGGAGACGAGCTTGGTTGGCAAGGTATGATGGCCCTTCCCCCACGATCGTTCACATCACCTGAACGATTGCGACTGTTCTCCTCTCCCCCAAGGACCTCTAGTTCGCATGCGCATCCTGCTTGCCCGCCACGGCGAAACCCCCTGGAATGCCGAAGGCCGTTACCAGGGCCAGATCGATATCCCGTTGTCGCCGATCGGCGAAGCCCAGGCCAAGGCGCTGGGCGAACGCCTCAAGTCGGTGGACATCACCCGTGCCGTCGCCTCGCCGCTGTCGCGCGCACAGCGCACCGCGCAGCTGGCGCTCGGCGCCGACCGCGCCGGCACGCTGCTGACCGAACCGGACCTGCAGGAAATCGCCCACGGCGAGTGGGAAGGCCTGCTGGCCAGTGAAATCCATGAAAAGGACCCCTCGCGCCTGCAGGCCTGGCGCGACGAGCCCGACACCGTGCTGATGCCGGGCGGCGAATCGCTGCGCCTGGTGCTGGACCGCAGCTGGCGCGGCCTGGCCCGCGCCGCCGAGGGCCTGGGCGAGCACGACACGCTGCTGGTGGTTGCCCACGATGCGGTCAACCGGGTGATCCTGTGCCGCATCCTTGGCCTGCCGCTGTCGCGCCTGTGGACCTTCCGCCAGGCCCCCACCACGCTCAACCTGCTGGAAGGCGCCGACCTGGACAGCCTGGAAGTGGTGCGGCTGAACGACTGCGCGCATCACACGCCGTTTTTTGGTGAAGCGAAGCATCGGGCGTTGTGAGTTTTTTGAGGTTGCCGACCGATTCCCCGGCTTTTTCCGCGATCAGCACTTTTCCTGTCATGACCAAGACCCGCCCGCACTCCCTTGCCGACTGGCTCGCCTACATCGAGCAGCAGCACCCGGCCACCATCGACATGGGGCTGGAGCGCGTGCGCGCGGTGGCCACCGCGCTGGGCCTGGGCCAGCCCGCGCCGCACACCATCGTGGTGGGCGGTACCAACGGCAAGGGGTCCACGGTCGCCTTCATCGAGGCGATCGCGCGTGCGGCCGGCTGGAAGGTCGGGGCGTACACCTCGCCCCACCTGCTGCGCTACAACGAGCGCGTACGCATCGACGGTGAGGAGGCTGACGACGCGGCGCTGATCGCGGCCTTCAACGCCATCGAGGATGCGCGCGGCAGCACCACGCTGACCTACTTCGAATACGGCACGCTTGCGGCCCTGCAGCTGTTCGCGCAGGCCGGGCTCGACCTGGCCGTGCTGGAAGTGGGACTGGGCGGACGCCTGGACGCGGTCAACATCGTCGATGCCGACGTGGCGGTGATCACCACCGTGGACATCGACCATGCCGACTGGCTGGGCGAAGACCGCGAAGCCATCGGCGCAGAGAAGGCCGGCATCATCCGCGGCTGGAAGCCGGTGATCCTGGGCGAGACCGATCCGCCGTCCAGCGTGCTGGCGCGTGCCTACCTGCTGGGTGCCAACGCGATCCGCGGCGGCAGCGATTTCTTCGCCGATGCCATCGATGCCCAGCGCTGGTCCTGGCGCGACGTCGGCGTCCGCATCGAACTGCCGATGCCGACGCTGCGCGGCCCGATCCAGCTGCGCAATGCCGCCTCGGCCATCGCCGCGCTGCGCGCGCTGGGCAAACCCCTGCCGCGTGCGGCCATCGCCGAAGGCGTGGCCCAGGCCCGCATCCGCGGTCGACTGCAGGCGTTCGCGCGAGACGGCGTGGAGGTGCTGGTGGATGTCGGCCACAACCCGCAGGCCGCGCGCGAGCTGGCGGCTGCCCTGAAGGCCGCGCCCATCAGCGGGCGCACGGTGGCCGTGTTCGCCGCATTGCAGGACAAGGACGCCGCCGGCGTGGTCGACGCGCTGGCCGGGCGCATCGATGCCTGGCACCTGGCCGGGCTCGCCGGCGCCCGCGCGCAGACGGCGTCGGCATTGCAGGCGCGTCTCGCCGGCACCGCGGCAGCCGGTGCAACCCCCCATGCCGATATCGACACCGCATTGCAGGCGGCCCTGGCCGCCGCCACCGTCGGTGACCGCGTACTGGTCTTCGGTTCCTTCCACACCGCCGCGCAGGCCCTGCGGTGGCTGGAAAACGCCCGCTGAGCCGCGTGGCAAGCGACAACGTTCAGCCGTCTTCGACCCCGCGCCCGCGTGCGCCCGTATAATCGCCGTGGCATTCCGCCGCGCCGCCCTGCCTGCCTTCCGTGGATACTCCTCTGAAACAGCGACTGATTGGTGCCATCGTCCTGGTGGCGTTGGCCGTGATTTTCCTGCCCATGCTGGTCAAGGGTCCCGCGCCCGACAGCGGCGTGGCCACCGTCCCGATCACCGCGCCGGACGCCCCGGCCGACGGCCAGTTCCAGACCCGTGAGCTGCCGCTGGTCGCGCCCACCGGCGGGGCCACCGGCCTGCAGAGCGGGGTGTCGACCACCCAGCCGCTGCAGCAGGACGCCGCCGCGCCGACCGACCCGGCCGCTGCGGATACCTCGCCGGCCGTGGCTGCGGGCAACTACGCCGTCAGCTTCGGCGCCTATGGCAGCCAGGCCGACGCCAACGCGGTGATCGCCTTCCTGAAGAAGGCGCAGCTGCCAGGCTTCAGCGAACCGGCCACCATCAACGGACGCCAGGCTTGGCGCGTGCGCGTGGGGCCGTACGCCGATCGCGCCCAGGCCGAAGCGGCACGCCTGGAAGCGGTCAAGGTGCGCAACGACGTCAAGGCCGAAGTGGTGACCCTGGACGCCCGCGCCGACAGCGCCGTGGCCGCCGCACCGGCGCCGGCGCCCGCAGCGTCGACCCCGGCCGCCTCCAGTGCGGCCGCTGCACCGGCTGCCGCCGCGGTGAAGACCGAAGCGCTGCCGCCGGAGCCGGTCGCCGCCAGCAAGCCCACGCCGAAGCCGGAGCCGGCCAAGCCCGAAC
This sequence comes from Stenotrophomonas sp. NPDC077420, assembly GCF_044543385.1. NCBI lineage: Bacteria > Pseudomonadati > Pseudomonadota > Gammaproteobacteria > Lysobacterales > Lysobacteraceae > Stenotrophomonas > Stenotrophomonas sp. NPDC077420. Next base: position 3,064 of record NZ_JBITVZ010000009.1, read on the forward strand.
CCAAGCCGGCCGCCGCGCCGGCCAAGCCGGAACCGGCCACGCCCGTGGCGGCGCCGACCGCACCGGCGGCCAGCAGCGTGGGCTTTGCCGTGCAGCTGGGCGCGTTCGGCCAGGCCACCGAAGCCAATGCGCTGCGCGACAAGGTCCGCGCCGCCGGCTTCAGCGCCTTCGTCGAGCAGGTACGCACCGACAAGGGCACGCTGAACCGCGTGCGCGTCGGCCCGGTCGCCAACCGTGCCGAGGCGGAGAACCTCAAGGCCCAGGTTGCGTCCAAGGTCGGCGTGGCCGGCATGGTCCGGCCGCATCCCTGATGCGGCTGCCGCGCCCAAGCCGGTGGGCCGGCGCCCGTGACGGGAGCCGCAGCGCATGATCGACCTGGTGCTGCTGGCGGTGATCGGCATTTCCACCCTGCTCGGGGTGATGCGCGGCTTTGTCAGCATCGTCATCAGCACGCTGTCGTGGCTGCTGGGCGGCTGGGCGGCCCTGTTGTTCGGGCGCAGCGCCGCTGCCTGGTGGTCGGCCCCGGCCGCGCCCGGCAGCGGGCATTACGTTGCCGGCTACCTCACCGTGTTCCTGCTGGTCATGGTGTCGGTCTGGGCGGTCGGCCTGGTGGTGCGCCAGGCCGTGCGTTCGACCCAGCTGAACGGCGCCGACCGCATGCTGGGCGCGGGGCTCGGCCTGGCCCGCGGTGGCCTGATCACCTGCGTGCTGCTGCTGCTCGGCTCGTACACCCCATTGACCGGTGAAGCCAGCTGGCGCAGCTCGCACCTGCGCGCCGCGCTCGATCCCGGGGTGGGCTGGATGCAGTCCAAGCTGCCGCGCATGCCCGAACTGCCGAAGCTGCCCGACCTGGATGCGGTCAACGGCCTCCAGGGCCTTCCGGCCGCGCTGCCGGAGGTGAACATGGCGCAACTGCCGATCGGGGAGTTGGGCAAGCCGGGCACGACAGGCGATAATGGCGTCCTTGGCCAGTTGCTGGGTGGGCGCGGATGGCCGCGACCACTGGATGAAACCCCGCAGCAGGCGGTGGACCCCGCCGATGTGTGGGCCAACCAGGCACGGCCAGGCTCCCCCCAGAACATCGACCCGGCGCGCGTGCGCCCGGACGACACCGTTCCGGCACGGAACGGTTCCCCCGGCCAGGCACGGCCACCTTCACAGTAGATGGGCCCAGCCCAGCGGAGATTCGCACCATGTGTGGCATCGTCGGTATTGTCGGCAACCAGAACGTCGCCGGGCAGTTGTATGACGGCCTGACCGTCCTCCAGCATCGCGGCCAGGACGCGGCGGGCATCGCCACCGCCGACGGCACCCGCCTGCGCGTGCAGAAGGCCAACGGCCTGGTCCGCGACGTATTCGACGCCAAGCGCATGTCCACCCTGGAAGGCCGCGTCGGCATCGCACACGTGCGCTACCCGACCGCCGGTTCGGAAGGCATGGACGAGGCGCAGCCGTTCTACGTCAATTCGCCGTACGGCATCGCGCTGGCCCACAACGGCAACCTGATCAACACCGAGGCGCTGCGCCAGCAGGTGTTCGAGCAGGACCGCCGCAACGTCAACACCGATTCGGACAGCGAAGTGCTGTTGAACGTGTTCGCCTTCGAACTGGACGCACAGCGCCAGCTGACCCCGGAAGCGGCGATCCGTGCCGTGGCCGGCGTGCACCGCCGCTGCAAGGGCGGCTATGCGGTGATCAGCGTGGTGCTGGGCCTGGGCCTGGTCGCCTTCCGCGACCCGCACGGGATCCGCCCGCTGGTGCTGGGCAAGCGCGCGCATGCGGAAGGCGATGAGTACATCGTGGCCTCCGAATCGTCGGCGCTGGACGTGCTGGGCTTCCAGCGCGTGCGCGACGTGCGCCCGGGCGAGGCCCTGGTGATCACCGCGCGCGGCGAGCTGTTCTCCGAAGTGTGCGCCGAGCCGGTCGAGCACAGCCCGTGCATCTTCGAGTATGTGTACTTCGCGCGCCCCGATTCGATGATCGACAACGTCTCGGTGCACAAGGCGCGCATGCGCATGGGCATCAAGCTGGGCGAGAAGATCCTGCGCCTGCGCCCGGACCACGACATCGACACCATCATCCCGATCCCGGACACCTCGCGCGACGCCGCGCTGGAAATCTCCAACGTGCTCGGGGTGAAGTACCGCGAAGGCTTCATCAAGAACCGTTACATCGGCCGCACCTTCATCATGCCGGGGCAGGGTGAGCGGGTGAAATCGGTGCGCCGCAAGCTCAACCCGATCCACCTGGAGTTCCGCAACCGGGTGGTGCTGCTGGTCGACGATTCCATCGTGCGCGGCACCACCAGCCAGCAGATCGTGCAGATGGCGCGCGACGCTGGCGCGCGCAAGGTGTACCTGGCCAGCGCGGCACCGCCGGTGCGTTACCCCAACATCTACGGCATCGACATGCCGGCGGCCGAAGAGCTGGTGGCGCACAACCGCAGCGTGGACGAGATCGAAGCGCACCTGGGCTGCGACTGGCTGATCTACCAGGACATCGAAGACATGGAAGCAGCGGTGCGCGAAGGCAACCCGGAGCTGAAGTCGTTCGATTCCTCGTGCTTCAACGGCGTCTACCCGACCGGTATCGAGCCGGGCTACTTCGAGCGCATCCAGCAGCTGCGTTCGGACGACGCCAAGCACAAGCGCCGCGCCTGAGGCCTGTCGGTGAGCACGACCTTGCCGCAGGACGCGGCGGCCGGTGACCTGCTGCGCGCAGCGCAGCAGTGCATGGCCGAGGCGGACCCACTGCGCAAGGTCGCGCTGACCCGGCACTACGCTGCGCTGTATCGCGATGGGCAGTTGACGCGTCGCGCGGACGCGCCCGCGCCCGAACCGATCCGCATGCCCGGGCGGCCACCGCAGCTGCAGCTGGTGCACCCGCGCGATGTACCGCGGCGTGGACTGGGCAATGCCGAAGGTCGGGCGGCCTTCATCCACGCCATCGCGCATATCGAACTCAACGCGATCGATCTGGCCTGGGACGCGGTGTATCGCTTCCGCGGGTTGCCGGCGTCCTTCCATGCCGACTGGGTAAGCGTGGCCGACGACGAGTCGCGCCACTTCCTGCTGCTGCGCGCGCGGCTGCAGGCGTATGGGTTCGACTACGGCGATTTCGCCGCGCACAACGGGCTGTGGGAGATGTGCGAGAAGACCGCGCACGACGGCCTGTCGCGCATGGCGCTGGTGCCGCGGGTGCTGGAGGCGCGCGGGCTGGACGTCACCCCCGGCATGATCACCAAGCTGCGCTCGGCCAACGACCATGCGACCGCCGACGTGCTGGAGATCATCCTGCGCGAAGAAGTGGCGCACGTCGCGGCGGGCACGCGCTGGTATCGCTGGTACTGCGAGCGCGCCGGGGTGGAACCGCGCGCGCGCTTCATCGCGCTGCTGCGCGAATATGCCAGTGGCTACCTCAATGGTCCGTTCAACCTGGAAGCGCGGCTGCTGGCCGGGTTCGACCAGGACGAGCTGGCGGACCTTGTCGAGCAGGCGGGTCGTACGCCGTCAGGATCGTAGCGCCGCTACGTGATTGCGGTGGGTTCATGCGGGGAATCCCGTCGCGTCAGACGTTCCGCAACACCACACGGGTTCCGTCTTCCGTGGGCCGGTTGATGTAGAACAACCCTGGGCCCGGCCGGTACGGTAACGCGTGCGTCGCCTCATCGGCGGCGTACAGCAGCGCGGTGTCGCCCAGCGCATCGAAATTCCAATGCGCCGACTGCATCAGGTAGCGCTGTCGCAGCAACGCCTCCTGCGAGGCATCCAGCGCCTGGCCGGCGACCAGGCGGGCCGCGATCGGCTGCAGCTCGGCGGGCAATGCCATCGTCGGATCGGCATCCGGCACCCGCGCCCAGAGGACGCCCGCTGCCGCCGCGCGCTGGTGCATTACCCGCAACGCCACCAGCTGGTAGCGCCAGTCGATGTCGCGCTTCAGCACCACCGCCGCGTGCGCGAACAGGACCCACGTCGGCAGCACGCTGTCGCTGCCGGCCACGCGCAGTGGCTGCCAACGGTGCCACACGTCCACCCAGATGCTGTCGTCGCCCAGCCCCAGTGCGTCCTGCCACTGACGGCAGGCGAGCTGCGCGCGGCGGTAGACCTCGGTGTCACGCAACAGCGCCAGCGGCGGCGGCGTGGTATCAGGCACGGAGTGCCGGCGCACGCGCTGGCCCTGCGGGCGGGTCAGCAGCTTCGGGCCCTCGGTGCGCTGGTCGTAGCCGCCGCCGATGTTGGCGTGCGCGCCGGGCAGGGCGATTTCCTCATGTTCCGGTGCCACCGAGGTCAGGGCGAAGTAATGCCGGTGTTCATCGCGCGCGACGATCTGTACGACGGTGTCGGCGCAGTCCGGCGCGAGCGCGACGTGCGGCAGTTCATCGCGTTGCCGCGCATCGATGGCCACCACCGTGTCGAACAACCCGACAAAGCGTACCGGCCGCAACACCGGCGACGGCCCCAGCGTCCATCCGGTGCGGCGCAGCTGCTCCTGCAGCCAGGACCGGCCGTCCGCACGCGTGAGCCGGTTGACCGCATCGCGCGCGGACGCTGCGCCGCGCGAGAAGCCGAACAGGTCCAGCCGCACCGCGGTCAGTGCATGCGCCGGCAAGGTCCGCGACAGGTCGCGCAGCGCGTCCGGCAGCAGGACGTCGAGCGCGCGGCGCACCTTGGCCTTCGCCCCGCTGGGGCCGATGCCGAAGGCCAGCCCCATCAGGTCGTCGTCCTTGCCACTGCGGGTCCCGGCGCCTTCGATGTAGATCGCGAGCGACAGCGGGCCTGGCGTAGGGGGCGCGGCGTGGCGGTGGTCGGGGTACAACGCATGCAGCCGGGCGATGTTGGTCAGCCCGTTGCTGAAACTGCTGGTCAGCCGGCTCTGGTACGGAGAGGCATCGTCGGCCAGTACCGCTGGCGCCGGCATCCTGGGTGCCGGGGACGTGCTCCCGGGCGGGTGCGAGGCGCGCCGCAGGTTGTCCGCATTGTTGCGGGTGCCGTCGAAGAACAGGCCGATCTGCAGCGTGACCGGCATGATGGTGGTCGGATCGGGCTGCCCCGCCATGGCCTCGGTTCCCCAGTCGATGCAGGTCCAAGGTAGCGCGAAAACGACACGCGCGCGACGTAACTGAACCGCTTTGGGTGGCGGTCACACTTCCGACATTTCATCGAAAGCCACTATTGAATTCACGCGATCACTTGGCGCCAGATGGTCCGGCCTGCTGAAGGGGCGGCAGTGCGAACACGTTCACTCCTGAAGATCACTCATAGAGAGGCGACATGATGTCCAGTCCGATGAGAAAGACCGCAGCTGCGATCACGTTGTTCCTTGCCACCGTCGGCACGGCGGCCGCCGCACCCCTGTTCGCACCGGTGACGGTGTTGAGCCGTGCCAGTGCGGCCACCCAGCCCGCGGCGCAGGCAGTACTGGCCGCGCCGTCCAGCGCCGCGGTACAGGAGGTCCAGGTCGATGCCGGCGCCGTCGCGGCCAGCCAGCGTCAGCTGGAGTTCGAGCTGCTGGGCAGCCCGGTCACGGCGCTGCAGCAGCGCGTGGAAAGCCTGCCCGATGGTGGCAGCATCTGGTATGGCAGCGTGCAGGATGCCGGCTCGCGCCTGACCCGCCAGGCCGCCGCGAACGACCCGGGGAACTCGGTGATCCTGGTCCGCTCCGGGGCCACGGTGACCGGCTCGATCCGCCGCAATGGCACGCTGTACCGGCTGCGTCCGCTCAGCGACGGTCGTCACGTGCTGGTCCAGGTCGACGAGTCACGCATGCCGGCCGATCATCCGGCCGACTACAACACGCTGCCGCGGATCGACATCCCGGTCAGCGAGCGGATCGGCATCGCGCAGGCCTCGTCGGGTTCGCCGGCCACCATCCGGGTGCTGGTGGCGGCCACCAATGCGGCGGTGACCGCCTATGGCGGCAACATGCAATCGCTGGTGCAGCTGGCGGTGGCAGAATCCAACCAGGGCTACGTCAACAGCAACGTGGGCATCACCATGCAGCTGGCCGGCTACCAGGCGGTGTCGTATACCGAGTCGGGGAACTTCAGCACCGACCTGGCACGTTTCCGTTCCACCAACGACGGTTACATGGATGCCATCCACACCACCCGCAACAGCACGGCCGCCGACGTGGCGGTGCTGTTGATCAACAACAGCAGCTATTGCGGCCTGGCTTCGGGAATCGGGTCCTCGGCGTCCACCGCGTTCGCGGCGGTGTACTGGGACTGCGCCACCGGCTACTACTCGTTCGCGCATGAGATCGGCCACCTGCAGAGCGCCCGCCACGACAGCGCCACCGATCCCAGCACGTCGCCGTACGCGTATGGGCACGGCTACCGGTATCAGCCAGCCACCGGTTCGCGCTGGCGCACGATCATGGCCTACGACTGCACGCAGGGCTGCCCGCGCCTGAACTTCTGGTCCAACCCCAACATCAGCTACAACGGGGTCCCGATGGGCATTGCCGCCAGCGCCGACAACCAGCGCGTGCTGGTGAACACCAAGGCCACCATTGCCGCATTCCGCTGAGGGCGCCCGGGGCACACGACCAACGGTATGCCCGCCGAACGGCGGGCACCCTTCGGGCCGTCGGCAAGCGACGTTAGGAAGGGCTACGCCCTTCCTTGCGTGTGCTACCGACGACAGAGGGTAGGTAGCGACCGTTGGTCGCTACCCGCTCCACCGACCAGCGCACCACAGAGGGTAGGTAGCGACCGTTGGTCGCTACGCTGTCACGCCAGCGAATCCAGCGTCCATCCCTGCGGGGTCACCCGCAGCACCGAGCCCTGCTCGTACCAGTCGCCGAGCACGATGCGCGTGCAGGCGCGACCCCCGGCCTGCAGGCTGTGGATGGCCGGCCGGTGGGTGTGGCCGTGGATCAGGGTGTCCACGCCGTAGCGCACGAAGGTGGCGGTGACCTCGTCGGGGGCCACATCGGTGACGGTTTCAAAGCTGGCGCGGTCGCCCTGCTTCATTTCCGACTGGCGTGCCTGGCTGGCATCGCGCGCCTTCTGCGCGAAGGCGATGCGTGCGGCCAGCGGTTGCGCCAGGAACTGCGCCTGGAACACCGGATCGCGGGTCTGGGCGCGGAACTGCTGGTACGCCACGTCATCGGTGCACAGCAGGTCGCCATGCTGCAGCAGCACCGGCTGCCCGTACAGGTCGATCACGCTCGGATCCGGCAGGATGCGGAAGCCGGCACGCCGCGCGTACGCATCACCCACCAGGAAATCGCGGTTGCCGCGGATGAAGTACACCGGCACCCCGGCGTCGGCCACCGCCTTGAGCGCATCGGCCACCGCGTCGGCGGCCGGGGAGGGCGTGTCATCGCCGATCCAGGCCTCGAACAGATCGCCCAGGATGTACAGGGCATCGGCCTGCATCGCCTCGCGCTGCAGGAACGCCAGGAACAGGTCGGTGATGGCTGGACGGCTCGGGTCCAGGTGCAGATCGGAGATGAACAGCGTGGTCATGCCGTCCATTGTATTAGGTTGGCCCGGCACCGCGCAGACACCCATGGCCCTGCGCACATGAACCCGCAATCAAACCGGCAACGGCCACCATTGCAGGCTTGCGCCGGCCAACGCCGTGGCAATCGCCGTCCCCGCCAGCACGTCGCTGGGGTAGTGCAGCCCCAGCACCACCCGCGAAACCCCCACCGCCGCCGCGAACGGCACCAGGATCGGCGCCAGCCAGGGGTAGTAGGCCAGCGCCACGATGGTGAACGACACCGCGTGCAGGGTGTGCCCCGACGGGAAACTGAACTCGTCCAGCGGCGCCACCCAGGCGCGGATGCGCAGGTCCGCCGCATACGGGCGCGGGCGCCGGGTCCACCGTTTGAGGCCCTTGTACAGCAGCAGCGCGATCAGTCCGGTCGCGGCCATGTGCAGCGACGCGCGCAGGCCGTCACTGCCATCCACCAGCACCAGCGCGCCCATCAGCGCATACCAGAACAGGCCATCGCCCAGCCGGCTCACCACCGAGAATGCACGGCGCACGCGGCGGTGCCGGCAACAATGGTTGGCGCGGCGGCACCAGCGGGTTTCGCGCCCGCGCAGGGCATCAAGCGGCGTGGTGCGCATGGGGCCTCCGCGCGTGTGCCAGCTCCGCCAGCAGGGCGTCGAATTCCGCCACGACCTGCTGCGGGTGCAGGCGCTGCATCGCCGCGGCCGCGTTGCGGCCCAGCCGTTCGCGTTCGGCATCGTCGGCGGCCAGGTGCACGGCCGCCTCGATGAAGCGGCTGTCATCGTCCACGGCCACTCCGCTTTCCCCGCTGCGCAGGTGTTCGCGCGCCGCGCCGTAATCAAAGGCGACCGTGGTCACGCCGCTGGCCATCGCTTCAAGGGTGACATTGCCGAAGGTCTCGCTGCGGCTGGGGAACAGGAACAGGTCGCCACTGGCGAAGTGACGCGCGAGCGCGTCACCGCGCTGCACGCCACAGAAGATGAAGTCCGGGTTCTCATGCGCCAGCTTCTCGCGTGCCGGGCCGTCACCCACCCAGACAAAGCGGGCCTTGGGGCGCACCTGCTGCAGGCGCCGGAACGCCTTCACCGCCAGCGCCAGGTTCTTCTCGGCGGCAATGCGGCCCACGTAGATCGCCGCGAAACCGGTGCCGTCGATGCCCCATTCCTCACGCAGCGCCGGGTCGCGTCGTCCGGGTTCGAACTGGCTGCTGTCCACCGCGCGCGCCAGCAGCCGCACGCGGTCGAATCCCTGGCCGGCCAGGAACTGCTGCAGCTCCTGGGTCGGCACCAGGGTCGCATCGGCCTGGTTGTGGAAGCGCCGCATCCAGCGCAGCGCCGCGGCCTGCAGCCAGGCCACGCCGTAATCGGGCAGGTATTCGTCGAAGCGGGTGTGGAAGCCGGTGGCGACCGGAATGCCCAGGCGCCGCGCCGTGCGCAGGGCCGACCAGCCGAGCGGGCCCTCGGTGGCAATGTAGATCGCGTCCGGTCGCTGCTGCTGCCACTGCCGGGCCAGCCGCTTCGGCGCGGGCAGTCCGAAGCGCAGGCCGGGATAGCGGGGCAGGCCGGCACCCTGTACCAGCAGCGCGCCGGCGGCGTCGATCTCGTCGCCTTGGCGGGGACGGACCAGGTCGACCTCGTGCCCGGCCGCGCGCAGCCCCTGCTCCAGCCCCTGCACGGTCAGGGCGACGCCGTTGACTTCCGGCGGGTAGGTTTCAGTGACGATGGCATAGCGCATGGCGGGCCTCCGGTTTCGGCCATGCTCGGGGCGGGCGATGTAGCGGACATGACGCCGCCATGACCGGCGCATGACGGCGTGCCGGGCATACAACGCCACGGCCGCGACCGGTGTGTGGGCCGCTCAGGCCACGAACGGACGGAACTGCACGCCGAGCCCGGCCATGCCGTCGGTTTCACCGATCAAGTCGGCGCGCAGCAGGGGGCGGGCGTCGATGTAGGCCTGGGGCAGGATCAGCGACAGCCGGCTGTCGTCGGCACTGAGCTCCAGCGGGGGCACCGGCGTCTCTTCATGGGCCCGGTTGAGCAGTACCGCCAGGCGCAGCAGGGCGGTCATGCGCCGGGCCGGCAGCAGCAGGCGCTCGGGCAGGGCATCGAACGCGGACTTGGAAATGTTGCGGCGGTGGCTGCGCACCAGCGCGGCCAGCAGCTGCTGCTCCTGGCGCGAGAAACCGGCGATGTCCGAGTTTTCCAGCACGTAGCTGCCATGCACGTGGTAGCCGCTGTGGGCGATCATCAGCCCGAGCTCATGCAGGCGTGCCGCCCAGCCGAGCATGCGCGCGTCATCCGGGTCCAGCGCCCAGCTCTCTTCGACCTGGGCGAACAGGTCCAGCGCGGTGCGCTGCACGCGCCCGGCCTGGACGGTATCGATGCCATAGCGCAGGGTCAGCGCATCCACCGACTCGTCGCGCAGGTCGTTCTCGCTGGCACGGCCGAGGATGTCGTAGAGGATGCCTTCGCGCATGGCCGCCTTGCTCACCAGCAGCTTCTGCAGGCCCAGTGCCTGGAAGGCCGCTTCCAGCACCAGGATGCCGCCGGCGATGATCGGGCGGCGGTCGGGCGACAGGCCGGGCAGGTCGATGTCGTCGATGCGCTTGGCCTTGAGCAGCTCATCGCGGAGCTGCGGCAGCGCTTCGGCGGTGATCGCGCCCTTGCTGAGCTTCATCGTGGCGCAGATTTCGCTGATCGCCTTGTGCGTGCCCGACGAGCCCAGCGCCTCATCCCAGCCCAGCGCGCGGTACTTGGTGGCGAACTGCTGGAATTCGGCGCCGATCTCGGTCAGGGCATCCTTCCAGCGCCGCTTGCTCAGCTTGCCGCCGGGGAAGAAGCGGCGGGTGCTGGCGATGCAACCGGCCTGAAGGCTTTCGCGCTCCAGGGTCTGCATGCCCTGGCCGATGATGAATTCGGTGGAGCCGCCGCCGATGTCGATCACCAGCCGGCGCTGGTCCGGCTTGGGCGGCTGCGCGTGGGCCACGCCCAGGTAGATCAGGCGGGCCTCTTCGCGCCCGCTGACCACCTCGATGGCATGCCCCAGCGCGGTTTCGGCCGGCATCAGGAAGGCCTGTGGCGAGCGCAGCTGGCGCACCGTGTTGGTGGCCAGCGCGCGCACGCGCACGGCCGGAATGCCGCGGATGCGCTGGCCGAACCGGGCCAGGCATTCGAGCGCGCGCTGCCGCGCCTCGGCCGACAGCCCGCCCTTGCCATCCAGGCCATCGGCCATGCGCACGGTTTCGCGCAGCCGGTCGACCACGCGCAGCTGGCCGAGCGTGTAGCGCGCGATCACCATGTGGAAACTGTTGGAGCCCAGGTCGATGGCGGCGAGCAGGTCGCCATCCTGCAGGGCGGGCGGAGTCGTGGAGGTATGCGGCATGGGCGAATGGTAGCCGATGGCCGGGTCGCGGCGTCACCGCACCGCCTTCACATGATGCGACCGGAGGCCGCACCGAAATGAATCCCGACCAACGGTCGGGATCTACCGATGGCGTTGTTGCAGGGCCCTACAGGCCCTGCATCAACGCCATCTGCGCCGAATGCGGGGGCTCGTCGTGGCCGGGCACGCACTTGCGGTACTCGCCGTCGGCCTGCAGTTCCCAGGCGTTGAGGTTGTCGTCCAGGTAGTTCTGCAGCACATCGCGGTAGACCTTGCGGGCCAGGTCCGGGTCCAGGATCGGGAAGCAGGTTTCGACCCGGCGCAGCAGGTTGCGCTCCAGCCAGTCGGCGCTGGCGCAGTACAGCTCGGAGGCGCCGTCGTTGCCGAACCAGTAGACCCGGCTGTGCTCCAGGAAACGCCCGACGATCGAGCGTACCCGGATGTTCTCCGACACCCCGGGCACGCCCGGGCGCAGCGTGCACGCGCCGCGCACGATCAGGTCGATCTGCACGCCGGCCTGCGAGGCGGCATACAGCGCACGCACCACCTGCGGTTCGTTCAGGGCGTTCATCTTGGCGATGATCCGTCCGGGGCGACCCTTGCCGGCCAGGTGCATTTCGCGCTCGATCCGCTGCAGCAGCCCATCGTGCAGGGTGAACGGTGACTGCAGCAGGCGCTTGAGGCGGGTCCGCGGGGCCAGCCCGGACAGCTGCTGGAACAGCAGGTGCACGTCGTTGCCGATATCCGGATCGGCGGTGATCAGGCTCAGGTCGGTGTACGCACGGGCGGTGCCGCTGTGATAGTTGCCGGTGCCCAGGTGCACATAGCGGCGCAGCTTGCGGCCCTCGCGGCGCACGATCAGCAGCATCTTGGCGTGGGTCTTGTAGCCCACCACGCCGTACACCACCTGCACGCCAGCTTCCTGCAGGCGGTCGGCCAGGCCGAGGTTGGCTTCCTCGTCGAACCGCGCGCGCAGTTCCACCACCACGGTGACGTCCTTGCCGTTGCGCGCGGCCAGGATCAGCGCATCGACGATCTGCGAATCCTTGCCGGTGCGGTACAGGGTCTGCTTGATCGCCAGCACGTTCGGGTCGACCGCCGCCTGCTTGATCAGGTCGAGCACGGCGGTGAACGCATCGAAGGGGTGGTGCAGCAGCAGATCCCTGCGCTTGACCATTTCCACGATGCCGTCGCTGTCGCGCAGGGTGCGCGGACTCATCGGCGGATACTTCAGCTCCGGGCGCGACAGCAGGTCGTACAGCTGGATCACGCGGTTGAGGTTGACCGGTCCATCGATGCGATACACCGCATTCTCGGTCAGCCCGAAATTCTGCAGCAGGGTGCGGGTGATGTCGGCCGGGCAGTCGTACGCGATCTCCAGGCGCACCGCCGGCCGGTAGCCGCGGTCGACCAGCTCATCGCGCAGGGCCAGCGCAAGGTTCTCCACTTCTTCCTCGTCCACCACCAGCTCGGAATTGCGGGTCACGCGGAACTGGTACGCGCCCTGGACTTCCATGCCGGGGAACATTTCGCCCACGAAGGTGGACAGCACCGAGGACAGGAATACGAAGGTCTGCGCGCCGCCGAGCGACTCGGGCAGCTGGATGATGCGTGGCAGCGAGCGCGGCGCGCGCACGATGGCCAGGTGCCCGGCACGGCCGAACGCGTCGGTGCCCTTGAGCACCACCACGATGTTCAGGGACTTGTTGAGGATCTTGGGGAACGGGTGCGACGGATCCAGGCCGAGCGGCGACAGCACCGGCATGATCTCGTTGCGGAAATAGGCGCGCAGCCAGCGCTTCTGGCGGTGGTTCCAGGAGTGCCGGCCAAGCACGTCGATCCCGGCCTCATGCAGCGCCGGGCGCAGCGTTTCGTTCCAGCAGCGGTACTGCTGGTCCACCAGCTCGGCGGCACGGTCATGGATGGCGTTGAGGATGGCCTGCGGCGCCATGCCGTCCGGCGCGGGCGGCAGCCCGAACTCCTGGGCGTGGCGCACGGCGGCGGCGCGGATCTCGAAGAACTCGTCCAGGTTGGTGCAGGAAATGCACATGAAGCGCAGCCGCTCCAGCACCGGCACCTGCGGGTCCATGGCCTGGGCCAGCACGCGGAAATTGAAATCCAGCTGCGACAGTTCGCGGTTGATGTACAGCGCCGGGTCACGCAGCGGGTCGGTGTCCGCCGGCACGGCGAGGGGAACAAGGGTGCTCATGCGGAGGAATCTTCTGCGGAAGGAAGGAGGGTCGCGTCGCCGCGCGCGCGCACGTGGTCGGCATCGAAGTGGCACGAGAACACGCTGCCCTTGCCGACTTCGCTCTGGATCTCCAGGCGGGCATGGTGCAGGCCCAGGATGTGTTTGACGATCGACAGCCCCAGCCCGGTGCCGCCGCTTTCGCGCGAACGGCTGCTGGAAACGCGGTAGAAGCGTTCGGTCAGGCGGGGCAGGTGGGTGGCGGGAATGCCGTAGCCGGTATCGCGCACGGCCAGCACCACGCCCTGGCCTTCGCGCGCCAGTTCCACCTCGACCCGGCCGCCGGCCGGGGTGTAGCGCACCGCGTTGGTGACCAGGTTGGAGAAGGCGCTGTGCAGTTCCTTGTTGGAGCCCTGCAGGTCGACCCCGGCGGTATCGAGCACGCTGATCTGATGGCGGCCCTGGCTGTGCGCTTCGGCTTCGCGGCGCAGCGTGGCCAGCATCGGTGCCATCGCCACGGTTTCCTCTTCGGTATGTTCCTGCGATTCCAGCCGCGACAGGGTCAGCAGGTCTTCGACCAGCTGCGCCATGCGCTGGGACTGCCTGCGCATCTCTTCCAGCATCGGCCCGGTACCGGGGAAATCCTCCGGCTCCATCATGTCCAGGTAGCCGTGCACCACGGTCAGCGGCGTACGCAGTTCGTGCGAGACATTGGCCACGAAATCGCGGCGGACCTGCTCCAGGCGCAGCAGCTTGCTGACGTCGCGGGCGATCAGCAGCCAGTAGTCGGGCGAATAGGGGATCAGGCGCAGGTTCAGGCGGATCGCCGGATCGACCGGCGAGGGTACGTCGAGGATCGGTTCGGCATTGCGGCCACCGGCCAGCCAGTGCGCCAGCGGCATCGGCTGCAGGCGTTCGACCAGCGCCTCGCCCAGATCGCCGGGGTGGTGCAGGCCAAGCAGCGTGGTCGCCGACTCGTTGAACCACTGCACGCGCTGGCTGTTGCGGTCCACCACCACCACCGCATCGGGCAGGGCCGCCGCGGCGGCGCGGTAGCTGCGCAGCATGTCCAGCAGACGCCGCTTGCGCATGCGCATTTCCAGCTGGTTGCGGTAGAGCAGGCGGTCCAGCTCGTTCCACACGCCATCGCCGCCGCTCATGTCCCACCGCTGTCGTGCGGTCAACCGTCGCAGCACCTTGCGCAGGCGCCAGTAGTGCCAGGCCAGGGCCGCGATGGACGCCAGTGCGATGCACATCCAGACATGGCCGCTGGCAACGCCCAGCCCCACCGCGACCAGCAGCAGTACGGCAAGCGAGGCGAGGGTTTTCAACCAGGCGGAACGGATGTGGCGCGGCATTGCGGTCTCAATGAAGATGCGTCACAGGGACGTGGAGAAACGATACCCCGCGCCGCGCACGGTCTGCACCATGTTCTCCGCGCCGAACGGCTCCAGCGTCTTGCGCAGGCGGCGGATGTGCACGTCGATGGTGCGCTCCTCCACGTAGACGCTGCCGCCCCAGACATGATCCAGCAGCTGCGCGCGGGTATAGACGCGCTCGGGATGGGTCATGAAGAAGTGCAGCAGCCGGTATTCGGTCGGACCGATCGGCACCGGCTGGTCACCGGCGAAAACGCGATGCGCCGCGCCGTCGATGCGGATGGTGCCCACCGCCACGCTGCCATCTTCGTCGTCGTCACGGGCCCGACGCATCACCGCGCGGATCCGCGCCAGCAGCTCGCGCGCCGAGAACGGCTTCACCACGTAGTCGTCCACGCCGGCTTCCAGGCCACCGACCCGGTCGTTCTCTTCGCCGCGCGCGGTCAGCATGATGATCGGCACCTCGCGGGTCAGGGCCTCCTTGCGCCAGCGCCGGGCCAGGTCCAGGCCGCTGGTGCCGGGCAGCATCCAGTCGAGCAGGATCAGGTCCGGTACGCGGTCGGCGATGGCGGTCTGCGCCTCGCGGGCGTCACCGGCGTGGATGGGGTCGTAGTCGCCCTTGCGCAGGGCGAAGGCGACCATTTCGCGGATCGCGGGTTCGTCATCGACGATCAGGATGCGTTTCTGCACGTGGCTACCGTAATGCTCATCGGACCGGGAGTGACCCCAGTAGACTACGGTTTCGTGACACGTTTGTGACATGGTCCCGGCCGGTACATGCCGGTGTCGCCTTCATGTCATCTTCACGCGGTCGGCGCGCCGACCAACGGCCGGCCCCCCTGCTGCCGGGCCGCACGCACCCTTACCGTCGCTCCAGCTCGGGATCGTCGATGCCCTGTCGGCGCATCTCCAGCACCAGCGGGGTGATGGTCTCGATCCGGGCATCCACCCGCGCGCGACCCACGTAGTCCAGCGCCGGCTGCTTCTTCAGTGCCTGCAACTGGATCAGCGCCTGCTCCGGCCGGCCGTTCAGGAACGCCGCTTCGGCATAGGCCTCGCTGGCCCGGACGGTATCGCCGGCCAGCTCGCTGGCCCGGGCAAAGCGCTGCTGGAACACCGGGTCGTTGCCGCTCTGGGCCATCAACGGCCGCAGCATGGCCTGCGCACGCTGGCCGGCCTCGCGGCCGCCCTGTTCGTTGAGGATCTCCGCGTACGTCAGCGCCACCGGGCGGCTGCCCGGGTGCTGGCGCAGCAGGGTGTCGAAGCGGGCGTTGGCCTCGGCGCGCTGGCCGGAGCGCGATTCGGCCTCCCCCAGCGCCAGGGCTACCCACAGGTTGTCCGGATGCTCCTGCAGCAAGGCCGCCAGGTCGCGCCGCGCCTCGGCCGCGCCGCTGTTGCGCAGCCGCGCCAGCGCCAGGCCATAGCGTTGTGCATCGGTCAGGCCGTTCTTCTGCGCGCGCTGCAGGTTCTGGTACTCGGTGGCCAGCTCGCCGGGGGTGTCGGCGCTGAGCACCCGCAGGCGCTCGCGGGCCCAGTCGAACTGCCCACTGGCGCCGCGGCTGAGCGCGTTGACCGAAAACTGCATCGCTGCCGGCAGCAGGGGGTTGTTGCGCTGGACCATCGGTTCGGACATCGCCGGGTCGGCCGGGTTCACCCGTTCCTGCCGCACGCCCCCGGGCACGGCGGTGGTCAGCAGCACCGTGTCCTTTTTCATCTGCTCGGCGCGGGCCTTGGCTTCGCTGATGCGGGTGGTGTTGACCGGGTGGGTCTGCAGGAAGTCCGGCACCGAATAGCCGCCGGCATTGCCCCGCATGGAGGCGGACATGCGCTCGAAGAAACCGGCCATCGCATCCACGTCGTAGCCACTGCGCGCCAGGGTGCGGATGCCCAGGCGGTCGGCTTCGGATTCGTTGCTGCGCGTGTAGTTGATCTGGCGCTGCTGCATCAGCCCCATGCCCGAGGTGATCGCGGCCATGGTCGCATCGCCGGACGAATTGCCGCCGGCCTGCTGCGCGGCCACCACGGCGGCCAGCATGCCCAGCAGGATCGGGATCTGGTCGCGCTGGGCCCGTTCCACCCCGCGCAGCACATGCTGCTGGGTGACGTGGGCGATTTCGTGGGACAGCACCGCGGCCACTTCGTCCTCGCGTTCGGCGGTCAGGACCAGCCCGGCGTTCACCCCCACGTACCCGCCGAGGGTGGCGAAAGCGTTGATCTGCCGGTCGCGCAGCATGAAGAACGTGTAGGACTGGCGGGGCTGCGCGCTGTTGGAACCCAGCCGCGCGCCCATGGTCTGCAGCCAGTCGTCCACCAGCGGATCGTCCAGCAGGTAGCCGTAGTTGCGCAGCTCGCGCAGCATCATGCCGCCGTACTCGGCCTGGCGTGCCGGGGTCAGCAGTTCGCCCGCCGACGACCCGATGTCGGGCAGCTTGCTGTCCTGGGCCGACGCCAGCGGCGCGGCCAAAGCCAGGGTCAGTGCGGCAGAGAGCAGCAGAGGGCGCAAACGGGACTCCTTGGGGCTGCGGGTGACCCACAGTGTTGCGGTGATGACATGGAAATTCCAGCGCAGGGCTACCATATACAGACACTCGTTCCGCTGTGGAGTTTCCCGTGAGCCAAGATGTTGCTGCCAACCCGGGCGGGAAGCCGCCCATCACCATCTATTCGACTGCCGTGTGCCCGTACTGCGTGGCGGCCAAGAACTTCCTGAAGAGCAAGGGCGAGAGCTGGACCGAGGTCCGCATCGACCTGGACCCGAATGAGCGGGAGAAGATGATGGCCAGGACCAGGCGCACCAGCGTGCCGCAGATCTTCGTTGGCGACGTCCACGTGGGCGGGTTCGACGACATGATGGCCCTGCACCAGGCCGGCAAGCTGGAACCGCTGCTGAAGGGGGAGGGCGCATGAGCGCCGCCGACGACGGCAGCAAGGACCGGATCGCCGAATTCACCGAATTCCGCCAACGCATGAACCAGCGCATCCTGGGCGAGCCGAACCAGGTGGTGCGGCGCTTCTTCGCGCTGGACACCCAGACCTACCAGGCCGGCGCCCTGGACGTGAAGACCAAGGAGCTGCTGGGCCTGGTGGCCTCGATGGTGCTGCGCTGCGACGACTGCATCAGCTACCACGTGGCCCAGTGCAAGGACGCCGGGGTGACCCGTGAAGAGTTCTTCGAGACCTTCTCGGTGGGCCTGGTGGTGGGCGGTTCGATCGTGATCCCGCACCTGCGCCGCGCGGTGGACTTCCTGGACCAGCTGGAAGGCGGCGCGGAAGCCCCGGCTGTGCACGAACACTGATGGATGGCGCCGCCCGACCAACGGTCGGGCGCTACCCGGGCGCGCCACGGCGCCGGTAGGTCGGCATGAATGCCCGGCGGCCCCTGCGCCGGTAGGTACCGACCGTTGGTCGGTACGTCCCCAGGCGCTCCGGGGGCCGGCCAACGGCCGGCGCTACCTTGGTCTATTTGGGGTCCGGGGGCCGGCTGGGGCATAATTGCGGGTGAAACTTCCCTTGCGCCGACGCTCCGCACCCCGGACCCACGGCGCTCCCCCTCGGTTCGGAAACAGATCAAATGACGCAGAAAATCACGGTCATCCGCGGTGACGGCATCGGCCCGGAGATCATGGACGCTACCCTGTTCGTGCTCGGCAAGCTGGACACCGGCTTTGAATACGAAGACGCCGACGCGGGCCTGGTCGCGCTGGAAAAGCACGGCGACCTGATGCCGGCGTCCACCCTGGAATCGATCGCGCGCAACAAGATCGCCCTGAAGAGCCCGCTGACCACGCCGGTCGGCGGTGGCTTCACCTCGATCAATGTCAGCCTGCGCCGCCACTTCGACCTGTACGCCAACGTGCGTCCGGCGGTGTCGTTCCCGAACACCAAGTCGCGCTTCGGCGACGGCGTGGACCTGATCACCGTCCGTGAGAACACCGAAGGCGCGTACCTGGCCGAAGGCCAGGAAGTCTCGGCCGACGGCGAAACCGCCTTCTCCGGCACCCGCATCACCCGCAAGGGCTCCGAGCGCATCGTGCGCTACGCCTTCGAGCTGGCGCGCAGCACCGGCCGCAAGAAGGTCACCGCCGTGCACAAGGCCAACATCATCAAGTCGACCTCGGGCCTGTTCCTGGCCGTGGCGCGCGAAGTGGCGGCCAAGTACCCGGACATCGAGTTCCAGGAAATGATCGTCGACAACTGCTGCATGCAGCTGGTGATGCGTCCGGAACAGTTCGACGTGATCGTGACCACCAACCTGTTCGGCGACATCATCTCCGACCTGTGCGCCGGCCTGGTCGGCGGCCTGGGCCTCGCCCCGGGCGCCAACATCGGTGAGAACGCGGCGATCTTCGAAGCCGTGCACGGCACCGCGCCGGACATCGCCGGCCAGGGCAAGGCCAATCCGTGCGCGCTGCTGCTGGCGGCCGCGCAGATGCTGGACCACGTCGGCCAGACCGAGAACGCCGAGCGCCTGCGCAAGGCCATCGTGGCGACGCTGGAGGCCAAGGACTCGCTGACCGGCGACCTCGGCGGCACCGGCAACACCATGGGCTTCGCCCAGGCCATCGCCAGCCGCCTGTAACCGCGCGCTGTAGAGCCGACGGTAGAGCCGACTGTTAGTCGGCTGCTCGCAGACCCAACGAAAAAGGGCACCCCGGTGGGTGCCCTTTTTTGTGGAGCAGCCGACTGACAGTCGGCTCTACCCGCAACGTCGCCTCAACGCTGCTGGATCTTCGACAGCAACCGCAGGAACTCCACGTACAGCCATACCAGGGTGACCATCAGGCCAAACGCCCCGTACCACTCCATGTACTTCGGCGCACGCGCGGCGGCACCGGTTTCGATGAAGTCGAAGTCCAGCACCAGGTTCAGCGCGGCGACCACGACCACGAACAGGCTGAAGGCGATGCCCAGCCAGCTGGCTTCATGGATCACCGGCACGTTGATGTTGAAGAAGCCGAGCACGAACGAGGCCAGGTACAGCAGCGCGATGCCGCCGGTCGCGGCGACCACGCCGAGCTTGAAGTTCTCGGTGACCTTGATCAGCCCGCTGCGATACGCCGCCAGCAGCGCGAACAGGGTGCCGAAGGTGAGCAGCACGGCCTGGAACACGATGCCCGGGAAGCGCGCTTCGAACACCGCCGAGATCGCGCCGAGGAAGAAGCCTTCCACCAGCGCGTACATCGGCGCGGTCACCGGCGACCATTCCTTCTTGAACACCGTGACCAGCGCCAGTACCAGGCCGCCGATCGCGCCGCCGATGGCGTAGATCATCGCGCCCGGGGCGATCTGGCCATCGGCGCCGATGGCCTGGCTCCAGGCGAACGCGGCGGTCAGGACGGTCAGCAACAGCAGGATGCCGGTCTTGTTGACCGTGCCGTTGATGGTCATCACCTGGTCGGGCGAGGTCACGACCGAGCCGCTGGCCAGGTCGAGGAAGGTCGACTCCGAAAGTGCGGGGTTGCCGCTGCGCATTGCCAATCTCCTTGAAAGGGGGGTTCCGGTCCGTCCGGCAATGCACCGAGCATAGCGGATGTTAAAAAGCGTGTGAAAACCGTTGACAGATCCCTCGTCACTTCCCACAATAGCCGACTCTTTCGGGGGGAACCTCGAGGGAAGAAAAACCACCGGGGTATAGCGCAGTCTGGTAGCGCGCCTGCTTTGGGAGCAGGATGTCGGGGGTTCGAATCCCTCTACCCCGACCACGTCCCGCTGCTCAAAACGGGACGGGAATGCGACAATCCGGTCAGAGCGCCCGTAGCTCAACTGGATAGAGCACCGGCCTTCTAAGCCGGCGGTTACAGGTTCGATTCCTGTCGGGCGCGCCACTTGGCGCAAACGCCAGGGGGATTCAGGAAATTCAAGGTTTCAGTGGTGGCTGTAGCTCAGTTGGTTAGAGTACCGGATTGTGATTCCGGTGGTCGGGGGTTCGAATCCCCTCAGCCACCCCACTGATTGAAGGAACCCGGTTCGCCGAAAGCGGAACGGGGTTGCAAAAAAAGGCGCAGACGATACACTGTGCGCCTGGATTTTCAGGGCTGTTAGCTCAGTTGGTAGAGCAGTTGACTCTTAATCAATAGGTCCAAGGTTCGAATCCTTGACAGCCCACCAAGACAGAAGCCATCCGGTCCGCCGGGTGGCTTTTTTCTTGCCTGCGCTCCGGCGTGGCGTGGACACGCATGGCGTGTCCCTACACGTGGCACGTAGCGCCTGAACGACGGTTGCAGAAACTACTTGCACGTCCGTGCGGCGTTGCGTCATAATTCGCCTCCCGATTTTCGGGCTGTTAGCTCAGTTGGTAGAGCAGTTGACTCTTAATCAATAGGTCCAAGGTTCGAATCCTTGACAGCCCACCAAGACAGAAGCCGCCTGGTTCACCAGGCGGCTTTTTTCTTGCGTGCACTCCGGCATGGCGCGGACACGCATGGCGTGTCCCTGCGCGGCCCATGCGTCCAACGCCGATCACCCTCCGACGCGGCCATGCAACCGGCGTTGAGGCCCGGCCGAAGCCACCGATCACGCGTCCATGACCCCAAAACCAAGCGCGCCCGCGCCCATCAGCGGTCGACGCGGCCGCCGCCCGCCGCCATAATGCCGCAGCGCGAAAGTGGCGGAATTGGTAGACGCCCTGGATTTAGGTTCCAGTGCCGCAAGGCGTGGGGGTTCGAGTCCCCCCTTTCGCACCATGCACCGGGCGCGCGCCCCGGGCAGTGCCCTCCTGAACGGGGCACCGGATGACGTTCCCGGCCCCGTGCTGGCGGCGCCCGCCGTTATCGGCGAAACTACAGGGCTGCGGCGGGGATGTGGGTCCACGACCGACGCGTCCACCACCCGTTTCATCCATCACACATTCGAGCCGGGGGCAGTGCCACCGGCGGGCAGGAGTCAACATGCAAGCTTCGATCGAATCCACCGGCAATCTGGAACGCCGCCTGACCTTCTCGCTGCCGGAAGACCGCCTGCAGACCCACATCAGCGGCCGCCTGGGCGAAATCGCCCGCACCGCGCGCATCAAGGGCTTCCGCCCGGGCAAGGTGCCGGCCAAGGTGATCGAACAGCGTTTCGGCCAGCAGGTCCGCAGCGAAGCCGTCGATGGCCTGCTGCGCGAAACCTTCGATGCCGCCGTCCGCGAACACGAGCTGCGCATTGCCGGCGCGCCGCGCATCGACAAGGGCGATGAAGGCGAGTTCTCCTTCGTGGCCACCGTCGAGCTGGTGCCGGACTTCGGCGACGTCGACGTCAGCAAGCTGACCGTGGTGCGCCACACCGCCGAGATCAACGACGCCGACATCGACCAGATGATCACCAACCTGCGCGAACAGCGCCGCAGCTGGAGCCCGGTGACCCGTGGCGCCCAGCAGGGCGACCTGGTCGCCCTGGAAACCTGGTCGCAGGCCGGCGAAGAGCGCCTGCCGGCCGAAGGCACCGAGAAGGGCAGCGTGGTGGTGGGCCAGGGCATGATGTTCGAGCAGATCGAACAGGGCCTGGTCGGCCTGTCCAAGGGTGAGGAAAAGACCCTGGACGTTGAATTCCCGGCCGACTGGCGCGTGCCGGCGCTGGCCGGCAAGCAGGTCAAGGTCACCGTGAAGGCGGTGGACGTGTCCGAGCCGGTGCTGCCGGAGGTCGATGCCGACTTCATCAAGAGCTTCGGCGTGAAGGGCGGCGACGTGGAACAGTTCCGCACGGACATCCGCGCCAACCTGGAGCGTGAACTCAAGGGTGCGCTGATGAACCGCCTGCGCCGCGAAGTCGGCGAACAGCTCATTGCCGCCTACGCCTCGGTGGAAATGCCGCCGCGCCTGGTCGACAACGAAGCCCGCGCCATGCTGGCCCAGCAGGTCGAGCAGATCCGCCGCAGCGGCCGCAACCCGGGCGAGATTCCGGCCGATGCGCATGAAGGCTTCAAGGACGCCGCGGCCAAGCGCGTGCTGGTCGGCCTGCTGGTCGGCGAAGTCGCCCGCCGCAACGACCTGCGCCTGGACCCCAAGCGCCTGAACGAAACCATGCGTCTGATCGCCTCGACCTATGAAGAGCCGGAGCAGGTCATTGAGATGTACCGCAATGACCCCCAGCTGATGAGTGGGCTGCAGAACCGCGTGATGGAAGAGCAGGTGATCGACTGGATCGCCGAGCGCGCCCAGCACACGGAAGAACAGCTGTCGTTCCAGGACGCCATCCGCCAGTAAGCGGGCGGCGTTTCATGCCCCGCGCCGCTGGCGCGGGGTGGTTTCCCCCAAATAGGTGCCTCAGAAATGGACAACCAAACCAAAGCCCTGAACATGGTTCCGATGGTGGTCGAACAGACCAGCCGCGGCGAGCGCGCCTATGACATCTATTCGCGCCTGTTGAAGGAGCGCCTGATCTTCCTCGTGGGCCCGATCGACGATCACATGGCCAACGTGGTGGTGGCGCAGCTGCTGTTCCTGGAAGCGGACAACCCGGAAAAGGACATCAGCATCTACATCAACTCGCCCGGTGGCGTGGTCACCGCCGGCATGGCGATTTACGACACCATGCAGTACATCAAGCCGGACGTGAGCACCATCTGCGTTGGCCAGGCCGCCTCCATGGGGGCGCTGCTGCTCGCCTCCGGCGCGGCTGGCAAGCGTTACGCGCTGCCCAATTCGCGCGTGATGATCCACCAGCCGCTGGGCGGCTTCCAGGGCCAGGCCACCGATATCGACATCCACGCGCGTGAGATCCTCACCCTGCGTGCGCGCCTGAACGAGGTGCTGGCCAAGCACACCGGGCAGTCGCTGGAGACCATCGCGCGCGATACCGAGCGCGACAACTTCAAGAGCGCGGCCGACGCCGTGGCCTATGGTCTGGTCGACCAGGTCCTCGAGCGCCGTCCGGAAGAGTCGATCACCCCGGCCTGATGGTGCCGCCAGGCCGGGAAACCGGCCTGTTTCCGCAGGGTCGGACTGGACTGGCGTCCTTCCGGCCCTGTGTTATTCTCGAATCGAACCCCCGTTCAGCGGGTGGGGTAACTGGGTAAGCGAAGCATGAGCGAAGACCGCCAAGGTCGTTCCACGGACACCGGCAAGATCCTCTACTGTTCTTTCTGCGGAAAGAGCCAGCATGAGGTGCGCAAGCTGATTGCTGGGCCGAGCGTATTCATCTGCGATGAATGCGTGGAGCTGTGCAACGACATCATCCGTGAAGAGCTCGAGGAAAAGGCCCAGTCGGCGCGTAGTTCGCTGCCCAAGCCGAAGGAAATCCTCGAAGTCCTGGACCAGTACGTGATCGGCCAGAACCGGGCCAAGCGCACGCTGGCCGTGGCTGTGTACAACCATTACAAGCGCATCGAGAGCCGCCAGAAGAACGACGAAGTCGAACTGGCGAAGTCGAACATCCTGCTGGTCGGTCCGACCGGTTCGGGCAAGACCCTGCTGGCCGAAACCCTGGCCCGCCTGCTCAACGTGCCGTTCACCATGGCCGACGCCACCACGCTGACCGAAGCCGGTTACGTGGGCGAGGACGTGGAGAACATCATCCAGAAGCTGCTGCAGAAGTGCGATTACGACGTCGAAAAGGCGCAGCAGGGCATCGTCTACATCGATGAAATCGACAAGATCTCGCGCAAGAGCGAGAACCCGTCGATCACCCGCGACGTGTCCGGCGAAGGCGTACAGCAGGCGCTGCTGAAGCTGATCGAAGGCACCGTGGCCAGCGTGCCGCCGCAGGGCGGTCGCAAGCACCCGCAGCAGGAATTCCTGCAGGTGGACACCAAGAACATCCTGTTCATCTGCGGCGGCGCGTTCGCCGGGCTGGACAAGGTGATCCAGGCCCGTTCCAACGACGCCGGCGGCATCGGCTTCGGCGCCAAGGTGAAGAGCGCCGAGCGCAAGCAGGAAGTGGGCAAGGTGCTGGCCGAAGTCGAGCCGGAGGACCTGATCAAGTTCGGCCTGATCCCGGAATTCGTCGGCCGCCTGCCGGTGGTGGCGACCCTGGAAGAGCTGGACGAGGCCGCCCTGGTGCGGATCCTGACCGAGCCCAAGAACGCCATCACCAAGCAGTTCAAGAAGCTGTTCGAGATGGAGCACGTGGAGCTGGAGTTCCGCCCGGACGCCCTGTCGGCGATCGCCCGCAAGGCGCTCAAGCGCAAGACCGGCGCGCGTGGCCTGCGTACCATCGTCGAATCGGTCCTGCTGGACACCATGTACGACCTGCCATCGGCAGAAAACGTCAGCAAGGTGGTGGTGGACGAATCGGTGATCGAACACAAGTCCGAACCGTACCTGATCTACCAGACCCCGCCGGCCCCTGAACAGAAGGCGGCTGGCGCTGAATAATCCATCAAGCAGTTGAATTGATGGAGTTTTTTCAGAGCATCTTGCATCTGGACGCCGATGGCCCCATAACGGGGCCATCGGCTTTTTTGTATCCGGGCGACGCTGCCCGGAGGCCATCCCCACTGCTCAACTGGAGCCCACATGGCCCGTTCCCCAACTGAGACTCTCGACCTGCCGGTACTGCCGCTGCGCGACGTGGTGGTGTTCCCGCACATGGTCATTCCGCTGTTCGTCGGCCGCGACAAATCCATGCACGCGCTGGAGCAGGCGATGGAGGCGGACAAGCGCATCCTGCTGCTCGCGCAGAAGTCGGCGGAGACCGACGACCCCACTGCCGCCGACCTCTACCAGGTCGGCACCCTGGCCCAGGTCCTGCAGCTGCTGAAGCTGCCCGACGGCACCATCAAGGTGCTGGTCGAAGGCCTGTCGCGGGTCAACGTCACCGAGGTGGTCGAACGCGACGGTGCGCTGCAGGGCGTGGCCTCGGAAATCGAATCGGACGAGTCGCGCGAGCCGCGCGAGATCGAGGCGATCGCGCGTTCGCTCATGTCGCTGTTCGAGCAGTACGTCAAGACCAACCGCAAGCTGCCGCCGGAGCTGCTGCAGACCCTGGCCGGGATCGATGAACCGGCGCGCCTGGCCGACACCATCGCCGCGCACATCAGCGTGCGCCTGGCCGACAAGCAGCGCCTGCTGGAAACCCTGCAGATCGGCGAACGCCTGGAAATGCTGGTCGGCCTGGTCGACGGCGAGATCGACGTGCAGCAGATGGAAAAGCGCATCCGCGGCCGGGTCAAGTCGCAGATGGAGAAGAGCCAGCGCGAGTACTACCTCAACGAGCAGATGAAGGCGATCCAGAAGGAACTGGGCGACCTCGACGACGCGCCCGGCGAACTGGAAGAACTGGCCCGCAAGATCGCCGACGCCGGCATGCCCAAGGCGGTGGAAGCCAAGGCCAAGGCTGAACTGAACAAGCTCAAGCAGATGTCGCCGATGTCGGCCGAAGCCGCGGTGGTGCGCAACTACCTGGATTGGCTGCTGGGCGTGCCGTGGAAGAAGCGCACCAAGGTCCGCAAGGACCTCAAGGTGGCGCAGGACACGCTGGATGCCGACCACTTCGGCCTGGACAAGGTCAAGGATCGCATCCTGGAATACCTGGCGGTGCAGTCGCGCGTGAAGCAGATGAAGGGCCCGATCCTGTGCCTGGTCGGGCCGCCGGGCGTGGGCAAGACCTCGCTCGGCCAGTCCATCGCCAAGGCCACCAACCGCAAGTTCGTGCGCATGAGCCTGGGTGGCGTGCGCGACGAGGCCGAAATCCGCGGTCACCGCCGCACCTACGTCGGTTCCATGCCGGGCCGCATCGTGCAGAACCTCAACAAGGTCGGCAGCAGGAACGCGCTGTTCGTGCTCGACGAGATCGACAAGATGTCGATGGACTTCCGCGGCGACCCGTCCTCGGCGCTGCTGGAAGTGCTCGATCCCGAGCAGAACAACGCGTTCAACGACCACTACCTGGAAGTGGACCTGGACCTGTCCGAAGTGATGTTCGTGGCGACCTCCAATTCGCTCAACATCCCCGGTCCGCTGCTGGACCGCATGGAAGTGATCCGGATTCCCGGCTACACCGAGGATGAAAAGCTCAACATCGCCATGCGCTACCTGGTGCCCAAGCAGATCAAGGCCAACGGCTTGAAGCCGGAGGAGCTGGAGATCGAGCCCGACGCCATCCAGGACATCGTGCGCTACTACACGCGCGAATCGGGCGTGCGCAACCTGGAGCGCGAGATCGCCAAGATCTGCCGCAAGGTGGTCAAGGAAATCGCGCTGGCCGGCCCGTCGGGCCTGGCCAAGCCGGCCAAGGCCGGCAGGAAGGCGGCGGCGAAGAAGAAGGCGCTGGTCACCGTCAACGGCAAGAACCTGGACAAGTACCTGGGCGTGCGGCGGGTCGACTTCGGCCGCGCCGAAGAGCAGAACGAAGTGGGCCTGGTGACCGGCCTGGCCTGGACCGAAGTGGGCGGCGACCTGCTGCAGATCGAATCCACCCTGGTGCCGGGCAAGGGCCAGCTGATCCTTACCGGCCAGCTCGGCAACGTGATGAAGGAATCTGCGTCGGCGGCGCTGTCGGTGGTGCGTTCGCGCGCGGTCGGCTTCGGCATCGACAGCGAGTTCCTGGCCAAGCACGACGTGCATGTGCACGTGCCCGATGGTGCCACGCCGAAGGACGGTCCCAGTGCCGGCATCGCGATGGTGACCTCGCTGGTGTCGACGCTGACCAAGGTGCCGATCCGCGCCGAGGTGGCGATGACCGGCGAGATCACCCTGCGTGGGCGGGTCACGGCGATCGGTGGGCTGAAGGAAAAGCTGCTGGCCGCGTTGCGCGGTGGCATCACCACCGTGATCATCCCCGAAGAGAACCGCAAGGACCTGGCCGACATTCCGGCCAACGTCACCCGCGACCTGAAGATCGTTCCGGTGAAGTGGATCGAAGAGGTGCTGGACCTGGCGCTGGAAACGCCGTTGACGCAGTCCAAGCCGAAGAAGGATGGGCAGCGCGTCACAGTGCGGGGCAAGAGCAAGACAGCATCCACGACGCGCGTCAAGCACTGACGCGCTGCGTGGAATTGCCCGAAACCCGCGTCGTTATTGGCTTTTCAGCTTGCGTGGGTAGGGGTGCGCTGGTATAAAAGCACCACTCGCAGGTCAGCCGTACGTTGATCGGTGCGAATCGAGAACTCACTGGCGTCCGGCCACGTTGCGGGTCGGATGCTTTACTGTCGAACATGCGGAATACCCGCCAAAGGAGCTGTACAGAATGAACAAGACCGAATTGATCGACGCCGTTGCCGAAGTCGCCGACCTGACCAAGGCCGATTCGGCTCGCGCCGTCGATGCCGTCGTTGCTTCCATCACCAAGGCCCTGAAGGCCGGCGACGCTGTGACCCTGGTGGGCTTCGGTACGTTCCAGGTGCGTGACCGCGCCGCCCGTACCGGCCGCAACCCGAAGACCGGCGACACCATCAAGATCGCTGCGTCGAAGAATCCGTCGTTCAAGGCTGGCAAAGCCCTGAAGGATGCCGTAAACTAAGCGGCTTGCTGGGGTGCTTAGCTCAGCGGTAGAGCGTCTCCTTTACACGGAGAGGGTCGGGGGTTCGAAACCCTCAGCACCCACCAGGCACTGCCAGTAAAAGTTTGAAATGTGGAGCGGTAGTTCAGCTGGTTAGAATGCTGGCCTGTCACGCCGGAGGTCGCGGGTTCGAGTCCCGTCCGCTCCGCCAGTTTCAACGAGGCCCCTGAGCGATCGGGGGCCTTGTTTTCTGTAACAAAGTTGTAGAGTCGTTTGTAGAGTCGACTGTTAGTCGACTGCTACCCGGCTTTGAAAAAATAAACGCGGAGCGGTAGTTCAGCTGGTTAGAATGCTGGCCTGTCACGCCGGAGGTCGCGGGTTCGAGTCCCGTCCGCTCCGCCAGTTACAAAAAAATCCTCGAAAAGCAGTAATTCGAGGTGGGTTTTCTGGGTATCTTCGGATATGATGAGCGCCTGCAAAGTTTCAAGCGCGGAGCGGTAGTTCAGCTGGTTAGAATGCTGGCCTGTCACGCCGGAGGTCGCGGGTTCGAGTCCCGTCCGCTCCGCCAATTCTTGAAGGCCCCTGGTGCAAACCAGGGGCTTTTCTTTTGCCTGTCGTCGGCCCCTGTTGGGGAGCGGCGCGAAGCGGGGTACACTGCCGGATTCGCCAATCGGGCCTTGATTTTTCCCATGCTGCAGAAACTTCGCGACAAGACCTCGGGCTGGATCGTTACCGTGATCCTGGGCCTGCTGATGATTCCGTTCCTGTTCGTGATCGACTCCAGCTACCTGGGCGGGGTCGGTGCGCAGAACGTGGCCAAGGTGGCGGCGCCGCCGACCTGGTGGCGCTCGGCGCCGTCCTGGTGGCCGATGTCGTTCCTGTGGCAGCACCACGAGATCAGCGCACAGGACTTCCGTACCCGCTTCGAACAGGCGCGCCAGCAGGCCCGCCAGCAGCAGGGTGAGGACTTCGATCCGCGCCAGTTCGAAAGCACCGAAAACAAGCGCGCCGTGCTCGACCAGATGATCGACGAACAGGTCGTGCGCCTGGCCGGCGAACAGTCCGGCATCGTCATTGGCGACGGGCTGGTGCGCGAAACCATTGCCTCGATCCCGGCCTTCATCGGCGCCGATGGCAAGTTCAGCCAGGACCAGTACCGGCTGGCGCTGAGCACCGGCAATCCGCCGCGGACCCCGGCGCAGTTCGAGACCCTGGTGCGCGACAGCCTCCAGCAGTCGGTCATTCCCACCGCGCTGCAGAACTCCGGCTTCGTCACCAGTGCTGAAGCGACGCGCATGATGAACCTGCTGGGTGAAACCCGCGACGTGGAGATTGCCGCGTTGCCGGAACTGCCGGTGGACAGCGCCGAGGTCACCGACGCGCAGATCAAGCAGTGGTACGACAGCCATGCCAAGGATTTCCGCCAGCCCGAGACGGTGTCGCTGGAGTACGTGGAAATCAACGCGGCGAACCTGCCGCCGGCGGCGGCGGCCGATGAAGCGGCGCTGCGCAAGCGCTATGCCGACGAGAAGGCACGCTTCGCCACGCCCGAAGCGCGCCTGGCCGCGCACATCCTGATTGCGGCCGACGGCAGCGATCCGGCCGCACTGAAGGCGGCCGAGCAGAAGGCCGCCGCCCTGGCCGCGCAGGCCAAGGCGCCGGGTGCCGATTTCGCCGCACTGGCCAAGGCCAATTCGGACGACACCGGTTCCAAGGGCAACGGGGGCGACCTCGGTTGGGTCGAGCGGGGTTCCATGGTCAAGCCGTTCGAAGATGCGCTGTTTGCGATGAAGGCAGGCGAGGTCAGCGCACCGGTCAAGACCGAGTTCGGTTACCACGTGCTGCAGCTGCGCGAGGTCAAGGGTGGCCAGCAGCGCCCGTTCGAAGAGGTGCGCGACCAGCTTGCCGCCGAACAGCTCAAGGCCGACACCGAAAGCGCGTTCTCGGAACTGAGCGGCCGCCTGGTCGATGAGGTGTACAAGAACCCGACCTCGCTGAAGAGCGCGGCCGACGCCGTGAAGCTGCCGATGCAGACCCTCGGTCCGTTCAGCCGTGCCACCGCCAGCGGCATTGCCGCCAACCCGGCGGTGCAGCGCGCCGCGTTCTCCGATGTGCTGGTCCAGGATGGCACCGTGAGCGATCCGATCACGCTGGCGCCGGACCACAGCGTGCTGATCCGCGTCGCCGACCACAGCCCGGAACAGGCGCTGCCGTTGGACAAGGCCCGTGACCAGGTGATCGCCGCGATCCGCGCCGACCGCACCCGCCAGGCGTCCGAGAAGGCCGCCGACGCCCTGCTCGCCAAGCTCAAGGCCGGCCAGACCCTGCAGGCGCTTGCCGCGGAAGAAAAGCTGCAGCTCAGCCCGCTGCCGGGCCTGCCGCGCACCCAGCCGGTGCCGACCCCGGAAATCAACCGCGCGGTGTTCGCTGCGCCGGCGCCGTCCGAAGGTAAGCCGAGCTACGGCAAGGTCGCCGTGCAGGACCGCTACGTGGTGTTCGCGGTCAACAAGGTGAGCCCGCCGAACCTGGCGGAAGTGCCGGCCGAGCAGCAGAAGCAGTTCCGCCAGCAGCTGGACCAGGTGGACGGCATGAGCGCGGCCAAAGACTTCGTGCAGTCCCTGCGCAAGTCTTACCGGGTGCAGGTGGAAGAAGCGAACCTGTAAGCCGTCGCATGGCGCCGGGCTCTGCCCGGCGGCCTGTACGAAAAAGGGCCCGGCAATGCCGGGCCCTTTCGTTTGTGGGGCTGTGCCGGGCAGGGCCCGGTACTACGTCAGTCTTCTACCCGCAGTACCGCGCCGGGCTTGAGCACGCTGCTGCCGGTCATGTTGTTCAGCGACAGCAGCGCCTTCAATGGCATGCCGTAGCGTTTGGCGATGGTCCAGGCCGATTCGCCATTGCGGACCGTATGCCGGCGCGCGCGCGGACGATCGGCGCTGGCCACGGCGCGGCTGGCCGCAGGGGCCTCCGCGGCCGGCGCGGCGGCTGCGGGGGTCGGCGGCTCGGCCTTGGCCAGCAGGGTAGCGTCGACCGGCGCATGGCTGGCCGGCGCCAGCAGGGCCACCTGGCCACTGGGACGGCCCTTGCCGCCAGCCAGGGCCGGATTGAGCCGGGCGATGCGGGCCGGGTCCAGGGCGCGCTGCGCGGCCCACTGCTGCACGCTGGTGCCCGCCGGCAGGGTGTGGGTCTTGAGGACCGGGACGCTGCGATCCAGCGAGGCCATCACCCCGGGCGAGGTTTCGGCGTCTTCCAGCACGCATGCCAGGGCATGCAGCTTCTCGACATAGGAGTAGGTCACCGGCGACAGCCCCGGCAGCGCGGCCGGGCGTGCGTTCTGCGCGTTCATGCCGGCCTTGCGCAGCGCCTGCAGGACCCGGTACTCGCCGGCGTTGTAGGCCATGGTGGCCAGGCGCCAGTCGCCGCCAAACATGCCGTGCAGGGTCTTGAGGTAGCGCACCGCCGCCTGGGTCGAGTCGGCGGCCGACAGCCGGCCGTCGTAGCCGGCGGTCATCTGCACGCGGTGGTTCCGGGCGGTGCTGGCGATGAACTGCCACAGGCCGGCAGGGCCGCTGCCGTTGCGGGCATTGGGCCGGTAGCCGCTTTCCACGAACGGGATCAACGCAAATTCGGTCGGCAGGTTGGCCTTGCGGAGCTCTTCGACCACGTAGCCGAACAGCACCAGTGCGTCGTCATCCTGGTTGGCCAGCCGCGAGGGTGCATGCGCGAACTGCTTCTGCCAGCGCGGGCTGGTGGCCTCGGCGTCGCAGGTGGGTTCGGCCAGGCCGTCGCGGAAGCTGGCGAAGATGTCCTGGCCGTTGCGGACCGAGGCGGGGGGCAGGGCGGCGGCATCCAGCGGCAGCTGTGAAAGCCCGGCCACGTTCTGCGACATGCCTGCACTCAACGACTGGGCGCCCGCGGTGCCGGCCAAGGCGATCGCCAGGCCCGCCGCGAGCGGCAGCAATCGCCGCCTCATGTTCGGAATCCGTCTTTCCAGCGCCGCAGACCCGCCAGCACATCGACTTCATCGGTGACGGGGCGGCCGAGGTGCTGGCTTACAGCAGCCCGCACGGCGGGGGTAGTGGTACGCAGGAACGGATTGCATTCCAGCTCGCTGGCCAGTGCAACCGGCAGCGTGGGGCGTTCATCGCGGCGCATGGCCAGGGCCTCCTCTTGGCGTTGCGCAAGCGCAACGTTGGCGGGGTCGACATGCCGCGCGAAGACGGCATTTGACACGGTGTACTCATGCCCGCAGCACAACAGCAGGTGCGGCGGCAGGGACGCCAGCCTGTGCAGGGATGCCAGGAGCTGGGGTGGCGTACCTTCGAACATGCGGCCACAGCCCAGGCTGAACAGCGCGTCCCCACTGAAGAGATGTTCAGCAGTGTGAAACGCGACATGCGACCGGGTGTGTCCGGGCACGGATACTACGTCGATCTCCAGCCCCAGTGCCTGAACGCGTTCACCCCCGGCCACCCGCCGGGTCGCCATGGGGATGCGCGCATCCTCCGGTGCCACGACCTCAAGCCCGGGGTACCGGGCCTGCAGCGCGGCCACGCCGCCGATGTGGTCGTCATGGTGGTGGGTCAGCAGGATCGTGTGCGGGCGCCAGTTCTGCTGCGCTGCCGCAGCCAGCACCGGGGAGGCCTGGCCGGGGTCCACGACGATGGCGTGACCGTCGTCGGCGACCAGCGCCCAGATGTAGTTGTCCGCGAATGCGGGTAGGGCAGTCAGTCGCATAGAATTGGACCATGCCCGCCGAGCCGAGCCGCCGTCAAGCGTCAGTCGCATCCTGGTTTGATACTGAACCGGCGCAGCTGCTGTGCGAACTGGAGCGGCAGGCCCTGGACCCGGTCCTGGCCTCCCATCCGGTCAACCCCTCGCTGTGGATCGCGCCGACGGCCAGCTGGCTGGACGCGGCGACCCTGCCGGGCCAGGGGCTGCGCCTGTACCGGACCGCGCACGGCTACACCGGGGATGTCACCTGCGCGCTGCCGTTGCCCTTTCCCAACGAGAGCGTCAACGCGATCGTGCTCCAGCATGTCACCGCGCGCGACGCCGAGCTGCTGATTGCCGAGTGCGAACGCGTCCTGATGCCCGGTGGGCGCCTGTGGCTGTCCACGCTCAACCCGTTCAGTCCGTTCCGCCGCCAATGGCGTCACCACGGGTTGGTGGTACGCACCCCGCAGCGCCTGCGCCACACGCTGGAGCGCGCCGGGCTGGCCTGCGACGACCTGGCCTGGCTGGGCCCGATGTGGCGCGATCGCGCGCCGGGGCCGCGCAGCGTGGCCGCACTGCGCGCGGCCTGCCTGTTCTCCGCTGAAAAACGCACCCTGGCGCTGCCAGGACCCACGCCCTTACCGGTCCGACGCTGGCACGGCACCGTGGCGACCTGATCTGGAGTTGTAGTGAAAACCATTGAAATCCACACCGACGGTTCCTGCCTGGGCAACCCCGGACCGGGCGGCTGGGCCGCGTTGATGCGTTACAAGGGCCACGAGCGCGAGCTCAGCGGCGGCGAGGCGCATACCACCAACAACCGCATGGAGCTGATGGCGGCCATCTCCGGGCTGGAAGCGTTGACCGAACCGTGTGAGATCGTGCTGTTCACCGATTCCCAGTACGTGCGCCAGGGCCTGACCCAGTGGCTGCCCGGATGGATCCGCAAGAACTGGAAGACCGCCGGCGGCGACCCGGTCAAGAACCGTGACCTGTGGGAGCGCCTGCACGCGGCGACGCAGAAGCACCAGATCGACTGGCGCTGGGTGAAGGGCCATTCCGGCGACCCCGACAACGAGCGCGTGGATACGCTGGCGCGCGACGCCGCGATCCGTATCCGCGCCGGCAGCCCGGTACACTGAGCGCATGCGTCAGATCATCCTCGACACCGAAACCACCGGCCTGGAATGGCGCAAGGGCAACCGCATCGTCGAAATCGGCTGTGTGGAACTGCTTGAGCGCCGCCCGAGCGGCAACAACTACCACCAGTACCTGAAGCCCGACTGCGAGTTCGAGCAGGGCGCGCAGGAAGTCACCGGCCTGACCCTGGAATTCCTGGCCGACAAGCCGAGCTTCGCGCAGGTCGCCGAGGAGTTCCTGGCCTACATCGACGGCGCCGAGCTGATCATCCACAACGCCGCGTTCGACCTGGGCTTCCTGGACTACGAACTGTCGCTGCTGGGGGACCAGTACGGAACGATCACCGACCGCTGCACGGTCATCGACACCCTGAAGATGGCGCGCGAGCGTTATCCCGGGCAGCGCAATTCGCTGGACGCGCTGTGCAAGCGGTTGGGCGTGGACAACGCACACCGCCAGTTGCACGGTGGCCTGCTCGATGCCCAGATCCTGGGCGATGTGTACATCGCGCTGACCTCGGGCCAGGAGGAAATCGGCTTTGGT
Source organism: Stenotrophomonas sp. NPDC077420 (assembly GCF_044543385.1). NCBI lineage: Bacteria > Pseudomonadati > Pseudomonadota > Gammaproteobacteria > Lysobacterales > Lysobacteraceae > Stenotrophomonas > Stenotrophomonas sp. NPDC077420. The sequence continues at coordinate 37,230 of NZ_JBITVZ010000009.1, forward strand.
TCAGCCGACGCGGCCCGTCCCGGCACCGCCCAGGTCCAGGCCTTCGACACCAGCCGCCTGCTGCCGCGCCCGCGCGTGGTGGCCACCGCCTCGGAGCGGGAAGCCCACGAAGCGCGCCTGGCCAAGCTGCGCAAGAAGGCCGGCCATGCGATCTGGGACGGCCCGAAGGTGGAGGAGACGGTGGCGTAGAAGCATCACGACCAACGGTCGTGATCTACCGCCCGGCGCGGTCGATCGAATGCGGGTAGGTCACGACCGTTGGTCGTGACGGACATCGCGGTAGGTCACGACCGTTGGTCGTGACGGCTGCCATCAATGGCAACGCACCAGAATCACCGTGATGTTGTCCGACCCACCCCCATCCAGCGCCGCGGCCACCAACGTATCCACGCACTCCTGCGCACTCGCATCGTCGTAGGCCAGCGTCCGCGCGATCCCGGTGTCTTCCACCTCTTCGGTCAACCCATCGCTGCACAGCAGCAGCTGCATGCCCGGCCGCAGCTCCCCGGTGGTGGTCGCCACGTTCAGGTGCGCCGGATCGGTCACCCCCAGCGCCTGGGTCACCACGTTGCGATGCGGATGCGCGCGCGCCTGTTCAGCGGTCAGGTTGCCCTGCGCCACCAGTTCCTGGACCACGCTGTGGTCCTGGCTCAGCTGCGCCAATGCGCCGTCGCGCCACAGGTAGGCGCGGCTGTCGCCCACCCAGGCCACCTCATAGCGGTTGCCCTGGACGCGGGCGGCGACCACGGTGGTGCCCATCGGCAGGCTGTCGTTGCGGCGACGCGAGGTGCGGATGATCTCCTCGTCCGCAATGCGGATCGCATGGGCCAGCGACGCGCCCTGGCGGATCTCGCGCACGATGGTTTCGCGCGCGAGCGCGCTGGCGACCTCGCCACAGGCGTGTCCGCCCATGCCGTCGGCCACCAGCCACAGTGCCAGTTCGCCGTCCCCGTAGTAGGTGTCCTCGTTGAGGTCACGGCGCAGGCCAGGGTGGGTCAGGTGTCCGAATTCGATCATGGTCGCGCGCAGGCCGGGGAGTGTGTTGCTGAGGGATAACGGCATGATCGCGGCCCTGCGGACATCCGGCAAGGCATCGATACAGAAGAAATTCATCGGCAGCCACGGAATGGCTTGCCGTCAGCCCCGCCTCACCGTATTATTCGCTCCCCGGTTCGCCGGGGACCATCTGGAGAGGTGGCAGAGCGGTTGAATGTACCTGACTCGAAATCAGGCAGGCGTTTATAGCGCCTCGGGGGTTCGAATCCCCCCCTCTCCGCCAGACACGCAAAAAAGGCTGCCCTTCGGGTGGCCTTTTTTGCGTGTCTGGCGGAGAGGGGGGGATTGCAACGGCGCTGCGCGCCGTTGCCCCGCGATGCTTCCTCTCCCCGCCCCTGTCGGGGCAGCCCCTCAACAGAGGGGCTTGCCTCTTCGATGTGATCAGCGAACGAAGACATCTGCCAAGGCGTCGGACGCCGTGTAGAGCCGCGCCCTGCGTCGCTGCTCTTCGCGGGGCACCGCGCGTGGCTCTGCTGTCTGAACCACGGCTTCCCTGGGACACGCAGGGCGTGTCGCTACGCTTAAACTGTCTGCCTCCATCACGGGTGCCTTCCATGACCGCAGAAATCTCCGTTCCCGTCTCGTTTGGCGAGCTGCTGGACAAGATCTCCATCCTGCAGATCAAGTCCGAGCGCATCAGCGATCCGGCCAAGCTGGCCAACATCCGCGCCGAGCTGAGCGCGCTGGAAAAGACCTGGATGGCGCACCCGGCCGGCGGCACGGACATCGCCAAGCTGCGCGCCGAGCTCAAGGCGATCAACGAAGTGCTGTGGGATATCGAAGACAACATCCGCCTCAAGGACAAGGCCAACGCGTTCGATGACGACTTCGTCGCGCTGGCCCGCAGCGTCTACCAGAACAACGACCAGCGCGCGCGGATCAAGAAGGACATCAACCTCGCGCTCGGCTCGGTCTACGTCGAAGAGAAGTCGTACAAGGACTACACCGGCCGCGGCTGAGCGCGCCAGCGGCGAACGGCGGTACCGGTATTGCCGACCGGTAGCGCCGACCGTTGGTCGGCTGGTCGGGGCAGGCAGCCGGCTGACAGCCGGCGCTACCCATCGGGGCTATCGCAGCGGCGCTCAGGCCTGATCGGCCACATACCGCTCGAACGCGGCGATGCCGTCCTCGACCGTGATCAGCTGCATCACGTCGTCGAACTCGATCTTGGTGCCCCACTTCAGTTCGCTGGCCGGTTTGCCCAGGAACCTGCGCGCCGCATCGTCATAGCGGTCCACGCAGTAGCGGCGGTCCGAATAGGGGCCGCTGCGGTGCGGGTTGCTGGCCGCGTGCAGGCCCAGCACCTTGGTGCCCATCGCGTTGGCGATGTGCATCGGCCCGGAGTCCGGGGTCATCACCAGCGCGGCACGCGCCAGCAGGGCCGGCAGCTGTTTCAGGGTGTCCTTGCCCACCAGGTCCAGTGCCGGCGTCGCCAGTTGGGCCTGGATGGCGTCGGCCATGCCGCGCTCCAGTTCACTGCGGCCACCGCAGAGCACCACGCGCCAGCCGCGCGCGACAGCATGGTTGGCCACCGCCGCGTAGCGGTCGGCATACCAGTTGCGCCGGACATGGCTGGAGCAGGGCGAGATCATCAGCACCGGCCGGCCGTCGTCCTGCCACTGCGCCTGCGCCCACGCCACCGCCGCCGGCGGTACCGCCAGGTCCCAGCTGACCTCGGTCTGGCGGATGCCCAGCGGTTCGCCGAAGCTGCCGATCGCGTCCAGCACGTGGATGCCGGGGCGGTCGGGAATGCGCTCGTTGATGAAAAGCCCGTGCAGGTCCTTCGAACGCGCCTTGTCGTACCCGATCCGCCGCTGCGCCGGCACGAATGCCGACAGCACGTTGGCGCGGAACGCGACCTGCATCTGCAGCAGCGCCTCGAAACGGCCCGGCGGCAATGCCGCGCGCAGGGCGCGCATGCCGGCCAGGCCGGTCTTCTTGTCGTAGGCGTGGAAGACCACGCCGGGCAGCCCGTCCAGCAGCTTGTGTCCGGCCTTGTCGATGATCCAGTGCAGTGCAGTGCCCGGGCGTGCCTGCTGCAGGGTCCGCACCAGCGGCACCACGTGGGTGACGTCGCCCAGCGCGGACAAACGCAAAAGACACAAGGAAGAGGACGCTGATGCCATGGTGTTGTTAGACTCGAAGGAATGGTCGCATTCGACGCCACTGAAGCGCTGACGCCCTGCCGCGATGGACGCGGCATGGGTGCCATTCTGTTCGACCGCGAACGGCTGCGGCAAGCCGAGATGAGCCTGTTCTCCCCGGCCCACTGGGGCGAGCGGGCACGGCCGGTGGGCGAGGGCGGCCGCGGCGGGGCCTGGTTCGTCGACGCCCCGTTCGGGCATTGCGTGCTGCGCCAGTACCTGCGCGGCGGCATGGCGGCCAAGCTCAGCCACGACCAGTACCTGTGGCGTGGCGCCAACCGCACCCGCAGTTTTGCCGAATTCCGCCTGATGCGTGCGCTGCGCGCGCTGAAGCTGCCGGTGCCGCGCCCGATCGCCGCGTTCTACATGCGCGACGGCCTGCGCTACCGGGCCGCGCTGCTGATGGAGCGCCTGGAAGGCGTGCGTTCGCTGGCCGACCGCGCGCTGGTCGCCGGGCGCGGAGCGCCGTGGGAAGAGACCGGCCGCCTGATCGCCCGTTTCCACCGCGCCGGGCTGGACCATGCCGACCTCAACGCCCACAACATCCTGTTCGACGCCAACGGGCATGGCTGGCTGATCGATTTCGACCGCGGCGTGCAGCGCATCCCGGCCACGGCCTGGCGCGAGCGCAACCTCAAGCGGCTGCACCGTTCGCTGGTCAAGCTGCGCGGCGAGCGCACCCACGAGGAGGTCGAGAAGGACTTCGCGCGGCTGCGCCGGGCCTACGACCTGGCCTGGAACCGGGGATACTGATGGACTGGTCGCTGCGTTTCATGGGGGTCGGCAATGCGTCGGCCGTGCAGCTGGGTTCGCCGATGGCGGTGATCGAGCGCGATGGCCATCCCTGGTTGACCATCGACTGCGGCGGCGAAGGCCTTACCGCGTACCTGGCCCAGTACGGGCGCATGCCCGAGGCGCTGTTCGTCACCCATGTGCACCTGGACCATGTGGCTGGGTTCGAGCGGCTGTTCGTGGACGCTTATTTCTCGCCGCAGCGACGTGGCCGCATCCGCGTGTATGTTCCGGCGACCGTGGTGCCGCTGCTGCATCGCCGCGTGGCCGATTACCCGAACGTGCTGGCCGAAGGCGGTGCCAACTTCTGGGATGCGTTCCAGCTGATCGTGGTCGGCGATGCGTTCTGGCACGACGGCGTACGCCTGGAAGTGTTCCCGGTCCGCCACCACTGGCCGGAAACCGCGTACGGCCTGCGCCTGCAGGGCGCCCTGGTGTGGAGTGGCGACACCCGCCCGATTCCGGAAATGCTGGCCCGCTACGCCGCCGACAACGAATTGATCGCCCACGACTGCGGCCTGCACGGCAACCCGTCGCACACCGGCGTGGACGATCTCGAGCGGGAGTATTCGGCCGAACTGCAGGCGCGCATGATGCTGTATCACTACGCCAGCGAAGCCGATGGCGACGCCTTGCGCCAACGCGGTCACCGCGTGGCGACGCCGGGTGAGTGCGTACCCCTGTCAGCGCCAACGGCAATGCCGACGTAGAGCCGCGCTCTGCGCGGCTGCGCGGAATCTCCGAAACCGTTTCGCAGACCCCCAAACGGGTGACGGCCCCGCCGGCTGACCTCGGCGCCCGCGTCGATCGATACCGTTGCTGCCTTCCGGCCCTGGCGGGATTTTCGACCTAGCGTCGCGAGGGGCCGACGGGGCCGCCATAGAGACGTTGCACCGAAGTGCAGTCACTCAGTATAGCGCAGGCGCAGCCCAGCGCGGTAGATCCGACTGTCAGTCGGATTCGGCCCTTGGCGCAAACCCCGAATCCGCCTGGCAGCCGCCCGATGCACGCACCCGTGGCGACACGCCACGCGTGTCCCCGACCCACCCTGACCACCTCGTAACCCCCAACACGCCTTCGGCCCCCATCCTGCGCCCCATCCCCTAGAATCGCCCTCACCGTAGAGCGGGGCTCTTCCCCGCTGCACGCACCCCAGGAGGAACGGCCTCCCCCATACCGGGCAACAATGACCAGGACGACCTGGCCCCATAAGGAGGGCCACATGGCCTGGATCTATCTGCTTGTTGCTGGTGTTCTGGAAATCGTCTGGGCGTTCTCGATGAAGCAATCCGAGGGCTTCACCCGGCTCAGCCCGTCGCTCATCACCTTCGCCGCCATGGCTGCCAGCTTCTGGCTGCTCGCCCTGGCCATGCGCACGCTGCCGCTGGGCACCGCCTACACGATCTGGACCGGCATTGGCGCGGTCGGTGCGTTCATCGTCGGCATCGTGTTCCTTGGGGAACAGGTGAGCGCGATGCGGATTGGCGCGGCGGTGCTGATCGTGAGCGGGCTGGTGTTGATGAAGGTGTCCAGCGCGTAGCAGCAGTTAAAAATGTCGCCCTTCGGGCGGCACTGTTTGACCGGCGGGTTCGTCGAACGCGGCGGAATGGTGGCCGCTTCATTGTCGGGGATTGCGGGGCCCATCCATGGGCCCCGCCCCAACGCGCGCTCGGCGCGCGTTGGGGCCAGCCATTCGGCTGTCCGGATTCGCTCCGGGCGAATCCGTCGAACCCCCGTCCGCGCGTCTCGTCCACCGACTCTCCGCCAGACAAACGCAAAAGGCCGCCCATTGGGCGGCCTTTTGCGTTTGTCTGGCGGAGAGAGGGGCAGCCTCCGCCATGATTCACATTGCATCACATCGACTCAAACGAGCATTGTGGCCCAGTACAATAGGGCTTTCGTCGCATCATAAGACGTCACTGGGTAGCATCCTATGGCATCATCTGATGTTGGGACAGATGTTGGGACTGCTATGCCAAAGAAAGCTGCCGAGGGGCTGACAGCCATTCAGATTCCTGAGCTAGAGCCGGGCTTCCATCCGGAGGGCACTGTTACCGGGCTTTATTTGCGCGCAACTCCCAAGGGAGCAAAGAGCTGGATTCTGCGCATCGTGATCAACGGCCACCGCCGTGACATGGGTTTGGGCGGCTACCCTGCCGTAACCCTCGCAGACGTACGCAAAGCGGCCCGCAAGGTCCGCGAGGCTGTAGCAAGTGGCTCTGACCCTGTAGCGGACAAGCAAGCGCGCAGAATGGCGTACAAGGCCATTCCGACCTTCCAATGGTGTGCCGAGCAAACCATTGCTGCGAAGCGTCCGGAATGGAAGTCTGCCAAGCATGCCGCCCAGTGGACCAGCACCCTTGCCGCCGACGCCTATCCCGTCATCGGGAAGACTCCTGTAGACCAAATCGAGCTTTCTCATTTGCTGGAAGTGCTGGTCCCTATCTGGACGGTTAAATGCGAGTCGGCGACACGCCTACGCGCCCGGCTGGAAGCGGTGCTCGCTTGGGCGACCGCCTCGGGCTACCGCAAAGGCGACAACCCCGCGCGTTGGAAGGGGAACCTAGACGCTGTCCTGGCGAAGCCCAGCAAGATTGCAAAGGTGAGCCATTACAAGGCGCTACCAATTGATGAGATGCACTCCTTTGTGGCACGCTCCGCTTGCAGCAAGGCATGGCGGCGCGCGCGCTGGAGTTCCTGATTTTGACCGCCACTCGGTCCGGTGAGGTTCGCGGGGCTACATGGCAGGAAGTTGACCTAGATGCCGCTGTGTGGACCGTTCCAGCGGAGCGCATGAAAGCTGGCAAAGAACATCGCGCCCCGCTCAGCGCGCGCGCAGTAGCGATTCTCAAGGGGTTGCCGCGCATGGGTGGCACTGAGCTTGTCTTTCCCGCCCCAAGGGGGGGCAGGTTGTCGGATATGACCATCTCCGCCGTAATGCGCCGAATGCAGGTTGACGCTGTGCCGCATGGCTTTCGCTCTACATTCCGCGACTGGTGCAGCGAACGAACCAACTATCCTCGCGACGTAGCAGAGATGGCACTGGCCCATGCAATCAGCAACAAGGTTGAGGCAGCATACCGCCGGGGGGATCTATTCGTAAAACGGACGGGATTAATGGAAGACTGGGCCAATTTTATAGACTCCGCTAAGTCTGAAAGCACTGTGCTTAGGTTCCCCAGCACTCGGCGTGGAGCACGGGCGGGTGAGTGAGGTAGACAAACTCGCCGCAGGGGGAGGTCGCGGATCGTCGTCGTTTGTATGCTCACAATGTGAAAGTGTGGCTGGCCGTGGCGCGCAGGAGATCCGTGTTCGCTTTGTGTACGAAGCGTACGGAGAGTCAGGGCCATTGCTAAATCAGATGAGAGCTTACGGCTTAGCCACCAAGGAGGCCCGAGAGCTGGTTGCCACCTTAGCAAAGAGAGCGCGCAGGGAGGGAAAGGGACGACCGCGAACTCGCATCAACAAGGATGACATGGCCGGCATCGAGGGCGTCCTCGCTAGCCAGAGAGCATATCGCCACAACGGGACTGGATCAGACGGTCGGCCTTGCTGGCGATGCTCGTCCGGACAGAGTCACTGCGGGCGGGAGGTTGCTGAGCACTACCTTGTGAGCGTCTACCGGAATCACCGCCTATTGGACCCGCTCCTGGATCACTTCATTGACTATGGGCTGGGTACTGAGGTGGCTAAGGCGCTTCTCATCAGCTTTGCAGAGAGAGCTAAGCGGCCCCGCCGAGGAGTTATAACTTCGCAGTTCTTAGACGATCAAGATTACCGCATATGCATCTTGGTCGCGGATCAGCTAGGGGCGCTGAACGGCGATATCAACCGGCCAGGCAAGGCTTGTCGCTTGGTTCTCGAGAGGTTGCACCGGCTGGGTAAGGCTCAAGGCAATAGAGATGAAAGGACGTTAAGGCGCGTCTGGGCAAAAACCTACCCCAAGTACTGGTTTGTCTTTGACCAAGTAATCGCGAATGGACGTTCAGGCGTACTCGACGGCCTGCACCCCATTTACCCAAGTCTCTAGAAAATCGCACATTTTGTGTCCAGTTGCGCGGACGGTGATTGGCTTTAATAGCCTCATCTCCTCGCCTAAGGGCACATATGAAATCAGCTATTCATTTCCCCTCGCTGCCCGATGACGCGATGTTGCGAATTCGGGACCTACTTCCCGTCATCCCCTATTCCCAGGCGACGTGCTGGCGACGGATAAAAGAGGGGCAATTCCCGCGCCCCCATCGCCTTCCCGGCCGAATTACGTGCTGGCGTTGGGGGGACGTCCGTAGCTGGCTGGATGCGCAGACGCAGGGAGGTCTAAAGTGATTAATTTCGATGACCCAAACCTCTGGCACGACAAGATTACGTCAATTCAGAAGGAGACAGGCGTTGAGGTGCCAAGCGGAGCCGAGTCCAATCTGAGCACCTATTCGACCGACCAACTCCCGCGAACGTTGCCTAAGGCAGAAGCGCTCTCTGGAGGTCAAAAAAAACGAAACCCGGCTGGCGGACCGGGTTTCGCAAGAGGTTACAGCTTTAGCGAGAAATCGAATGATAATTCAATTGCTACCTACCCAGCAACCGGCTCGGCGAGAGCCAAGGTTCTGAACGCACTAATGCTTGGCAGAAACCTCACAAGTGCCGACGCTTGGCGCGAATTTGGATCGTCACGACTTGCCGCAGATGTTCACGAGCTCCGACGGATGGGATGGCCCATCCTCTCAACGTGGATAAATGTAACTACGCGTCGTCAAACGATGGCCCGCGTCGTCCAGTACCACCTCCCCTCGCCCAAGGGGGCTCTTGAACGATGAAAAGAAGATCCAGGAAAGCAGATGCGCATGTACGAATCTACTGGTACGAGGAGCGATGCCTCGCTTGGACGACAATGTCTCCCGACGCTCGCGCATTGCTCGTTGCGCTCAGAGGTCTGTATAGACCCTCGAACGGGAACGTTGTATTTCTTTCTATTAGAGAAGCAATGGCTCGCCTGAATATTGGGCAGAGACGCGCACAACGCGCATTCTCCGATCTTATCGAACGTGGCTGGATTGCTGTGGAAACCCCGGGCGGCTTCCAACAAAAGACGCGCCACGCCACAAGCTATCGCCTAGCAAATGAAGCTACCTGTGCACCTGGGGCCAACCCAAATAAGGCGTATCTTCGCTGGACGCCTGCACCTGCCGATCTAAAAAACACCGGTAATCATTGTGCATAGGCTCTGTAGTTGTGTTCGCTACAGTGATGAGGCTTAGTGAGAACTAATCGCCCTTTAGGTAGCCAATCCGACTACGGAAAGGGTGGTTCAAATGAGCTTTGCGTAGCCATCACAGCTACACAGATACTGCTGCCATTCCATGCGCTACTCACAGGGCTGAGTCAGCGCTCAGCAGCGGGGCGCTGCGACTATTTCGCGCAACCATAAAACTAGACGGACGCTTAATTTGTTCAGCCCCTAAAGGGTCGCAGTCAACGAGTACAAATCAAAACCGAATCCCCCCTCTCTTAGGGCTCCACCCCATGCTTCTCCCGGAATCGCTTTTCCATAAGCTCACATGCGCTAGCTACGAATCTCTTGGTGGATGGATCAAGAGACCTCCGCTCGTAGTCTTTCCAACACAGATCGATTGCGGCGCGCTCCTGACCCTTTTCTTTAGCCTTGGGTGACGGCCCCCGCATTGCTGCAATCAGGAGAAGTAAAACCAACAAGCCCGCGCCCAAACCAAAAATTAGGATTACCCACCCCGCGCCAGTGAGCAAAGGAGGCCGCACATGCGGCACGGGCGTCGGCGGAGGGGCTGCGCCACATGAAGGGCATGCCTTTGCAGTAGTGCTGACGTTGTGCCCACATTCGTGACAAGCTACTAAGGCCATCCTTGCATCCTCCTAGCAATTAGCCGGATTGTACCTGCATCACTAGGTTACAGGCCGTAGCTTGGGCTCTGGCGAAGAAAAAGGGGGGGGGGTTGTAAGGCCCATGGCCCTGTGACTAGAGTGCCTTCTAAGCCAACCGGGCCGAGCTAATAGGGACAGGGAAATCATATGAAGGCGCGCGCAGGAATGCTCTTTGTTTCACTTACGCTGGCTGGATGCGCAACCACTCCGGCTGACCACTCTAAGGCTCGCCCCGTCCCAGCGGATAGGCTATTGGGCTTTCAGTCCCTTGTAGATGGGCCAAGTGGAACTTTGGTACTGACCCGAGACAAGGGCTATCTTGGTTCCGGCTGTTACGCCGGCTTCTTCGTAAACGAAGAGCTTGCCGCCCGGATTGATAACTCTGAAACTGCAACATTCACTGTCCCTGCCGGTGAGCTGGTGCTTCGTGTGGGGGGCGACCCGAGCGGTCGCGGCTTGTGTGCGCTGAGCAAAGAGCATTGGACCCAGCGCGAAACCACCTTCCGGAACGGTGAGAAAAAGTTCTTTAGACTGTCGATAGACATGAACGGAAAGCTAGACATTCAGCGTGCTGACCCCGTTCTCCCCTGACACGCCTAGTCGCTCCTGAGCAGGGCGGGCGGCGCATCACATCTTCGGGTCTTCTATTTGCTTCGATCATTGCAAACCATGAGCCTTCTCCAAGGGAGGGGCTAGAAGGGCTCAAGACATGGAACTTGGGCCATTCGGTCTCAGGGGACAACATGTAACGAAAGGCTTCGAGGAAATATATGGGTATTAAAAATCTAGCAGTCGCAATTGTAGTGTTTTCGCTGCCATCTCTAGCTCTGGCGGATGATAGGCCCCCGGCCCTGGCGTTTTTGCAGGAGGTCAATGGTGCCTTCTATAGCTGTTCGCGACTGATTGGAGAGGGTGAGATGAACAATCAGATGTATGGCTCGTTTGCACCAAGTAGTACAGACCGAGTTCTTGATTGTGCTTCGACAGGTAGTGAGCGGGTCAAAGTTGCCTACGATGCTTACGTAGCGTCGCAACCGAAAGAAGATGAGAAAGCCGCTGCTAAAGAGGTCTATATCGCGTCACTGGCTTACGCTGACGCTATCCGCAATGCCTCTTCGAGGTCTGACCTAGACAATGGGAATGCTCAGGCTGGGCTGAGCAGGGCGAAGGCCGTTTTCATCGTGGATGCCGGGCTTTAAGTGAGCTCGTAACGCCGGTAGATTTTGCAGTCCCTAAAGCAGAGGCTACCCGTAGCGCGCTTCTGCCAGTGTTGGGATAGATGTTGGGATGCTGCGCGATGGAAAAGAAAAAGCCCCTGAAATCAGGGGCTTAATCTTTTATATGGCGGAGAGAGGGGGATTCGAACCCCCGAAGCGCGGTTTAGACGCTTACACACTTTCCAGGCGTGCTCCTTCAACCACTCGGACACCTCTCCGGACCTGCTGCGAACCCGCTGCAGGGGCGCAGATTCTAGCTGGGGAACGCGGCATGCACAAGCGCCTTCACGCAGGGGCGGGGGGGCTGGACAGGCGTGGCACAATGGACGTCCCGATGAAGACGGTGGCCTGATGTCCTATCTCGTCCTTGCCCGCAAGTGGCGTCCGAAGCGTTTTGCCGAGCTGGTGGGCCAGGAACACGTGGTCCGCGCGCTCAGCAATGCGCTGGACAGCGGCCGGGTGCACCATGCGTTCCTGTTTACCGGCACCCGCGGGGTCGGCAAGACCACCATCGCGCGTATTTTCGCCAAGTCGCTGAACTGCGAGCAGGGCACCAGCGCCGACCCGTGCGGCCAGTGCCCGGCCTGCCTGGATATCGACTCCGGGCGTTACATCGACCTGCTGGAGATCGATGCCGCCTCCAATACCGGCGTGGACGATGTCCGCGAGGTGATCGAAAACGCCCAGTACATGCCCTCGCGTGGCAAGTACAAGGTCTACCTGATCGACGAAGTGCACATGCTGTCCAAGGCGGCGTTCAATGCGCTGCTGAAGACGCTGGAAGAACCGCCGGAACACGTGAAGTTCCTGCTGGCCACCACTGACCCGCAGAAGCTGCCGGTCACGGTGCTGTCGCGCTGCCTGCAGTTCAACCTCAAGCGGCTTGACGAGGACCAGATCCAGGGCCAGATGACCCGGATCCTGGCCGCCGAAGAAATCGAATCGGACCCGACCGCGATCGTGCAGCTGGCCAAGGCCGCCGACGGCAGCCTGCGTGATGGCCTGTCGCTGCTGGACCAGGCCATCGCCTATGCCGGTGGCGCGCTCCGCGACGACGTGGTGCGGACCATGCTGGGCACCGTGGACCGCACCCAGGTGGCGGCCATGCTGGAGGCCCTGGCCGATGGCGATGGCGTGCGCCTGCTGCAGGTGGTGGCCGCGCTGGCCGAGTTCTCACCGGACTGGAGCGGCGTGCTGGAAGCGCTGGCCGACGCCCTGCACCGGATCCAGGTGCAGCAGCTGGTGCCCGGCGCCCAGGCCGATGGCGACGGTATCGATGCCGCCGCATTTGCCCAGCGCCTGCGCCCGGAAGTGGTGCAGCTCTGGTACCAGATGGCGCTCAGTGGCCGCCGCGACCTGCATCTGGCGCCCAGTCCGCGGGCCGGCTTCGAAATGGCCGTGCTGCGCATGCTGGCGTTCCGTCCCGCCGCAGCCGTACCGCCGGTGCCGCGCGACCCGGGTACCGGCACCGAGCGGGGCACCGAACCGCACGGGGCCGGGCAGGGCGGCATGGCCGCCGCTGCACCGGCGGCCGTGGCCGCCCCCGTGGCCGCGGCGACCGCCACGGTAACGCCGGTCCGCGCCGCCATAGCACCGGTCGCCCCGGCGGCCCCGGCCGCACCCGCCACGCCGGCACCGACCCCGGCGCCGATCGCCGCACCGGCGCCCGACGACGACCTGCCGCCCTGGCACCAGGCCGGCGCCGATGACCGTGACGAAGCGCTGGCGGTGGAACTGGCCAGCCCGGACGCGGCCATGGCCGCACCGTGGGAAGCCCCGCCGGTGCGCCCCGCGCCAGCGCCCGTGCAGCGCCCGCAGGGCTTCGCGGTGACGCCGCCGCCGGCGGTGGCCGCTGCGGCGACCGGCACGGTCACGTTGCAGTCCGCCGAAACCTGGCTGGAACTGGTCGCGCAGAGCCAGCTGAACGGTCCATCGCGGCAGCTGGCCGCGCATGCGGCGTTCGTCGGATTCCAGCACGGTGTCTTGAAACTGGCCGTATCGCCCGGATTTGAGTACCTGTGTTCGGACCGTTCGCTGGGGGCGCTGACCGAGGCGCTGTCCGGCCCGCTGGGGATGACCCCGCGGATCGTGATCGAACACGGCAACGCCGAGGCCGAAACGCTGCACCAGCGGTCCGACCGCCAGCGTGGCGAACGACAGCAGGCGGCCGAAGCTGCTTTCATGGCCGACCCGTCGGTGCAGCTGCTGATCCAGCAGCATGGCGCCCGGGTCGTGACCGATTCCATCCGTCCTTTTGAAGAGTAATACGACATGCGCGGCAACATCGCCCAACTGATGCAGCAGGCCCAGAAGATGCAGGAAAACCTGCAGAAGGCCCAGGAAGAACTCGCCAAGCTGGAAGTCACCGGCAGTGCCGGCGGCGGCATGGTCAGCGTGACCCTGACCGGCGCCAAGGAGTGCCGCAAGGTGCGCATCGACCCGTCGATCCTGTCCGATGCGGAAATGACCGAAGACCTGGTGGCGGCTGCGTTCAACGACGCGTCCAACAAGATCGACGCCGAGTCGAAGAACCGCATGGGTTCGGCCACCGCCGGCATGCAGCTGCCGCCCGGCATGAAGCTGCCGTTCTAAGCGTGAGCCTGCCCCTGCTCGAACAGCTGATCGAGGCCTTCCGGGTGTTGCCGGGGGTGGGCCAGAAGACCGCCCAGCGCATGGCCTACCACGTGCTCGAACGCGAGCGCGCCGGTGGCCAGAAGCTGGCCGAGGTGCTGGCCAAGGCGATCGAACGCATTGGCCACTGCGCGCAGTGCCGCGACTTCAGTGAGACCGAGGTCTGCGCGGTGTGCGCCAATGGCAGCCGCGAACGGCAGCAGCTGTGCGCGGTGGAATCGCCCGCCGACCGGCTGGCGATCGAATCGGCCACCGGCTTCCGTGGCGTGTACTTCGTGCTGCAGGGCCGGCTGTCGCCGCTGGACGGCGCGGGCCCGCGCGAACTCGGCCTGGACCAGCTGGAAGCGCGGCTGGGTCAGGGCGAGGTGCAGGAGCTGATCATCGCCACCAGCGCCACGGTCGAAGGCGAAGCGACCGCGCATTACCTGGCGCAGCTGGCCCGCGCACACAAGGTGCGCCCCAGCCGCCTGGCGCAGGGCCTGCCGCTGGGCGGCGAGCTGGAATACGTCGATCGCGGCACCCTGTCGCACGCGTTCGGCACCCGAACCGAAGCAACCTAACCGGTAGCGCCGGCCATGGCCGGCCCACCCAGACATCAGGTGACGCAATGACCCAGGACACCCTGTTCGGAAAGATCATCCGCCGCGAGATTCCCGCCACCATCGTCTACGAAGACGACGAGGTGCTGGGGTTCAAGGACATCGCGCCGCAGGCGCCGGTGCACGTGCTGTTCATTCCGAAGAACGAGGCCATTCCCACGCTGGACGATGTGCAGCCGGGGCAGGCGCACCTGATCGGCAAGCTGGCGTTGGCTGCGGCGGAATACGCGCGGCGCGAAGGTTTCGCGCAGGACGGCTACCGCATCGTGATGAACTGCCGCGAGCACGCCGGGCAGACCGTGTTCCATATCCATATGCACCTGTTGGCCGGTGCGCCGCTGGGGCATTTCGGGGCATGAAAAAAGCCGCCCTTGGGGCGGCTTTTTTAATTGCGTGCCGACCAACGGTCGGCACCTACCGGGCCTCTTGCCGACCAGCGGTTTACCACCAGCCCCAGCCGCGGTAGCCCCAGCCCGGACCCCAGCCCGGGCCCCACGGGCCGTATGGGTACACCGGCACCACATCGACTTCGCGCTGTTCCGGCCACAGGTAGACCACGTCCGCCTCCAGCTTGGGCAGGCGGTAGTCGTACTCGCCAATGCGGGTGTTCTCATACCCGGCGATCTTGCCGATGAAGGTCACGTCGCGACCGGCTTCGAACACCGCCGGGTCGTAGAAACCGGCGCGGCAGGCAACGAAGCGGCCATCGCTGGCGTCGTTGGAGGAGGTGTTCGGGCGGCCGCTGCCATTGAGCGGGCGCGACAACAGCTGGAAGCAGGTCTGGCCCTGGCCGGGGGTGGTTTCGATGATGCGTCCGCCCCAGCGGACCGGGGTGCCCACCTGCTGGGTGGCGACCGAATCGCGCGGACTGACCACGCTGAACTGTCCCTGCAGCGGTTTGGGTGCGGTGGCACAGGCAGCCAGCGCCAGCGACGCGGCAAGGGGAAGCAGGATCTTGACGTTCATGAGGTTGCTCCGGTGGACGGGCGATGCCTGTGCAGGTCACGCACGAGTGAAGGGTCTAGCTCGTCGCCAGCGTACCGCGCCTGAACGAAACGGTGGCTGAGCGACATCAGCGCCGGGTCGGGGCGCTGCCGGTGGACGCGCTGCGCCCAGTCCGTGGCGGTTTCTGCAGCCTCCCTGGCCAGGCCATGCCGCGCGTAACGCCGCCCCAGCCGGTGCCAGGCCCGCAACAGCGGATCGCGCTCGCGTTCCCCGCGGGCCAGCAGCCATGCCATCCAGCCTAGCGCGCCGCCTGCGAAGGCAATGAAAATGCCGATCAGCTGCGTCGGCTGCAGGCGGTCGATACCGAATGGCTGCAGCAGTTTCTGCTGGCGGGTGGCATCGAAGGACAGCACCAGGTCGTTCCAGCTGCGGCGCAGGAAATCACCGACCTGGCCCACCTGCAGCCAGCCGCCTTCCAGCGTCGCGCCGTCACCGTCGCCCAGGCGGCTTTCCAGCGTGTCGTAGATGCGTTCCGGTGCCACTGCGGCGGTCGGGTCCACGCGTACCCAGCCGCGCTGCGGCAGCCACACTTCCGCCCAGGCATGCGCATCCATCCTGCGCACCACGTAGTAGTTGCCATACGGGTTGCGCTGGCCACCGGCGAAGCCGGTCACCACCCGGGCCGGGATACCGGCGTTGCGCATCAACACCACGAACGACGAGCTGAAATGCTGGCAGAACCCGGCCTGCTGGTCGAACAGGAACTCATCCACGCTGTCGCGCCCCGGCGCCGGCGTGGACAGGGTATAGGCGAAGCGCGAACGCACCCACTGCAGCGCGCGCGACACGATCGCGGCATCGTCCTGCCCGGCCTCCTGCCGCCATTGCCGGCCCAGCGCTGCGGTGCGCGGGTTGAACCCCGCCGGCAACTGCAATGCTTCGCGGCGCTGGAAGGGCGTGAGCGGCTCTGCATAGGCCGCCGGCGGTGCCGATTGCAGTCGCCAACGGGTCAACGAGGACAGGCTCTGGGTGCTGCGCAGGCTGTAGTCGCCACCCAGGCTGGCGCCGGCAGGCGCCTGCAGCGGCAGGTCCAGCGCCACCAGCTGGCGTCGGTCGGTGGGCTCGTAATCGATCTGGTAGTCCCACTGCGGCGCGGCGCGGGTTACCGCAGCGGGCGTGCGACCGTCGCTGCTGGCGTCGCGTTCCCAGCGCCGTCCGTCGAACTGGGTCATCACCGGCCCGCGCCAGTAGCGCTGCTCGGGTGCAGGCACGTCGCCGAAGAAGGTCACCCGCAGCGCGGTGGCATCGTCGGCCATCAGGTCCAGCCACTCGGACGGGTCCATGCTGTCGGACAGCCCGGGCTTGCCGACCGCGCGCTCCGGCAGGCCCCACAGGGGCTCGCTCAGGCGCGGAAACAGCCAGAACCCGGCCAGCGCCAACGGCAGCCCCAGTGCCAGCAAGCGACCGACCCCGCGGAGCTGGCCCCCCAGCGCCGCATTGGGCGCGTCGCCTTCGGCGTGCGCCAGGCGTTGCAGGGTAAGCAGGATGGCCAGCGCGGCCAGCATCGCCAGGCCCATGGTCAACGGGCCCTGGTCGAGCAGGAACGCGGCGAACGGCGCGAACAGGGCGAAGCCCAGCAGGCTGCGCGCATCGCGCAGGCTGCGCAGCTCGCTGGATTTGAGCGCCAGCATGGCCGCCAGCAGGGCGCAGCCGGTGTCGCGTCCAGGCCGCGCGCCCAGTTGCCAGTAAACCGCCGCCAACATGCACAGCACCAGCAACACGCGCACCGGCGCTGGCAGCACGCGTTGCCCGGACGCCAGTGCGGTGATCACCGCGACCGCCGCGAAAACGCCCGCCAGCACGGAGGGCAGCTGCAGCAGCAACGGCACCAGGGCCAGCGCGCAGCTGGCCAGCGTCCAGCGCCGGGCCGGGGGGGACAGCAGGGAAATGGGCAGGTCAGCCATGCGGCATCAGCGCCAGGGCGCGTTGGCAGAGGTGATGGTGGCTGCTGCCCTGGGCCGGGCCCAGCACCGGGTGTCCGGGCAGCTGCAGGGTGTAGCGGCGGCCCTCGCGCTCGGCCAGGTCGACCCAGCGCGCCAGCCGCGCGATGCGCGCTTCGCCCGGCAGCGGCGCCAGCTGGCGCCAGTCCAGCAGGATGTCCACGCCGACCGGCTTTTCATACTCGCGCACCAGCAGGGTGTCGCGTCGCGCCGAATGCTTCCAGGCAATGCTGCGTGGCGCATCGCCGGCGCGGTAGGGCCGCAGCTGGTGCAGCTCGTCGCCGCTGGCGTGCACCCGGGTGTGCAGTGGATCGCCGTCGCCGCCGGGCAGCGGCGGTGCGTGCGTTTCCGGCGTGGCATAGACCAGCAGCGGTGCGTCCGGCCATACCCACGACCAGGCACGTACCAGTCCCAGTGGCTGCGTTGTCGACAGCCGGATGCGTTCCAGGTCCAGCCAGCCACGCCGGTGGGTCGGCAGCGGCAGGTCCACTTCGATCTGGTCGGTATCGACAAGGTGCCCATAGGCCACTGCATCGCCGAGCGACACGACCAGACCGCGCCGCACCCGCGTATCGGCACGCGAGAGGTTGATGCGCAGCCGCAGCACCGCGCCGGCCACCACCGGCTCGGCGGAGACCGCGTCGATCTGCAGGCCGGACAGCTGCAGGTGCGCGGTGACGGTACTGGCGATGGCCACCGTGGCCAGCAGCAACGCCAGCAGCAGGGCCGGGTTGTTGTTGTAGTTCAGCGCACCCAGCAGCATCGCGCCCAGCAGCACGGCGACGAACAGGCCGAAGCGGGTTGGCAGGACATAGATGCGTCGCCGTCCCAGCCGTTGCGGCAGGCTCTCGGGCACGCGGGGGCGTGTAAGTGCCCGACCGCTGGCCGCACGCAGGTGGTTCAGGCGGTCTCCCCAGCCGCTGCGCACTCAGTCCACCGGAACCGTCTGCAGGATGGCGCGGGCCAGTGCCGGTCCGCTGCTGGCCTCGGCCTCCGGGACCAGGCGATGGCCGGCCACCGCCACGAACAGGGTCTGCACGTCTTCGGGCACCACATGCCCGCGCCCCAGCAGCAGGGCGTGCGCCTTGGCCGCGCGCAGCAGCGCCAGCCCGGCGCGCGGCGACAGCCCCACCCGCACCCCGGCATGCTGGCGGCTGCGTGCCAGCAGCGACTGCACGTACTGGATCAGTGCCTCGCTGGCATGCACCTGGTTCACGGCGTCGCGCAATGCACGCACCTGGTTGTCGTCCAGGCAGGCGGTGGCCTGCGCGATCAGGTGGCGGCGGTCGGTGCCGCGCAGCAGTTCGCGTTCGGATTCGGGATTGGGGTAGCCCAGCGCCAACCGCAGCAGGAAACGGTCCAGCTGCGAATCGGGCAGGGGGAAGGTGCCCGACAGGTCCACCGGGTTCTGCGTGGCAATCACGAAGAACGGGTCCGGCAGGGGATGGGTCACCCCGTCCAGGGTGACCTGCTGTTCGGCCATGGCTTCCAGCAGTGCGCTCTGCGTGCGTGGCGGTGCGCGGTTGATCTCATCGGCCAGCAGCACATGGGTGAAGACCGGGCCCGGGTGGAACTGGAACTGGCGTGTGCTGGCCTCGTACACCGAGACGCCGAGCACATCTGCCGGCAACAGATCCGAAGTGAACTGCACGCGCTGGAAGCCCAGCCCCAGGCTGGAGGCCAGCGCATGGGCAAGCGTGGTCTTGCCCAGGCCGGGCAGGTCTTCGATCAGCAGGTGGCCGCCGGAGAGCAGCGCAACGAATGCCAGGCGGACTTCATGGGCTTTGCCGAGCACCAGGCCATTGACCTGGTCCTGGGCCCTGCGCAAAGCCTGTCGCAGTTCTTCGGGTAGCATGGCGGGCACGCGGGGCTGATTATCCATGTCCGTCTCGTCTCGATGATTCCTTCGATTCTATAGAGCAATGCAGGGCGAACAACGCGCGCGCACAATTTTTCTGGTGTTGTGGACGCTCATCACCGCAGTGAAGCTGGTGGTGGCTGCGCGTCTGCCCCTGTTCGTGGACGAAGCGTTCTATTGGCAGGAAGGCCAGCACCTGGCGGCGGCCTATTCGGATCTTCCCGGGCTGACCGCCTGGCTGGCGCGGCTCGGCGTGGAGCTGGGCGGCAACCATGTGCTGGCGTTGCGCCTGCCGTTCCTGGCGATCGGGGCTGCCTTGCCGTGGCTGGTCTCGCGCATCGCCACGCGCTGGTTCGGCGCGGTGGCCGGTTGGCAGGCCGGCAGCCTGACCGTGTTGATGCCGCTGTCGGCCACGCTGGGCATGCTCGCCGTGCCCGATGTGCCGATGGCGTTGGCCGCGGTGCTGTGCCTGGATGCCGGGGCGCGCCTGCTGCGCAATGTCGACGCGGCCGCGGCAGTCAAGTTGTCGCTGGGTCTGGTGATCGGCGCGCTCAGCCACTACCGCTTCATCGGCGTGATCGTGGTTGGCTTCATCGCCCTGTTGTTGCTGCCGCAGGGGCGGCGCAGCCTGCGCGACCCGCGTGTATGGGTCGCGCTGGCGGTGGGCGTGATGGCATGGTTGCCGCTGCTGGCCTGGAACGCCGACAACCAGGACGCCGGCCTGAAATTCCAGGTAGTGGAGCGGCATCCCTGGGCCTTCCAGTGGAGTGGCCTGTGGTTCCTGGTGATCCAGCCGATGCTGGTCACGCCGATCCTGTGCGTGGCGATGTGGAAGGTCGCGTTGGCCGGTACGCGCCCGGGCGGCGGTGCCCGCGCGCAGTGGCGCTACTTTGGCCTGGTGGGGGCGGTGTCCACGCTGGCGATCTTCGCGCTGGGGTTCTTCACCGACGTGGAACGGATCAGTTTCCACTGGCCGCTGCCTGGCTACCTGGCCCTGCTGGTGGCGGTGCCGGTGGTGCTCAACGGCTGGCCCCGCTGGCTGCGTCGTACCGGCTGGTGGCTGGCCGGGTCGGGGCTGGCGCTGGCCTTCGGCTATTACCTGATGGCGTCAACGCCGAGCCTGCGCGCGCAGCTGGCAGGCGACAAATACTACCCGCGCAACTTCGCCGGCTGGGCGCCGCTGGCCGACGCGGTGCGCGCGGAACTGGCCGGCATGCCGCCCGGCACGCGGGTGCTGGCCGGCAACTTCAAGGTGGGTGCGGAGCTGGGCTTCCAGTTGCGCGACCCGCGCATTGAAGTGCTGCGCCACCCGCTCAACGACAAGCATGGCCGCACCGCGCAGCTGGGCCTGTGGGGCCTGCTGCACGATGGCCAGCGCGATGCGCCGATGCTGCTGGTGCTCTCGCCCAGCGACCAGCGCTACCGCGACCTGCTGGAGCGTTACCACGATGTCTGTGCGCAGGTAGGCCCGTTGCCGCCGCCGCGGGTGGTCAGCCAGGACCACGGTTACCAGCGATTCCTGTTGTTCAAGCTGCCTGCACGGCGCGTCGATGGCCCCTGCGTGACCCCGGCGATGGCCTGGATCGACGCGCCCATGCAGGGCGCCCGCGTCGGCGAGGACATGCAGGTGCGCGGCTGGGCATTCAAGGATGGGGTGGGGGTGTCGCGTGTTGAACTGCTGATCGATGGCACGCCGATGGGCGATGCGGTCTACGGCCGTGCCTACGACATCACCCCGGCCTGGAAGATCTCCACCGATCCGCAGCATCCGCACGTGGCATTCGATGCCACGCTGGACACGCGCGGGCTCGCGCCCGGCACGCACTGGTTGGGCATGACCCTGTACGGCCATGACGGCAGCGTGGAGCAGTGGCAGGAGCAGGCCTTCACCGTGCCGGCACGCTAGAGCGGCACCCGCCCCGGCTCAGGGCAGTGCGTACCCGCAGCGGCGCAGCAGCCCGGCCAGCGCGATCAGCGGCAAGCCGACCAGGGCGGTGGGGTCGCGGTTGTCGATCGCGTCGAACAGGGTGATCCCCAATCCCTCGCACTTGAAGCTGCCGGCGCAGTCCAGCGGCAGCTCGGTGTCGACGTAGCGGGTGATTTCGCCCGCGTCCAGGGTCCGGAACCGCACCTGGGTCAGGTCGCAGGCCTCCAGCACCTGCTGGTCGCGGACCAGGCAGAGCGCGGTATGGAAGGCCACGGTCTGGCCGGACATGGCGGCCAGCTGCGCCTGGGCGCCGGCGACATCGCCCGGCTTGCCCAGCGGGGTCCCATTCAGGTCCGCCACCTGGTCCGAGCCGATCACCCACCGGCCGGGATGGCGCGCGGCCACCTCGGCGGCCTTGGCCCGTGCCAGCCGCACCGCCAGGGCCTGTGGGGCCTCGCCGGGGGCGGGGGTTTCGTCCACGTCCGGCCGTGCCGTCTCCAGGGGCAGGCCAAGCCGTTCCAGCAGTTCACGGCGGTAGCGGGAGGTGGAAGCCAGCAGCAGGGGAAGCATGCGACAATACCGGGCAGCGGGAGTGGGGCGCACTCTACCGTACCCCGGCGCAGCTGGGGCGCGGCGGCATTTGACAACAGTCGATGGCGTCCTTAACATTCTGCGGCTTATGTCCGCGAACGTGCCCGAATTGCTGGATGCCTGGCGGATGGTCGCAGCACGAAGGTGCTTCGACGGTCAGGTAGAACTGGCAGAAATGACCCGCCTGCAAGGCCTCGTTGCCGATACCGAGGGAAAGTGCACGTTTGCGCTTGAATTCGGCCACGACGACGTCTTGAAGGTATCCTATGTGGACCTGTCCATCGACACCGAGCTGCCGCTGATCTGTCAGCGCAGCCTGCAGCGTTTCCTGCTGCCGGTGTCGGTGAAGCAGCGGCTCGGCCTGATCCGCAGCGAAGACGAAGAGTCTTCCCTGCCGGAGGAGTACGAGGCGATGCTGGTGCCGGAGGATGGCAACCTGCGTCCGCTGGACCTGGTCGAGGACGAACTGGTCCTGGCCGTCCCCGTGGTACCGCTGTCGCCCGAGGGCGAGGCAGTGAACCGGGACTGGGCGCCGACCGAAGAAGAACAGAGCAAGGCCAATCCGTTCGCGGCATTGGCGGCGTTGAAGAAACAATAGCAGCCGGATTGTCGTCGGCGGCTGCGGCGAAAGCGAAGAATGTGCTGGGCGCTGGCGTCCTGCGCGACGATACGACGAAGCAAATCGAACCGAGTTTGGAGCAATCCCATGGCTGTGCAGAAATCCCGTGTTACCCCGTCCCGCCGCGGCCAGCGCCGTTCGCATGACGCCCTGAGCGCCAAGCAGCTGTCCACCGACCCGACCACCGGTGAAGTGCATCTGCGTCACCACATCACCGCCGATGGTTTCTACCGCGGCAAGAAGGTGATCGCGACCAAGTCGAACTCGGCCGTCGAAGAAGATTGATTCGTGAGGGCCGCTGTCCGCCGGACAGCGGCCTTTACCTTTTACAGGAATTGCAATGAGCAAGCGGATCTACTCGAGGATCGCGGGCACTGGTAGTTATTTGCCCGAAAAAGTGTTGACCAACCAGGATCTGGAGAAAATGGTCGACACCAGCGATGAGTGGATCCAGACGCGCACCGGTATCCGTGAGCGGCACATTGCCGCGGAAACGGAGACCACCAGCGACCTCGGCTACCACGCCGCGGTACGTGCGTTGGAAGCGGCCGGTATCGACGCGTCCCAGCTCGACATGATCGTGGTGGGCACCACCACCCCCGATCTGATCTTCCCGTCCACCGCGTGCCTGATCCAGGCCAAGCTCGGTGCGACCGGCTGCCCTGCCTTCGACGTCAACGCCGCCTGTTCGGGCTTCGTGTTCGCGCTGGGCGTGGCCGACAAATTCATCCGTTCCGGTGACGCCCGCCATGTGCTGGTGATCGGTGCGGAAACCCTGACCCGCATCGTCGACTGGAACGACCGCACCACCTGCGTGCTGTTCGGTGATGGCGCGGGCGCGGTGGTGCTCAAGGCCGATGAAGACACCGGCATCCTGAGCACCCACCTGCATTCGGACGGCAGCAAGAAGGAACTGCTGTGGAACCCGGTGGGCGTCTCGGCCGGTTTCGGCGAAGGCGAGCAGGCCCGCGGCGCGATCCTGATGAAGGGCAACGACGTGTTCAAGTACGCCGTCAAGGCGCTGGACTCGGTCGTCGATGAAACCCTGGATGCCAACGGCCTGAGCAAGGCCGACCTCGACTGGCTGATCCCGCACCAGGCCAACCTGCGCATCATCGAAGCCACCGCCAAGCGGCTGGACATGTCGATGGACCAGGTCGTGGTTACCGTGGACAAGCACGGCAACACCTCCTCCGCGTCGGTGCCGATGGCGCTGGACGTGGCGGTCCGCTCGGGCAGGGTGCAGCGCGGCCAGTTGCTGCTGCTGGAGGCCTTCGGCGGTGGCTTCACCTGGGGTTCGGCGCTGCTCCGTTATTAATACGTTAATCGGTTCACGCGAAACGGCCCCGATGGGGCCGTTCTGCATTTCTGGAGGTGTGTCATGGTCGAACCCATCGTCATCGAGGGCCAGCGCGCCTGGCTGAAGCAGTACGGCGAGAGCAGCCGGGTCCTCGCCCTGGGCCTGCTCAACTTCGTGGCCAACCGCTTCCAGCTCGACGCCCTGCGCCCACCGCCGCACCGTGGCGGTGATGCCGCCCGCGAAACCGAAGCCCGTCGCCTGGCCGAACTGCAGGCCCAAGGGGTGAACGTGCCGCACGTGATTGGCAGCGGCCACGCCTCGCTGGTCCTGGGCGACAACGGCAGCTCCTTCAACACCTGCCTGCGCCAGGCCGACGATGCCGGCCGCGATGCGCTGGTGTCGGCGGCCATGCAGGCCATCGTGGCCGCCCACGCCAAGGGGGCCTATTTCGGCCAGCCGCTACCGCGCAACCTGACCTGGGATGGCCAGGTCATCGGCTTCATCGATTTCGAGGAAGACCCGCTGGAAGTGATGGACCTGGCCCAGGCCCAGGCACGCGACTGGCTGATGTTCGGCTACGGCGTGGCCAGGTACTACGAACACCGCCCGGAGCGGCTGCAGGCGTTGATGGCGGCGGCGATGGACGGCGAACAGGCCCCGGTGCTGGCGCACGCCCACGACGTCTCGGGTCGCTTGCAGCGCCTGGCCCGCTACAGCATGAAGATGGGGCGTTCGGCGCGGGCGCTGGCCCACGCGATCCTGATCGTGCACGGGGCGACGACGCTGGGCATGTTGATGCTGGTGGCCATCTGTTTCGACTTCTTCAGTGATGGCGATCTGGACATCCTGCAGCTGTTTGTTTGAGGGCGTGCCGGCCCACGGTCGGCACCTGCCGGGGGCTGGTCAATACGCGCCAGTACAGACGAAGCGCGGTTTTCCCCCTTATCATTCGCCGTTCGATTTTTGCAGGCGGAATTCCGCGTGACCGATTCCAATCTCGCTTTCGTGTTCCCCGGCCAGGGCTCGCAGTCGCTGGGCATGCTGGCTGAACTGGCCGAACTGCACCCGCAGGTGCGCGAGGCCTTCACCGAAGCCTCCGACGGCGCCGGCGTGGACCTGTGGGCGCTGTCGCAGGGCGGCCCGGAAGAGATGCTCAACCGCACCGAATACACCCAGCCGGCGCTGCTGGCCGCCAGCATTGGCGTGTGGCGCGCCTGGAAGGCCGTGCATGGCCCGCAGCCGGCCGTGCTGGCCGGTCACAGCCTGGGGGAGTACACCGCGTTGGTGGCGGCCGGCGCGCTGTCGCTGCGCGACGGCGCCCACCTGGTGCGCCTGCGCGGCCAGCTGATGCAGGAAGCCGCCCCGGCCGGTGTCGGCGCCATGGCCGCCGTGCTCGGCGCCGAAGATGCGCTGGTCAAGGAGGTCTGTGAACAGGCCTCGGGCAGCCAGGTGGTGGTGCCGGCCAATTACAACTCGCCGGGCCAGATCGTGATCGGCGGCGACGCCGAGGCGGTCGACCGCGCGCTGGCCCTGCTCGCCGAAAAGGGCGTGCGCAAGGCGGTCAAGCTTGCCGTCAGCGTGCCGTCGCATACCCCGCTGATGCGCGAAGCCGCCAACCGCCTTGCCGAAACCATGGCGGGGCTGGACTGGCGCGTGCCGAGCCTGCCGGTGGTGCAGAACGTCGATGCGCGCATCCATGACGGCATCGATGCCATCCGCAGCGCCTTGGTGCAGCAGCTGTACCTGCCGGTGCAGTGGACCGGGTGCGTGGAAGCCCTGGCCGCCCGCGGGGTCACCCGCGTGGCCGAATGCGGGCCCGGCAAGGTGCTGAGCGGCCTGATCAAGCGCATCGACAAGTCGCTGGATGCGCGCACCCTGTCCACGCCCGCCGACTTCGAGACCGCCCGCGAGACCTGGGCCGCCTGATGACTTTCGACCGTGCCCGCCACGTGCCAGCCTCCAGGCGGGCGCCGCGGACCGGTCCCGTTCGAGGAAACTGAGCATGAGCAAGCCCCTTCAGGGTGAAATCGCACTGGTCACCGGCGCCAGCCGGGGCATCGGTGCGGCGATCGCCGACGCACTGGCCGCGCAGGGCGCGACCGTCATCGGTACCGCCACCACCGAATCCGGTGCCGCCGCCATCGGCGAGCGCCTGGCTGCCGTGGGCGGCCATGGCCGCGCGCTGAACGTGACCGACCCCGCCGCCCTGGACGCCGTGCTGGACGGCATCGCCAAGGAGTTCGGTGCGATCACCATCCTGGTCAACAACGCCGGCATCACCCGCGACAACCTGTTGCTGCGCATGAAGGACGAGGACTGGCAGGCCATTCTCGACACCAACCTGACCAGCGTGTTCCGCACCTCAAAGGCAGTGATCCGCGGCATGATGAAGGCGCGCAAGGGCCGCATCATCAACATCGCCTCGGTGATCGGCGTGACCGGCAACGCCGGCCAGGCCAACTACGCTGCGGCCAAGGCGGGCATCATCGCCTTCTCCAAGTCGCTGGCCAAGGAAATCGGCTCGCGCGGGATCACCGTCAACGTGGTGGCCCCGGGCTTCATCGACACCGACATGACCAAGGCGTTGCCGGAAGAACAGCGCACCGGCCTGGTCAAGTCGATCGCCCTGGAGCGCCTGGGCGAACCGTCCGACATCGCCAATGCCGTGGCCTTCCTGGCCGGTCCTTCGGCCAGCTACATCACCGGCGAAACCCTTCATGTGAACGGCGGCATGTACATGCCGTAAGCATGTGGTGCAGGGATTGCACCGCAAGTGGTTGATCTGAATGGCTTTTTGCAGAAATGCAAGGGGCCTGCGGTTTCCACTACACTATCCCACGGCCATCGCCATTTTGATGGCGTCACTTTTTGAACCACTACTCCATCTGGAGCGATATCCAATGAGCACCATCGAAGAACGCGTCAAGAAAATCGTCGTCGAACAGCTTGGCGTCAAGGAAGAAGAAGTCACCAACAGCGCATCGTTCGTCGATGACCTGGGCGCCGACTCCCTGGACACTGTTGAGCTGGTGATGGCGCTGGAAGAAGAATTCGAGTGCGAAATCCCGGACGAGGAAGCCGAGAAGATCAGCACCGTCCAGGCTGCGATCACCTATGTCGAGGCTCACGTCAAGGCGTGATGTCTGGCACGCTCATCGCGTGCAGCAATCCCATGGGGCCGCGCTAGCGGCCCTGTGTTTTTGAGTCAGGAGAATCTGCAATGAAGCGTCGCGTCGTCGTTACCGGCATGGGCATGGTCTCGCCGTTGGGCAATGATCTGGCCACCAGTTGGAAGGGCATCACCGAAGGTCGTTCCGGCATCGGCCCGTTGACCAACGTTTCGCAGGCCTACCTGGACCGTTTCACCACCAAGATCGCAGGTGAGGTCAGGGACTTCGACATCACCGCCGACAACGAACAGTTCGGCAAATTCCGGGTCAGTGGCAAGGATGCCAAGAAGATGGACCCGTTCATCCATTACGGCCTCGGTGCCGCCTTCATGGCCTTGAACGATTCGGGCCTGGACATCACCGCGGACAATGCCGAGCGCATCGGCGCCATCGTGGGCGCGGGCATCGGCGGCCTGCTGGGCATCGAGGAACAGACCATCGAGTTCCACGAGGGCAAGAAGATCTCGCCCTTCTACGTGCCCAAGACCATCATCAACATGCTGCCCGGCCAGCTGAGCATCATCACCGGGTTGAAGGGGCCGTCGTTCTCGGCGGTGTCGGCCTGCGCCACCTCCAACCATTCCATCGGCACCGCCATGCGCATGATCCAGTACGGCGATGCGGACGTGATGGTGGTGGGCGGTGCCGAACGTGGCTCCTCGCCGACCGCGCTGGGCGGCTTCTGCGCCATGAAAGCCATGAGCACCCGCAACGATGCCCCGGCGGAGGCCTCGCGCCCCTGGGACAAGGAACGCGACGGCTTCGTGCTCGGCGACGGCGCCGGCATCCTGATCCTGGAAGAATACGAACACGCCAAGGCGCGTGGCGCGCGGATCTACGCCGAGCTTGCCGGTTTCGGCGCCAGCTCGGACGCGTACCACATGACCGCCCCCAGCGAGAACGGCGAAGGCGCGGCCCGTTGCATGACCATGGCGCTCAAGGACGCGGGCGTCAGCCCGGACCAGGTCGGCTACCTCAACGCGCACGGCACTTCCACGCCGCTGGGTGACCTGGGCGAAACGATGGCCATGAAGACCGCCTTTGGCGACCACGCCTACAAGATGATGGTCAGCTCCACCAAGTCGATGACCGGTCACCTGCTCGGCGCGGCCGGTGGCGTGGAAGCCATCTTCTCGGTGCTGGCGCTGCGTGACAACATCATTCCGCCCACCATCAACCTGCATGAAGCGGGCGAGGGCTGCGACCTGGATTACGTGCCCAACACCGCACGCGAAGCGAAGGTCGACGTGGTGATGTCCAATGGCTTCGGCTTCGGCGGCACCAACGGCACGCTGGTGTTCAAGCGCGTCTGACCGGCTCGCCGTGATCGCGACACACCAAGGCCGCCCACCGGGCGGCCTTGGCATATATGGGCATCACGCCCGGTAGCGCCGGCCGTTGGCCGGCCCTCACAATGCCAGACCGGCGCGCGCCGGCCCCAACACCACCGCCGGTATTCCCATGTTCCAGACCCGCCCGCTGCCCGACACCACCGACCTGCTCGCGCTACAGCGTCTGGCACCGCTGCGTTACCCGCTGCTGATGGAATCCACCGCCTCGGGCACCGCCCAGGGCCGCTGGGACCTGCTGCTGATGGGCAACGGGGAGTCCCTGGCGCTGCATGCCGACGGCAACGTGCGCGATCATGACGGCACGGTGCATGCCGGCACCTTCCTCGACGTACTCGACGCCCACTGGCAGGCCCTGCGCCTGCCGCGCGCGGGCACGCCTGGTTCGCCTTCGCCCGTTCCCGGCGCAGGGTCCGGCCTGCCGTTCCGCGGCGGCTGGGCGTTGATGCTGGATTACGAACTGGCCGGGCAGATCGAAGCCGTGCTCGACCTGCCCGCACGCGCCGATGGCCTGCCCAGCGCGCTGGCGCTGCGCTGCCCGGCCGCCGTGCTGCACGACCGCGTGCTCGGCCAGTTCCACGCCGTATGCGAAACCGACCACACGGCGCTGCTGGACACGATCCTGCAGGACCTGCACACCGCCGCCGCGCTGCCGCCGCTGCCGACGTGGCAACCCCCTGCCGACGTGGAAGAGGACGCGCCCACGCGCTTCACCGAGGGCGTGGGCCGGGTGATCGACTACCTGCGAGCCGGCGACGTGTTCCAGGTGAACCTGTCGCGCCGCTGGGTCGCGCACTTCGACGATGCGCTTTCGCCGCAGGCGCTGTACGCGCAGCTGCGCGTGGCCAACCCGGCGCCGTTCGCCGGGCTGTTCATCGCGCAGGGCAGGGCGGTGGTGAGTTCGTCGCCGGAGCGGCTGGTATCGGTGCATGGCGACGAGGTGCAGACCCGCCCGATTGCCGGTACGCGCCCGCGCTTCGCCGGCGACGACGATGCCGAACGCATCCGTGAACTGGTGGGCCACCCCAAGGAACGCGCCGAGCACGTGATGCTGATCGACCTGGAGCGCAACGACCTGGGCCGCATCTGCACCGCCGGCAGCGTGGAAGTGGACGAATTGATGAGCGTGGAGAGCTACGCCCACGTGCACCACATCGTGAGCAACGTGCGCGGCCGCCTGCGTCCGGGCGTCAGCCCCGGCCAGGTGATCGCCGCCACCTTCCCTGGTGGCACCATCACCGGTTGCCCCAAAGTGCGTTGCATGCAGATCATCGCCGAGCTCGAGCAGACCGCACGCGGCGCCTATACCGGCGCCTTCGGCTGGCTGAACCGCGACGGCGACCTGGACCTGAACATCCTCATTCGCACTGCCGAGGTCGCGGGCACCACCGCGGCATTCCGCACCGGCGCCGGCATCGTGGTCGACTCGGATCCGGCCAAGGAACTCGACGAAACCCGCGCCAAGGCGCGTGGCCTGATGCGCGCGCTGGGTCGCCGTGACTGACCCAAGTGTGAGTGCGTCACCCGCACGGTATCCTGTAGCAGGTGACGCCCGCACCGGTAGCGCACGACCGTTGGTCGTGCGGCGGTGGTGCCGGCCCACAACGACCAACAACAGAGGTGACCATGGCGGGTGCTAAACGGGGTTGTCTGGCCATACTGACGGTAATGCTGCTCGGCGCACTGCTGCTGGCCGCCGCCGGCGCATGGTTCTGGCACAGCCAGAGTGGCTTCGCTGATGCGCCGATCACCCCCGACCAGGAAAGCGTGGTCATCGCCCCGGGCGATGGCCTGCAGACGGTGCTGCGCAAGCTGCGCGACGCCGGCGTGGACGAAGGCAACGACACCCAATGGCAGCTGCTGGCACGCCAGCTCGACGCCGCCGGCAAGCTGAAGGTCGGCGAGTACGCCCTGGACGCGAAGCTCACCCCGCGCGAACTGCTCACCCGCATGCGCCAGGGCCGCACCCTGCAGCACCGGGTCACTATCGTCGAAGGCTGGAACATCCGCCAGCTGCGTGCCGCGCTCAAGCGTGCCGACCCGCTGGTCCACACCACCGATGAGCTGGACGATGCCGCGCTGATGAAAACGCTCGGTTTCCCCGGCCAGCATCCGGAAGGCCGCTACCTGCCCGAGACCTACGTCTACCAGCGTGGCGACACCGACCTGGACGTGCTCAAGCGCGCCCACGCCGCCATGGAAAAGGAACTCACGGCCGCCTGGGAAAGTCGCGCCGACGACCTCCCGCTCAGTTCCCCGTATGAGCTGCTGATCCTCGCCTCGATCATCGAAAAAGAAACCGCGCTGCCCAGCGAACGCCCACAGATTGCCGGTGTGTTCGCGCGCCGCCTGAAGATGGGCATGCGCCTGCAGACCGACCCCACCGTCATCTACGGCATCGGCAGCAGCTACGACGGCAACATCCGCAAGCGCGACCTCACCACCGACACGCCGTACAACACCTACACCCGCGCCGGCCTCACCCCCACCCCGATCGCCATGCCGGGCCGCGACGCCCTGCACGCCGCCGCGCGCCCCGCACCGGGCGACGCGCTGTACTTCGTGGCCGTGGGCGACGGCAGCGGCGCGCACGTGTTCTCGGCCACCTACACCGACCACAACGCCGCCGTGGCGCGGTACCTTCAGCAGCTGCGCGCGCAGCGCAGCCAGGCGGCGCCGAAGTGAGCCCGGCACTGCGCCGCCACCCGCGTTTCATCAGCCTGGAAGGTGGTGAGGGCGCGGGCAAGACCACCGCCCTCAACGCCATCCGCGCCGCGCTGCAGGCACAGGGCCACGAGGTCGTGCTCACCCGCGAACCCGGCGGCACCGCGCTGGCCGAGCGCATCCGCGCGCTGATCCTCACCCCGGATGCGGAGATCGCCAACGAGCCGCTCAGTGCCGACGCCGAACTGCTGCTGGTGTTCGCTGCCCGCGCCCAGCACGTGCGCCAGGTGATCGAGCCCGCGCTGCGCCGGGGCTGCTACGTGCTCAGCGACCGCTTCACCGATTCCAGCTACGCCTACCAGGGCGGTGGCCGCGGCCTGGAGCCGGCGTGGATCGCCGAGCTCGAGCGCCGCGCCGTGGGCCTGCTGCCGGGCCTGACCCTGCTGCTGGACGTGGACGTGGCGGTAGGCCGTGCCCGCGCCAACGGCCGCGACCTGTGGCCGGACCGCATCGAAAGCGAGCAGGACGATTTCTTCCAGCGCGTACGCGCGGTATTCCGCGAGCGCGCCGCGCAGGACCCCACGCGTTTCCGCCTCATCGACGCCAGCCAGGACCAGGCCGGCGTGGCCGCCCAGGTCGTGGCCGCCATCGATGCCTGGCTGGCGCAGGAGCAGGGCAATGACTGACACGTTCTCCCCCTGGCAGCAGCGCGCCTATGACCAGACCATCGCCGCGCTCGACGCCGACCGCCTGGGCCACGGCCTGCTGATCTGCGGCCCGGCCGGGCTGGGCAAGCGCGAGGTGGCATTGCGCATGGCCACCCACGTGCTGACCCGCGGCGAGCCGGCTGCCGCCCAGCGCGCCGCCCAGCTCATCGCCGCCGGCACCCATCCGGACCTGCAGCTGGTGTCGTTCATCCCGAACAAGTCCGGCGACAAGCTGCGCACCGAGATCGTCATCGAACAGGTGCGCGAGATCTCCCAGAAGCTTTCGCTCACCCCGCAGTACGGCGTGGCCCAGGTGGTGGTGGTGGACCCGGCCGACGCCATCAACCGCGCCGCCTGCAACGCCCTGCTCAAGACCCTGGAAGAGCCGCAGCCCGGCCGCTACCTGTGGCTGATCAGCAGCGACCCGGCGCGCCTGCCGGCCACCGTGCGCAGCCGCTGCCAGCGCCTGGAATTCAAGCTGCCGCCGCGCGAGGAAAGCCTGGCCTGGCTGCAGGCCCAGGGTCACAGCGAAGCCAGCGCCCGCGAAGCCCTGGACGCCGCGCGGGGCCACCCCGGCCTGGCCGACGACTGGCTGCGCCACGACGGCCTGGCCCTGCGCCGGCAG
Source organism: Stenotrophomonas sp. NPDC077420 (assembly GCF_044543385.1). Lineage (NCBI taxonomy): Bacteria > Pseudomonadati > Pseudomonadota > Gammaproteobacteria > Lysobacterales > Lysobacteraceae > Stenotrophomonas > Stenotrophomonas sp. NPDC077420. The sequence goes on from NZ_JBITVZ010000009.1 coordinate 69,319, forward strand.
GTCGCCAGCGACCTCGAAGCGCTGGTGGCCGGGCGCTCCGGCGCAGTGGAGCTGGCCCAGCGCTGGACCGCCGACGACCACGCCGCCCTGCGCCTGCGCCATGCCGCCGACCTGGCGCTGGCCCAGGCCACCGGGGGTGGCTTGACCGATCCGGACCGATTGCACAAGCTGGGCGCCTGGTTCGACGCCGCCAACCGTACCCGCGATCTGTTGCGCACCACCGTGCGCGCCGACCTGGCGGTGGTGGAATTGTTGTTGGCCTGGAACAGGGTCAACGAGCGGCACGCAAAGGGGAATAGAGCATGAGCGCCACCAACGCCCGCCAGGGCATCCTGTCGCTGGCCGTCAAGGACAAAGCGTCGCTGTACAGCGCGTACATGCCGTTCGTGAAGAACGGTGGCATCTTCGTGCCCACGCCCAAGCGCTACTTCCTGGGCGACGAAGTGTTCCTGCTGCTGACCCTGCCGGACTCCAGCGAGCGCCTGCCGGTGGCCGGCAAGGTGGTCTGGGTCACCCCGGCCGGCGCCCAGGGCAACCGCGCGGCGGGCATCGGCGTGCAGCTGGCCGACGGCCAGGAAGGCGAGAACGTGCGCAACAAGATCGAGACCGCGCTGGCCGGTACCCTGAACTCGGACAAGCCCACGCACACGATGTGAAGAAATTTACGGAAACCCGTTGACGCGAAATTTTGCCGCCCTATAATGAGCGGCTCAGCAGCATCGGGCGGTTAGCTCAGCGGTAGAGCATTGCCTTCACACGGCAAGGGTCGCAGGTTCGAACCCTGCACCGCCCACCACGATTCAGTCAAAAAAGCCTCCGGAAACGGAGGCTTTTTTGTTCTTTGGTCGGCCTTGCTGAACGACGTCCCGGACCATCGCTAGTATCCCCTCAGCAACGCGTCCGCCTCGTCCTTGTCAGAGACCACCTCACCCATCTTGTCGAAGGGTATTGTCACGTCGTGGTCGTATACCGTGTTGTGCAGGACAAACGAGCGGGCCTTCCAGTCAATGCTCTTCAGTGTGCCTTTCTCTTTCGTCGAGTTGATGGAGGGGCCAGGTGTTATTGCGACCGTCAGATGTTCTCCGATGGCGTATCTGCGGAGCTGGTCTTCTAGTGCCATTTCGCTTCTCCTTGGTACCCGTTTCGTACCGGTGTCGACTCAATCCGATTCGATTTGATCTTGATATGGAAGCCCCGCCCCAACTGTTCAGAATCGGCAAGAACAGGCATGTATTCGGCATGTTCGGCGCCATCGTCGAAAGGTCCATCTCGGCACGTCAGTAGGTGGTGGGAAAATCCGACCAGCGCCCAGGTCTGGTTGAACCTGCAGACGAACACGATCTGGAGATCGCCAGTCGCGAGTTGGCCCAGTCCATCGCGCACATCCTGCCTCGCGCGCCTGAGTGACGGGGGCGCCCCGAATGGCGCTGCATTCTGCCCATCCAGGCCGATGCACCGAGCGTCCAAAAGGTTGCAATGACCAACGGGGGTTCTGCCCTGATGCTGGCTGGGCGACTATCCGGTCAGGCACATCATCGACCATTGAAAGGACGCACCGTGATCGAACGCATCGGCAGTCTGTTGATCCTGGGGTTGTGCAGCGCAAGCGCGTGGGCGGCCGCACCGGCCTATGTCCCCGACTTCCATCCCGAGCAGTTCAAGGGCCCGCCCGCAGGGCGCCCCAACGAAGTGCTGGTGCTGGGTTCGGCGCACCTGTCCGCCTTGCCGAAGACCTTCACCCCAGATCAGCTCGAGCCGCTGTTGTCGCGACTTGAGGCGTGGAAGCCCGAGGCCATTGCGGTGGAGGCGGTATCCGGGCTGCAGTGCGATTTCATGCGGCGCAATCCTGCCCGTTATGCGGAAAGCGTCAGCATGTACTGCCCGGACACCGCGCCGGCGGAGGCGGCGACCGGGCTGGATGTGCCCGCAGCCAACGCCGAAGCGGACCGCCTGTTGGCGTCATGGCAAGCCGCGCCGAGCGCCGCCGACCGACGTCGGCTGGCGGCCGTGTGGCTGGCCGCGGGCGAGCGCAATTCCGCGGTCGTGCAGTGGCTGCGCCTGCCCGCGCCGGAACGCATCGCTGCCGATGGGTTGAGCCCGGCCCTGGTGGCGTACCTGGACAAGCGGCTGCAGGGGCGCGATGAGTCGGTGCTGGTCGCGGCAACGCTGGCTGCCCGGCTCGGCCTGGAACGGGTGTGGGCGGTGGATGACCACACCGCCGATTCGTCCACGCCCAAAGCGCTGGAAAAGGCGGCGGGCGAAGCCATCATGAAAGCGTGGGACAACCCGTATACCAAGGCGCGCGCGGACGCGAACGCCGCATTGGAGGCCAACCTCGGCAAGCCCGGCGCAATGCTGGCCCTGTATCGCAGCTACAACGTGCCGGGCATGGCGTTGCAGGCGTATCGCAGCGACTTCGGCGCCGCGCTGACCGAGCCATCGCCGCAGGGCTTCGGACGCGGTTATGTCGGTTACTGGGAAACCCGCAACCTGCGCATGGTGGCCAACATCCGCGACGTGCTGGGGCTTGCACCGGGCCAGCGTCTGCTGGCCGTCGTCGGCGCATCGCACAAGGCCTACTACGAGGCTTACCTGTACCAGATGCACGATGTGCAGCTGGTGGATGCTGCCGCCGTGTTGCGCTGACGCGTCGATGGAACCCGGCGTAGAGGAGCGGGCTGAAGTGTGACCTGCTTGCGCATATCTGGCGGTATTACTTGTCAGTTGCGTCATCCATTAGGCACGGTCAACTAAGCTCGCTGGATCAACAGGAACAAACGATTTCCCTCCCTCCGCATCATCCTGCATGGTGTTCTGCAGAGCCTAGAAACTCTACAAGCCACACAGTGATGGACGTTTCGTTGTCGGGAGGGCGGCTAATATAAGACCCTCGTGGAAATACGCCCGCCGTTTTTGTGTGGCTTTACGGTTTCTAGCCTCCCGACGCTCTTGTCATCCCGACGAGAGCCATTCGTGCCGGAGGTCCAACATGTTCAATGCGCAGGCGAGTACGCCCCATGAGTACGAAGCGCGCCCCAAGCGCAAACCCTATTCCCGCCCGCCACGCACCTACCGGATGTGCGGGCATTTGTACGAACTGCAGGACGGGATGGGGCGTTACGAGCAGGTCCCGTGTCTCAAGCTGAGCGGCCGCTGGTTGCGGGACGCCGGCTTCGTGATTGGTGCCAGGGTAGCGGTTGAGATCAAGGAAGGGTCCATCACCCTCACCGTTATCGAAACCCCTGCGCCGATCATGCCGAAGGTTTCCCGAAAGGCGCAGCAGGAGCTGGCCCGCGTCGGGGGGATGCCATGAACAGGCGTGTACTCATACGGGCGAAGATGGAAGACACGCTGCGGGCCAATTTCCAGGCCGCCGCGGCGCGCGACTTCACGCCGGCCGCCACCGTGCTTCGCCAGCTCATGCAGGCTTATGTGGCGGTGCAGAACGCCCCGTCCGGCTCGTTGGCAAGGCGGCCTGGCAATGCAGTGCCGGTCGCCGCCGCTGCCGTGGCACGGCTGACGCCGCCGCCCCGCCTGCAGGGCGATGACCGTGATGCCGAAGCGCTCTTCCAACGACAGTGCAGGTGGAAGAACAGCACCGGCCACTGAACGCGAGCGGACGGGTGGCGAGGGAAGGGCGCCTGTGATCTCATTGGTACCGCATGTACCTGCATGCGTCCGGAGAGAGCCGCCATGCCGTTGGCCCGCATCGATCTTCGTAAAGGCAAGCCCGCCGACTACCGGCGTCGCGTAGGGCAAGTGATATATGATGCCATGCTGAGCGTGGGCGTCCCGCCGGACGACCGTTTCCAGGTCATCCAGGAACACGACGCTGATGGTCTGGTGTACGACCCAGGTTATCTGGGCATCGCCCGCACGGACGACTTCATCTGCATCCAGGTCAGCTGGAATGAGGGCCGTACGCTGGAGCAGAAAAAGGCGTTCTACCTTGCCATTGCCGATGGACTGCATGCCGCCGTAGGCATTCGCCGGGAGGATGTGTTCATCAATCTGGTGGAAGTGAAGCGGGAGAACTGGTCGTTCGGGAATGGTGTGGCGCAGTATGCGGTCTGAGGTCGTGCGTAACGCAGGGACGAAGGTGCTGGTGGTTTCGGTGATCTACGCGTTCGCCATCGTATGGGGCGTGGAGTGGCTGCTCGACCATCTGCGCTCGCGCAGTTTCGGCATGGGGCCCGAGCTGCAGCCACGCTGGGTGCGCACGGCACTGGCGTTGGCGCCGTTCGCTCTGTTCTCGCTATGGGTGAGCCTGCGTCGGCCACCTCGCACGCGCAGGGGTTACATCGCCGGCGTGGCAATCTCGATCGCGCTGTGGGGCTGGTACTACGCCGACGGGCTGATGAACACCGGTGGGGGTGCCAACATCGGGCTGGGTATCGTCATGATGCTCTCGCCCCTGCCGGTATTCATCGTCCTGTGGTGGTTCGCCCGCAAGCCGTAAATCGCGAGCACCGATCGCACTGCGTCAGCGGCGCAGGGCGTCGATGATCACACCGGTGGCGATCTCAACGAGCAGGTACTCGGTGTCCGACTGCCCGAGCCAGCGATGCCCGCGGCCGGATTCACACGGGTTGTAACTTAAGTAGTCATCAACCCAGTAACGACGGTCCACTTCACGCATAGCGAGCCGGTTGCCTGCGCCCTGATGCTCTGGTCATTCAGCGGCACATGGGATGGAGTGGCGTGGACGCTGCGGGCGAGTGGTTAGTGAGCGTCCTAGCCTGGCGTAGGAAAAGTCCTATAGACAGACTGCTCTGTCGGTTTGATGCTAGTCCATAGTCATGGACTATCATCAATGCTTGGGACTCTTAGGGGGAGCTCATGAGCTGGATTCTCTCATTTGCACTGGCCGTCACCATTGGCGTGCTGTTGGTGCTTCGACGGCTAGCCTCACAGGCATTCCAGAGTCAACTAGCTCAAGTGGAGCTGGATGCCGCACGTCAATTGGAATCCCTGCGGTCACAGATTACTCGGATTTCCACCGAAAACGAGGCGCTTTCCGAGTTTAAGGCGGTGCGCGACGCGGATGCTGAGGCTCGACGAATGCTTGCAGAAGCTGAGGCGGCTTCGATGTCTGCTCGTATAGAGATGGATGCGCTTCGTACGGCAACAGAGACCACACTGGAAGCCCTGCGTCTCGAAGCCCAGCAGCAGGTCAGCGGTCTGATCGCTGACGGGCGCCGCGCCAATGCAGATGCTCGTCAGAAGGCAGAGCGCACGATTGAGGACGCGAATAGACGTGCTGCGGTGCTGGTCAAGCAGGCAGAGATTCGCGCCGAGAGCATTGCTGGCGATGCGTACCGTGCCCTGCAGGAGGCTGAAACCATCCAGCAGAGCGCTGTCGCCATGCGCAATGTTATCGAAGGTTACGGTGATCTATACCTCAAGCCGACTTACAGCTTGTTAGATCAGCTGGCGCAGGAGTATGAATTTGAGTCGGCGGCTCAAGAGCTTAAGCTCGCGAGGGCGAATTCCATATCTCTGGTTACGTCTGGCAGGGCTGCGGAATGTGACTACGTCGAGAAGAATCGGCGGGAGACGGCTATAAGGTTCGTGATTGACGCCTTTAATGGCAAAGTGGATACGATCTTGGGAAGGCTGAAGTCGGACAACTTCGGGATATTGGAACAGCAGGTGCGTGACGCGTTTTCATTGGTCAACCACAACGGTAGTTCATTCCGATCGGCCAGGATTACCAGGGAGTATCTCGACAGTCGCCTCGAAGAGCTGCGGTGGGGAGCTTCTTCGATCGCTTTGCGTGAGAGGGACAGGGAAGAGCAGCGCCGAATCAGGGAGCAGATTCGCGAGGAAGAGCGAGCGCAGCGCGAGATTGATAGGGCATTGAAAGAGGCCGCCAAAGAAGAGGATATGTTGCAAAGGGCCCTATCCAAGGCGCGGGTGCAGCTGGAAAAGGCAAGCGAGGAGCAGCGTTCTATGTTCGAGGCGCAGATGTTCGCCCTTGAAGCCAAACTTGCCGAGGCAGAGGCCAAGAATCAACGTGCGCTCTCGATGGCTCAGCAGACCAAGGCTGGGCACGTCTATGTCATCTCGAACATTGGGTCATTTGGTGATCGTGTATTCAAGGTTGGAATGACGAGGCGATTGCAGCCCCATGACCGGGTGAAAGAGCTGGGCGATGCTAGTGTCCCCTTCCCGTTCGATGTTCACGCAATGATTTGGTCCGATGACGCTCCTGCACTCGAGGGTGCCCTGCATCGTAAGTTCGTAACATCGCAGGTCAACAAGGTGAATCCAAGGAAAGAGTTTTTCAGACTTCAGCTTGGTGAACTTCGTGGTGCAATTGAAGAGTTGGGCCTCCAAGCCGCATGGACAATGGCGGCTGAGGCTGCTCAGTTCCGCGAATCCCAAGCCATCGAGGCGCAGCTGTCCATGAAAACGGATGACGCGCAGCGCTGGATTCGCGCCCAGCTTGAAGTTCCTGACGAGCAGATATCGGGAAGCAGCGACGAGCGTGAGGAAACATCATCCGAGCAAGTCACTGGTTAACATTGTTCCCGAACCAAAGGCTCGTGAGTCGGTGCCTGGATCGCCGGCATGGCGCGACGCTCGGGCTCCCAGCGCGCCGCGTCAGCGGCGCAGGGCGTCGATGATCACGCCGGTGGCGATCTCAACGAGCAGGTACTCGGTGTCGGACTGGCGGACCCAGCGATGGCCGCGGCCCGGTTCACGCAGGTCGTAACGTGAGTAGTCGTCAACCCAGTAACGGCGGTCCACCTCCGACCAGCTGAGCCGGTCGCCGCGGTGCCAGGCCTTCTTCTGCCATCCCGGCGGCGGAGCGTGGCGCTTGTCCGGGCCGCCGGCATGCGGCGGCGGACCATTGCCGCGCGCGTGGTGCGGCGGGTCGGCCCAGGCAGGGGCTGCGGTCAGGGCGGCCACGGCAAGTGCGGCAATGCTAATCAGACGTGCGGCGTTCATATCGACCTCCCATCCCCGCCGCGGCGTGCGGCGGCGTGGTCCGGAATACAGAGCAGGATCTGTGAAGAAAAGCGATGGAATGCCGCGGCTTATGGGCGGCTGAGCAGCAGCCGCGCCTGCGACTGCCAGCCACCGATGAACAGGTCCGGCTTGCCGTCACCGTCCAGATCGCCCTGCGCCATGCTCCAGCTCCGGCCGACGGTGGTGGCAGGAATCACCGCAGCGGTGACGTCACTGAAGTTTCCTTTCCCATCGTTCTGCCACGCACGTACCTGCAGCGGGACGAAGCCCGGCACGTCGATGGCGCTCACTACCAGGTCGGGATGACCATCGTGGTTGAAGTCCACCACGGTACCGCCCCAGCTCGAGAAGCGGTGGCGGGGCAGGCGTGCTGCGGTTTCATCCTTGAAGCGCGCATCGCCCTGGTTGATCAGCAGCCGGGTCTGTGGATCCTTGTCCCACTCGCGGTTGTTGCTGGTGAGGTTGAAGAACACCAGGTCCAGTCGACCGTCGCCGTTGGCGTCAAGCGCGTGCACTTCGCGCGTTTCGGTCGGCACCTGTGGGCCCAGCCGATCGGTCGCGTCGACGAAGCGTCCGCTGCCGTCGTTGAGCAGCAGCCGGTTCAGCGGATCCTGGCTGGCGATGGCGATGTCCAGATCGCCATCGCCGTCCACGTCAACCAGCGCGATGCCCTGCGCCTGCACGTCGATGTTGGGCAGGTGGGTGGCCGTGGCGTCGACGAACCGGCCCGGGCGCGCAGGGTCGTTGAGCCACAGGAACGGCTGTGCCTGGCCCTTCTTGCCTTCGGTGGTGTTGCCGACGACGATGTCGGGCAGGCCGTCGCCGTTGAGATCGCCGACCGCCACGCCATTGGCCTGGCTTTTCGCCGGCAGGCGCGCGCTCACCCGCGCGAATCCACCTTTGCCATCGCCCAGGAACAGGTTGTGTTGTTCAGTGTCTTCGGCGATGAACAGCACATCCGGATGGCCGTCGCGGTTGAAGTCGGCAATGCGGACGTGTTCGTTGTCGCCGCTGAGCGGCCCGAACGCACCGGTGGCGTGCGTGAGCTTGCCGCTCCCATCATTGAGATAAAGCCGGTTGGCGCCGTTCTCCACCGCCACCGCAACGTCCAGGTCGCCGTCGCCGTCGGCATCCAGCAGGGCGGCATCAAGCGCATGCAGGTCGGGTTCTGTGGGAACGTGGGTCGCGGTGACGTCGACAAACACCGTGCCTGGCGAGGAGGCCGGCGCGGCGCACGCCGCAAGCGGTGTGGCGGCCAATGCAGTGAGCAGCAGGAAGCGCGGCGTCGTTCGGGTCATGCGGTACGTTCTCCGGGTCAGTCAACCACGGCCAGCTGCCGCTTGAAGCTTGGCCATAGCGCCAGCTTGTGGGTGACGTTGGTGATGGTGCGTCGCGGGTCGGTGGGGTGGGGCCGCGTGGAGGTGGTGGTCCGGCCTTGGCGCCACAGCCCGAACATCACGATCTCGGCGCCTACCGGGAACGACTGCAGCCACGCGGCGTCGCCGTGGCCAACGCTGACTTCATGGAAGTCGCGCCGGTCGGTAATGCCGGTGCGCTGGTACTTCGGGGCGCAGTTGAGGTATACCGCATCGGGCTGCACGCGGTGCGAGCGGACCGTGCCCAGCAACGCCATGGGCAGTTCCGTGGACGCTGCAGCCAGGCGCTCCCCAGCCTCGTCGTAGCGCTCCGGCGTGTAGAAGAAATTCGCCCAGTCCACTTTCTTCTTGCCCAGGCGCAGGGTCAGGTGCTCGGCGAACAGGGCATCGCTTTCGCACAGCGCACGCAGCACCAGCAGGTCGGCGAGGGTGTGCAGGTAGCGGTCCGTGGCGGAGTCGACGGCCTGGCGATCAGCGCTGCCGCGCTTCAGTGCCTGTTGCAGGACCAGCAGGCGAAGCTCGTGCCTGCCGTCTGCGAGCACGGGCAGGACGTCAGGATCGGCGCCGGCGGCGAGCAGCGCCTGGAGATGGCCGGGCGCGTCATACCGGCACCCGGACTGGTGTTCGGCACCTTTGTCCAGGGTGAGGTAGGCCGGCATCTGGACGGGCGCGGGCTGGTCGGCATGGCGGCTGCTGCGCGCGGGCACGAACTTCAGCAGGGCGCCGCAGCCAGGGCTGTCGCAGAGCAGGGTGGGCAGCGTCTGCTTCGTGTCATGGCGCTGCTGGAGGTCTGCAACGCGATGCACGGTGCCGTGCGTTCCCACCGCTCTGCGCAGCTTGATGGAGCGGTTCATCTCACTGCTCAGCCCGGATACGCCGGGAAGCGCTCGTCGGGATGGTGCTTCTTCCATTCGGTGTGGGCCACGGTGCCTTCCCAGGCAAGGAAGGTTTGCGGCACGCGGCCGCGACCGGACCAGGTTTCCTGCGTGTGCGGCAGCCAGTAACGCGGCGGCAGCGGTTCGCGTGGCGCTTTGGCGGGTTTGACACGGCTTGCCGGGCGGGCCGCTGCATCGCCGGCCACCAGGGCGCGGATCCGCTGCTGCTGTTCGGGGCTGAAATCGGCGTAGCTTGCGTTGAGCAGCACGGTGACGCGCTCGTACGCCTCCCTGGTGGCGGCCCGCAGCAGGGCCTGCGGGGAGGGGGAGGCGGATGGCGTGCGGGACATGGGACTCCAGGACAAAGGACAGACCCGCGCACGATAGCAAATGCGGGGTGATCGCTCCGGACACGGTGGCAACTACTCTTTCGGGTCATGCGCCGGGGCCGCAACAGGTCCCCAATGGGCACAGCCTGATCGAACGCTGGAGGCGACCGGTGCAGCTGCTCTACGCAACCTTTCCTGACCGTACCCCCGGCGTCGGCCTGCTGCTGCTGCGCCTGCTGCTGTCGTCCATGCTGGTGGGCCCCTGGGCGCTGCGATCGCTGCCGCCGCAGGGCGATCTGATCGGCTGGGCATGGATGGCGGCGGTGCTGCTGGCGCTGGGCAGCCTGCTGCCGCTGGGCATCCTGGCCTCGCTGTTCGTGGCCTGCCTGGATCCCGGGCTGCAGGGGTGGCCGGCGGCGGGCCTGTTGATCGCCCTGCTGCTGCTCGGCCCGGGGGCGTACTCGGTGGATGCGGTGCTGTTCGGGCGCCGGGTGGTGGAGCTGCCGGCGTCGCAGTCCAGGCGTCGCAGCGCGCCCCCGCAGCACGATCACCCGAAAGAGTAGGTGGGTACTCCGCCGATCGGGGCTTGGGCCAGGCACGTTGCAGGCGCAGCCTACACGCTACCTTCGGCGAGGCTTATTCCCGTGCACGCCAGCCCCGCGGCATCCCTTCTGGTATCACTGCATGCGTCATCGGCGCGCCCATGCGGGCGCAGCGGGGTGAGCGGCGCTGTCGAGCGCGGCGTGCACTACATCGAAGCCCATCTGTCCGAACCGCTGCAGCTGAGTGCGATCGCGCAGGCGGCGTGCATGAGCCGGTTCCACTTCGCACGCAGGTTCCGCGAACAGACCGGGCTCAGTCCGATGGAGTACCTGCGCATGCGGCGACTCGAGCGCGCCCGGCAACTGCTGCGCGTAGACGGCCAGCGCATCGGCCAGGTGGCCAGCGAGCTGGGCTTCTATGACCAGAGCCACTTCGTGCGCTGGTTCCGGCGCAGCCTGGGCTGTACGCCGTCGGCCTACCTGCAGGACGTACGCGCGGGCGGCGCCTGCCCGTAGTATTGGCCTGCTGCTGCCGAACCGTTTTTGTATGATGGCGCGGGCGCTGGCGCAGCGCCGCGCGGGCAGGGGACCGAGCATGGCGTACGGATTACGAGGTCTGGCCTGTGCCCTGCTGTTGCTGGTTGCCGGCACGGCGGTCGCGCTCGATCCGGCCCGCGCGATCGGCCAGTTCCACCACACCGCATGGACCGTCAACCAGGGCGCGCCAGGGCAGGTGACCGCGCTGGCCCAGACCGCCGATGGCTATCTGTGGCTGGGCACCGAAATCGGGCTGTACCGGTTCGACGGGGTGCGTTTTACCCGTTTTGCGCCCACCGGCGGCGACGCCTTTCCTGCCACCAGCGTGTCCACGCTGTACGCGTCCCCCGACGGCGGCCTGTGGATGGGGTTCCGCTACGGCGGCGTCAGCCGTATCGACGGTGACCGGGTGCGTCACTACGGTCAGGCCGACGGCCTGCCGACCAGCACCGTGTTCCGCTTTGCCGAGGATGGCGAGGGCCGTTTGTGGGCCGCCACGTTCACCGGGCCGGTCGCGCTGCACGATCAGCGCTGGCAGCGTCCGCCTGCGGGCATGGGCTATCCGGGGCGGCAGGCACGCACCTTGTTCACCGACCGCGCCGGCACGCTCTGGGTCGCCACCGAAAACGGCATGGTGGTGCTGCGCCGGGGCGCACCTGCCTTCACCCCCGTGGCGTCCACGGTCGGACGGGTCAGCCAGATCGCGCAGGCGCCGGACGGCACGATCTGGGTGGCCGAGGCGGACGGCGGCGTACGCCCGCTGGCAGGGAAGGGGGATGCGTCGTCGGCGCCGGATCCGACCGGGCCAGGCGCATCGGCCGGCCTGTTGTTCGATCGCGACGGCGTGCTCTGGGCAACCACGCTGGGCACCGGGCTGGTGCGGCGTTCGCCCACACGCCCCGGAGAGGCGTTTGAACTGTTCCGGCGCAGCGACGGGCTCAGTTCGGACTACCTGCAGCCGTTGCTCGAGGACCGCGAAGGCAACCTCTGGGTAGGCAGCAGCCGTGGCCTGGACCGCTTCCGCCACGCCAACCTGGTGCAGGTGGCGATGCCCGACGGCGCGCAGGACTTCGCCATGGTCGCCGACGGCGATGGATTGCTGGTGGGCACGCGCAACCATGCCCTGCAGCGGGTGGACAGCGTGTCGCGCCAGCCGCTGGCGCTGCGCTCTGCGATTACCGCGATGCATCGCAGCGCCGGGGGCGACCTGTGGCTTGGCGGCCCCGACGGTCTGTGGCGGATGCGCGGTGGCCGGTTCGAGGCAGTGTCCGATCTGCCCGTGTCGGTGCGTTCCGGCGTCCAGGCCATCGCCACCCTGCCGGACGGCACGGTCTGGCTGTCGTTGAACACGCCCGGTCTGCACCGGTTGCGGCAGGGCAGGTGGAAACACCTGCAGGACCTGCCCGACCTGCCGTCGAACGGTTCGCCCCTGAGCATGCAGGTGGACGCGCGCGGACGCCTGTGGCTGGGGTTCGCGCGCAACATCGCGGTGGTGCTCGACCAGGAAAAAGCGACCACGCCGTGGACCGGCCAGGCCTTGGACGTGGGCAACGTCACCGCCCTGTACGAAGACCGGCATGGGATGTGGATCGGGGGCGAACGCGGCCTGGCCCTGGTCGCCGCAGGTCGCCTGCGTAATGGGGTGCCGGGCGTGCGCGAGGATCTGCGCGGTATCAGCGGGATCGTGGCCGATGCGTCCGGCGATGTGTGGTTCAACGGTGCGCGTGGCGTGGTGCGTGTGCGTGCCGCCGATGTCGATGGCCTGTTCGGTGGTCGCGGCAGCCCGCGCTACGAACGGTTCACCGCGCTGGACGGGTTGCCGGGCATTGCCGCCCAGTTCCGCCCGCTGCCGACCGCGGCGCGCACGCAGGATGGACGCCTGTGGTTCGCCACCACCAGTGGGTTGGTGTCGATCGACCCGCGCCGGATCCTGCGCAACCCGGTGGCGCCGCCGGTGGAAATCCTGTCGGCCACGGTAGATGGCGCGGTCGTGCCCATCCACGACGGCGCCGTGGCGCTTCCCGCCGGGGCGCGCAACCTGCGCATCCGCTACACCGCGCTGAGTCTGTCGATGCCCGAACGGGTGCGCTTCCGCTACCAGCTGGACGGCTTCGATTCGGCGTGGGTGGAGGGGGCGGCGCGCTCGGCGCTGTACAACGCGCCTGGTTCTGGCCGCTACGTCTTCCGGGTAACGGCCAGCAACAACGACGGCGTGTGGAACGGACGTGGCGCGCAGCTGGTGGTCACGGTCGCGCCGCACTACTGGGAAACCGGCTGGTTCCGCGCACTGTGCGTGCTGGCCGCGGCGGCACTGCTGTGGCTGCTGTACCTGGCCCGGCTGCGCCAGCTGGCCGCGCGCATCCGCACCCGGCTGGACGAGCGTCACCGCGAACGCGAGCGCATCGCGCGCGAGCTTCACGACACCCTGCTGCAGAGCACCCAGGGCCTGATCCTGCGCCTGCACGCATCGAGCCGCAAGCTGGCGGCGGACGATCCGGTGCGGCAGGAACTGGAAGCGGCGATGCACATGGCCGAGCGCGTCGGCGCCGACGGGCGCGAGCGCGTGCGCGGGCTGCGCGGCGACGTGGACCACGCACGCGACCTGGGCGCGGCGCTGATGGCCGTGCGCGAGGACGCACACGGCCTGGCCACGCCGGCGGTGCGGCTGGTGGTGGAAGGAACGCCACGGCCGATGCAGCGCTGTGCGGGTGAGGAGGCTTACATGATCGGACGCGAAGCAATGCTCAATGCGTTCCGGCACGCCAACGCGGGCACCGTGCAGGTGTCGTTGGGGTACGGGCGGCACGCCTTCCGGCTTCGCGTCCACGATGACGGCGTGGGCTTCAACCAGGACGCGGGCCTGCTGGAGGGGCATTGGGGCCTGGCCGGCATGCACGAACGCGCGGCGCGCGCCGGTGGCAGCCTCGCGATCCGCTCCGGCCGGCCCGGGCGGGGCACCGAGATCGACCTGCAGATTCCCGCCGCGTTCGCGTGGCAGTCGCCGTACCGGCCAGGCCTGGCCGGGCTGCGTGACCGCACACGGGCAGCGCTCCGGTGGCTGCGGCGCACCGTGGGCGGGTAAAGCGCACCGGCGTACAAGCCGGTGCGGCCGGTGTCTGTTTCCATGGGGCTGCCCTCCCTGAGAAGGATGCCTCCATGCCCCCACGCCAGCCGGACACGCTGACGCTTACCCGCCGCCAGGTGCTCCAGGTGGGCGCCTCGGCGCTCGCCGTGATGGCGCTGCCGGGGTTTGCGGCCGCACCCACCCGTTCCCCCACACCGGAAACCACGCAGATGTCCGAAAATTACGTCACCACCCCAGACGGGGTCCGCATCTTCTACAAGGACTGGGGTCCGCGCGATGCGCAGCCCATCGTGTTCCACCACGGTTGGCCGCTGTCGTCGGACGATTGGGACGCCCAGATGCTGTTCTTCGTCCAGCATGGCTATCGGGTGATCGCACATGACCGCCGCGGCCATGGCCGTTCGGCGCAGGTCAGCGATGGCCACGACATGGACCATTACGCCGCCGATGCGTCGGCCGTGGCCGAGCACCTGGACCTGCGCAACGCCGTGCATATCGGGCACTCCACCGGTGGCGGCGAAGTCGCGCGGTACGTGGCGAAGTACGGCCAGCCGCAGGGCCGCGTTGCCAAGGCCGTGCTGGTGAGCGCGGTGCCGCCGTTGATGCTGAAGACCGCCGCCAACCCGGGTGGCCTGCCGATCGAGGTGTTCGACGGCATCCGCGCCGGCGTTGCCGCCAACCGCGCGCAGCTGTTCGTGGACTTCCCCACCGGCCCGTTCTATGGCTTCAACCGCCCGGGCGCCAAGGTGTATCCGGGGGTGATCCAGAACTGGTGGCGGCAGGGCATGATGGGCAGTGCCAAGGCCCATTACGAAGGCATCAAGGCGTTCTCGGAAACCGACCAGACCGACGACCTCAAGGCCATCACCGTGCCCACCCTGGTGCTGCACGGTGACGACGACCAGGTGGTGCCGATCGCCGACTCGGCCGAGCTGTCGGTGAAGCTGCTGAAGAACGGCACGCTCAAGGTGTACAAGGGCTACCCGCACGGCATGCTGACCACGCATGCCGATGTGATCAACCCGGACCTGCTGGCCTTCATCAAGTCCTGAGGCCACCCCGGCGTGCCCTCCTACAGGGCGTGGCGCCATGCCACGCCCTGTAGGGCTGCGGTTCTTGTCGGCACCGACCGCGTTGCTTATGCTGCCACTGCACCAGGCAGATCAGCACGGAGCGCACTGCGGCCCCGCAGCGCGCGACCGGTCCAAGGGCACCATGGTGGCGGTGTATTGCGCACTTTGGTTGGCGGTATTGGTGCAGACATGCCTCCTCTGGATCCTCAGGCCGCGACGAACACAGGCGCATTGACCTTCCCACCCTCCGGGCAGACCGCCCCGGTCAACACGATACGCCGTTTGTATCGTGGACCCATCAAGGGGGTATTGGCGCCCGGTGGGGCTGTCGCACGATCCTGTGTGGATGCAGACGCACAAGGCAATTTCGTTCGAGGGGCAGGTTGGGCTGGTCACGGGCGCGGCGAGTGGGTTGGGCCTGGCCTACAGCCGCCTGCTCGCCACGCGTGGCGCGCGGGTGGTGATGCACGATGTGGGGGCCGGGCTGGACGGACACGGCGCAGACCCGCAGCGGATCGCGGCGACCGTGGCGCTGCTGCGCGGCCTCGGACTGGACGTGCACGCCGCGCATGCGGCCATCGACCAGCGCGACGGGTGCCGCGCGCTGATGACCGACATCGTGACGCGGCACGGGCATATCGACTTCATCATCCACAACGCCGGCTGGGTCGAGTACCAGCAGATCGACGCGCTGCAGGAAGACCGCTTCGACCACATGATGACCATCGCGGCGAAGGCGCCACTCTGGCTGGCCGAAGCGGCGTGGCCGTCGATGCAGGCGCGGCATCATGGCCGCATCGTGCTGACCACCTCCGACCGTGCGCTGTACCCGCAGTACGTGCAGAAGGGGTTGGCCGCGTACGCGGCAGCGAAGATGGCGGCGGTGGGGATCGTCAACGTGCTCGCCGCCGAAGGTGCGCCGCACAACATCATGGTCAATGCAATATCGCCGGTGGCCAAGACCCGCATGTGGGGCGTGGAGGGCGAACCGGATGAGCTGCACCCGGACGCGGTAGCGCCGGGCGTGGCGTTCCTGGCGTCTACGGCCTGTCGCGACGGGGGCTGGATCCTGCGCGCCAGCAATGGGCAGTTCCATGCGACCCGCAGCGTGGAAGCCGACGATGTTGCCTACCCGCGCGACCTGCGTGCGACCTCGGCCGACAGCGTTGAAGACATCGCCGCGCAGTGGGCGCACATCGCGCAGCCGACCGTTGAACCGCGCAGGTAGCCACCGGCACGGCATACTGGCGGCTCCTGATTCCCGCACGGTCTTCATGGTCGACCTCCGCCTGCTTCGCCAGTTCGTCGCCGTTGCCGAAGAACTGCATTTCCATCGTGCCGCGGCCCGGTTGCACATGTCGCAGCCGCCGCTGACCGCCGCCATCCGCAAGCTGGAAGACGAGATCGGCAGCGAGTTGATCCAGCGCGGCAACCGCACGCTTGGGCTTACCGCGGCGGGTGCGGTACTGCTGGCCGAAGCGCGACGACTGCTGCAACAGGCCGATCATGCGCTGGTGGCCACCCGCGATGCGGCGGCCGGCCGCACCGGTACCGTGCGCCTGGGCTACGTGGGCAGTGCCTTGTATGGGCGGCTGCCTGGCGTCATCCGACGCTTTCGCCAGGCCAGCCCGGAGGTCCGGCTGGAGCTGATAGAAGCCACCTCGGCGCGGCAGGTCCAGATGCTGCGCGAGCAGCGCATCGACGTGGGCGTGGTGATCCCGCCGGTGTTCGACGCCGAGGACATGCAGCTGCAGGCGTTCGACAGCGACCGCCTGGCGATCGCGCTGCCGCGCCCGCATCGGCTTGCGCAGCGGGACGCGGTCAACGTGGCGGCGCTGGCCGATGAGCCGTTCGTGCTGTGGCCGGCGCGGGAGGGCAGGGGCTTCCATTCGCAGGTGGTGCGGCTGTGCGCAGCGGCCGGCTTCACCCCGCGCGTGGTGCAGGAAGCGCACGGCATGCATGCGGTGTTGTCGCTGGTGGCGGTGGAAGCGGGCATTTCAGTGGTGCCGGCCAGCATGGCCGGGTTCCGCAGTGCGGAAGTGGCCTATCACCCGTTGGCGGGGAGCGAGGCCACGTTCGAGCTGCAGCTGTGCCTGCGCGCGGATGAAGCATCGCCGGCGGCACTCAACTTCGCCCGCCACGGGGCCGGGGGCCGACCAAGCAATGCCGACCGGTAGTGCCGACCGTTGGTCGGCACCGCGAACCCGGAGCACCCCGTCACCGCGTCCGCTTCACCCAGGCCCGCACCACCAGTCCGATCAGCGCCGCGAAGACCACCCATGACACCACATCGAACAGGCCATCGCCGATCAGTGCGCTGACCAGACCCAGCAGGCTTGCCGCGGCGATCCACGCTGGCGCCGTGAACGGGCTGCCATTGGGCGCAGGCGTCCGGCTCATGCCGCACCCCCGGTTTTTTCAGCGCGCTCGATCTCGGTCACCCGCGCCTCGGTATTGCCGCGCTTGAACCACAGGTACAGGCCACTGACCAGCACCGCGATGGTCAGCAGGTCCAGCAATGCCCACAGGATCTTCAGCGGCAGCTTGCCGTAATCGCCGAAGTGCAGCGGCTGGCTGAGCAGCAGCACGCTCATGTAGGTGGGCAGCTGCGGCTGGGCGGTGAGTTCGCCGGTGGCCGCATCGATCAGCACCGGGCGGTACAGGCGTTCGGTGAGCGGGGTGTTGCCCTGCATGAACACACCATAGTGGTGGTCGCCGCTGTAGCCGGTGCCCGGGAAGCTGACGAACGCCGGGCGCATGCCGGGCTCGGCAGCGCGTGCGGTGTCTACGGCGGCCTGCAGCGAGGCCAGCGTGGTCGGGCGCGGCTGGCCGGCGTAACGCGCGGCGAACTCGCCCAGCTGCTGGCTCTGCCAGGCGGTTTCCAGTGGCTTCGCAATCGTGTTGATGGCCCCGGTGATGCCCACCACCAGCGCCCAGCCGAGCGTGACCACGCCGATCACGTTGTGCAGGTCCAGCCAGGCCAGGCGGCGGCTGCGCCCGGTGCGCAGGGTGCCGAAGCGCTGGCGGCGCATGAACGGCCCATACAGCACCAGCCCGGAGATGATCGCCACGGCGAACAGCAGCCCCATCGCGCCCATGAACAGCATGCCGGGCAGGCCCAGGAACAGGTCGGTGTGCAGCCGGTACAGGAAGTACATCACCCCTTCGTTGAACTGCGGCGCCGGCAGGACCTCACCGCTGGCCGCATCGAGCAGCGCGGTTTTCATCTGCGGCGGCGGCGTCGCCGGCTCGGTGCCGGTGTTGACGTAGACGGTGTTGCCTTCCCAGTCCCAACCGGCGAACAGCGGCACGTTGCCGGGGTACTGGGCGAGGGCGGTGCGCACCTGCGCGTCCAGGTCGCGGTGCGGGGCCTGTGGCTGCGGGTTGTCCACGTGCGGTTCGCTGAGGTGGGCGATTTCCTCGCCGAAGACCAGTGGCAGGCCGGTCATGCACAACAGCAGCAGGAACAGCGTGCAGATCAGGCTGGTCCATTTGTGGACCAGGAACCAGGCTTTGATGGTGGAACGTTGCATGGGGGTCTCTGGCGGCAGCTGGAGATGAAGGTGGCCCGGTTGCCGACCAACGGTCGGCGCTACCGTTTAGAAGCGGTAGCTGATGGTGCCGGTCACCGTGCGCGGGTTGCCGGTGAAGCAGTCACCGAAGTTGCGGCAGGGCGCGAAGTACTTCTTGTCCGACAGGTTGGTGATGTTCAGCGCCATCGTCCAATCGGTCACCTGGATTTCGGCCAACGCGTCGACCAGGGTGTAGCTCGGGGTGCGGATGAAGCCGCCGAAGCCCAGCGACTGGGTGTTGCCGACGTAGCGGCCACCCACGCCAACGCGCAGGCGCGAGACGTCGTCCAGCTGGAAGCCCTTGCCCAACCATACCGACGCCAGTTCCTGCGGGGTATCGTTGAGGCGCTGGTTTACTTCCATGGCGAAGTTGCTCCGGGTTACCTCGGCCTTGTTGCGCGAATACGCCGCGGTGAGGGTGACCTCATGCGCGAACTGGAACTGGCCCTCCAGCTCCACGCCCTTGGACTCGATCTCGCCGGTCTGGACCACGTTGAGCGGGTTCTCCGGGTCATTGGTCTGGCGGTTGGTTTCGGTAATGCGGTAGGCCGCCAGGGTCACCATCATGTTCGACGCCGGCTGCCACTTGATGCCGCCTTCCCACTGGTCGCCCTGCATCGGCTTGAACGCACGGCCGTACAGATCCTGGCCGGTCACCGGCAGGAACGACTCGCTGTAGCTGATGTACGGAGAAACACCGGCGCCGATCTCGCCGATCAGCCCGGCCCGCCAGGTGGTGGCATTGTCGGTCTGGCTGGGCAGGCCTTCGGTCTTGCTGCGCGCATGGTCGCGGCGTGCGCCGAGCACCAGCGACACGCGGTCGGCCCAGCGGATCTGGTCCTGCAGGTACACGCCCAGCTGGGTGGTCTGCTGGTCGGGCAGGCGGTCCCAGCCATTGATGGTCACGCCGCTGGAGACCGGCGCGTAGATGTCGATCGGGGTCGGGGTGGCATCCAGGTTCCAGGACTTCTCGCGGTAATCGCTGTAATCCACGCCGGCCAGCAGCAGGTGCTGGAACGCGCCGGTGGCGAAATCGAACTGCACCGCGTTGTCGCTGGTCAGCGAGCGCACGTCCGGGCGAACGCCGTAGGCGTTGCGGTTGACCACGCGCTTGTCGGCGTCGATGAAGGGGTCCAGCGGATTGCTGTAGGAATCCGGATACAGTTCGCGGAATTCGGTCTTGCCGTCGAGGTAGCGCACGGCCGAGCGCAGGCTGATGGCGTCGGTGAAGCGGTGATCGAACAGCGCGGTGATGCTGTACACGCGCGAGTCGAGCATGTCGAAATCGCGGTCGCCCAGGAAGGTCGACGGATCCAGCCGCGGGGTGCCCGCCGGTGCGTTCAAGGTGGCCACCACCGGCAGGAACTGCTGGCTGGACGCGGTCTTGTCATGCTGGTAGCTGGCCAGCACGGTCAGGGTGCTGCGCTCGCCCTGCCAGCTGATCGACGGCGCCAGGTACACGCGGTCATCGTCGATGTAGTCGGTCTGCATGCCCGAATCGCGCGCCAGCCCGACCAGGCGACCGGCAACGGTGCCGGCGTCGTTCAGGGTGCCGGCCACGCCGCCCTGGAACTGCCTGCGGTCGAAGTTGCCCAGCTGCACGGCCACTTCGCCGCCCGGCTCGCCGAAGGTCGGGCGCTTGGTGATGGCATTGATGATGCCGCCGGTGGCGCCGGCGCCGTACAGCACCGACGACGGGCCGCGCAGCACTTCCACCCGCTCCAGCCCATACACCTCGGTGCGCGCAAGCGGGTTGAACCCATAGCTGCGGCGCAGGCCGTCCAGGTACTGCACCGGGTCCAGGCCGCGCACGGTGCTGCCGTCGCTGCGGGTATCCAGGCCGTAGGCATCGGCGGTGACGCCCGCGCTGTAGCGCAGGGTTTCCTGCAGATTGCGGGCACCGCGGTCGGTGAACAGCTGCTGGGTGACCACGCTGATCGCCTGCGGCGTCTGGGTGAGCGGGGTGTCGGTCTTGGTGGCGGTGCTGGCACGGTCGGCCACCACGCTGACCGCGTCCAGGGTACGGGCGGTGCCGGTGTCCTGGGCCTGGGCGAGGGCCGACGCCAGCAGCGTGGGAACGAGCAGCAGCAAGGCCGAACGGCGCGCGGGGGCGGACATGGCACGGATCCAAGGGACTGAGGGCCCGGATTATCGGGAGGTGAGGATGCGAACGCAAATGAATATCACCCGCGCGCGGTGGCCCGTCGTCTTTCATCCCGCTGCCACATCGCCTGCACGGTCCCTGCGCGGCAGCGCCCTTAACGTAGGTCGTCCCCACGCCGCTCCTGGAGACACGCCATGAATACCCTGCAGACCGCCGCGCGCGCCATGCGCAACGGCCTCGAAGAAATGGCGGCCCTGCTGGTGGGCGAGCGCGCTGACGACCTGCGTCGCGACACCGCGGCGGCTCCCGGCGTGGGTATTCCCATGCCGCGTCGGCTGCCGCTCCGCCGCGCGCTGCCCCGCGCCCGGAAAGGCATGGCCCCCTGGCAGAAGGTGGGCGCGGCGCGCCGCTGAGCGGACCTGAACAGGCAAACATGTCCCCTGGCCGTGGGATATGGCTAACTAGCGCCCCGACCAACCGACGGAACGACGTGTGAAGAAAGCAGGACGATGGGCGCTGGCCGCAGGCATGCTGGTGGCCGCGCTGTGGGTGGCCGGGCTGCTGGCGTACCAGCTTCCCGGGCCGGGGTGGTTGAGGGGCTTGGTGGTCGTGGCGTGGGGCGCAGTCGCGCTGAGCGCGGTCGTCGCGGTCGCGCGCGCCGGCGGCGCACGCTGGCCCGGTCCTGTATTCGGGGTCGTGCTGGTGGCCTGTGGGCTCTGGTGGCTGATGCTCAGCCCGCGCCAGGACCGGGTATGGGCCGATGATGTCGCGCAGCGCTTGAAGGTGGTGTCCTTCGACGGCAACCGGGTGGTGCTCGACAACGTGCGCAACTTCACCTGGCGCACCGAGGACGACCACGAAGCGCGCTGGGAACGCCGCGAGTACGAGCTTGACCAGCTGCGTTCGGCCGATCTGGTCCTGTCGTACTGGATGGGCCCGATGATCGCGCACACCCTGGTGTCATTCGGATTCGCCGACGGACGCCAGCTGGTGTTCTCGCTGGAGATCCGCAAGGAGCGCGGCGAATCGTTCTCCGCGCTGGGAGGCTTCTTCCGCAAGTTCGAGATGACCCTGGTGGCGGCGGAAGAAACCGACATCGTGCGCGTACGCAGCAATGTGCGCGGCGAGGATGTATATCTTTACCGCCTTGAAGGCATGACCCGCGAGCAGCTCAAGGGGCTGTTCGTCTCCTACCTCGGCGAGGCGCGCAGGCTGGATGCCGCACCGGCGTTCTACAACACGCTTACCAGCAACTGCACCACCATCGTGTACGAACTGGCCAGGCAGATCGCGCCGGGGCTGCCGCTGGACTACCGCCTGCTCGCCTCCGGCTACTTCGCCGAATACGCCCGCGACCTCGGCGTGCTGACGCCGGGCGTGGACTTCGCCACCCTGAAGGCGCGCGGGCGCATCACCGAGCGTGCGCGCGCCGCCGGTGATGACCCGCGCTTCCCGCAGTTGATCCGCCAGGGCGTGCCGGGCGTGGACATGGAGGTCCAGCCATGACCCGCTGGCTGCAACGCACGCTGCCACAGCTGGCGGTGGTGCTCGCGCTGCTGCTGTCCAGCGGCTGTGCGATGGTGACCATGAAACAGGTCTCGCCGACCGACTACCTGGCCAACAAGCGCGGCGACGTGCTGACCTCCGGCAGGTTCAGCATGGCCTCGCAGGAAACGCTGAGCGTGATCGGCCTCGACGTGTCGCTGTGCGAGAAGGATGTCGTCACCTGCGAAAAGACCCTGAAGGACACGCGCGACGTGCCCGAGGAGCAGCGTTTGTCGGCGTTGTCCGAGCTGTGGGTGAAGAACGCACTGGCGCTCACGCCCAAACCCAGGGACCGCGACAAGACCCCGATGTCCGACGCGGCGCTGGACGCGTGGCTGGAAGCCGCGCGGTACGCATATGCCTACCTGTTCTTCAGCGGGCGCACGCCGTCCGATCGCGCCTTCGAAGACCGCCAGACCCAGGTGCGCGACTACTACAACTACGCCGCCGAGCAGACCGCCACGGTGGTGTTCAAGCGCAGCCGCGAGAGCGCGCTGGAAGGCGAGGACTACAACGCCGCCGTGGCCGGCGAGCGCTGGACGCTGACTTCGGACTTCGACGAGCTTCGCCTGACCAGCATTCCCACCACCATGGTGGCGGCGTCGTCGGTCAGTTTCGCCGGGCTGCGCAGCACGTATCGCCGCGATGGGTTCGGTGCCGAACTGGTGGTGGTGATGGACCCCCCCAGACTCATCGCGCCGGTCGACGGTGAAAAGGCGGAGATCCCGCAGTACAGCGAGATGTCGGCGATCAATGCGACGGCGCTGCTGCGCTTCAAGGGCGATACGCTGGAGCAGGTGCTGGACACGACCCAGGTGCTGTTCGACGTGTACTCGCCCGAATCCACCGAAAGCGTGGACCTGCACGGTGAAAAGGTGCCGCTGGCCGGCAACTTCACCGCGGCGTACGGGATGTGGCTGGCGCAGTCCGGATTTGCCACGCAGTCGCTGCGCACGCTGTTCGGGTTGAGCCAGGGCATTGCCGAGCCGCACATGTACCTGATGCAGCCCTGGGATCCGAACCGCCGCATCATCTTCATGCTGCATGGCCTGGGCAGCAGCCCGGAGGCATGGGTGAACGTGGCCAACGAGATCCTGGGCGACCCGGAGCTGCGCAGGCATTTCCAGGTCTGGCAGGTGTATTACCCGACCAACGCGCCGATCGCCCTGAACCGCTACGCGATCGACCAGGCCTTCGACAACACCCTGAAGCACTTCGACCCGAAGGGCACGTCGCCGGCCTCGCGCGACATGGTGTTCATCGGCCACAGCATGGGCGGCGTGCTGGCGCGCCTGCTGGTCACCAGCTCCGGGGAGACCCTGTGGGACCAGCTGCTGGCCAACTATGACCTGAAGGGAGAGCGCCTCAAGCGGGTGCAGGCCAAGCTGGGCCCGCTGCTGCATTTCGATGCCGAACCCCACGTGGAGCGCGCGATCTTCATCGCGGCCCCGCACAAGGGCACCGACATCGCGGGCAACCGGGTAGGCCGTTTCATCGGCCGGCTTGTGCGCCTGCCGATCACGATCCTGGGCAAGTTCGAGGACGTGTTCCAGACCCTGCAGCAGTCCGAGGTGCAGTCGGCGCAGGCGACCAAGCTGCAGATTCCCAACAGCATCGACAACCTCAAGGCCAGCGACCCGTTCGTGAAGGCGTCGTCGGCACTGCCGATCATGCCGGGCCTGAAGTACCACTCCATCATCGCCCAGCGCAAACCGGGTGTGCCGCTCGAACAGTCCGATGATGGCCTGGTCCCGTACTGGAGCGCGCACCTGCCCGGCGCGGTGTCGGAGAAGGTGATCATCTCCGGCCACAGCGTGCAGGAGACCCCGCAGGCGGTGCTGGAGATCCGGCGGATCCTCAGGGAGGATCTTGAGGACGTGACGCCCTGATTTTCCGCCGGATCAACCAACGACAGTCAAACCCGTCGTGCCACCACCACGCTCGCGGCGGCCAGCAGCAGCATGATCGCGAACGTCTGCAGGTAGCCCAGGGTGACGTCCACCGACAGCATCAGCGCGAACAGCGAGCCGGAGATGGCCAGCGTGGTCGCCACGGCCAGCGCCTCGCTCAGCTGCAACGCCGAGGTGTTGGCGCCCTGCTGCGCCGGCGGCGACATCGACAGCGTCAACACCGACAGGCTGGGATAGATCAATCCCATCCCCAGCCCGGTCAAGGTCCAGCCCACCAGCGCCAGCCCCAACGGCACGCCGGGCTGGATCGCCAGTGCGGTGCCGATGATGCCGCCGCACATCAGCAGCGCACCGGCGGTGAGCAGGTGGCGGCGCGACAGGCGCTGCGCGCCGTGGCCCTGGAACCACGAACCGCTGAACCAGCCCAGCGCGCCCAGGCTCAACGCCACCCCGGCCAGCAGCGGGCTCAGTCCGCGTTCGCGCTGCAGCAGCAGCGGCAAAAAGGCTTCGCAGCCGAAGAAGGCCGAAGCGGCGATGCCGCGCAGCGCGATCACGCTGGGCAGGCCGCGGCGCAGGCGCAGGGTGCCGCGGGGCAGCAGCTTCCAGCTGCACAGCGCCAGCACCGCCACCGCAGGCACCAGCACCGCCAGCGCCGACCCGCCGGCCTGCTGGCCACCGACATACAACAGCAGCGCGCCCACCGATGCCCCCACGGCCCAGCGCACCACGCTGCCCTCCGACGCGGACGCCGCGGCCAACGGCGGCATCGCCCGCAGCGCCGGACGCAGCAACAGCGCGGCGGGAACGGCCAGCAGCGGCACCGCGAGAAACACCCAGCGCCATCCGGCGTGCTGCACGATCAGGCCGCTGATGGCGGGGCCGATCAGCGAAGGCACCACCCACCCGGCGGAAAACGCGGCGAACACGCGCGGCCTGAGCGATTCCGGGAAGGTGCGCCCCACCAGCACGTACAGCGCCACTGAAATCGCGCCGGCGCCCAGCCCCTGCAACAACCGGCCCATCACCAGCACCGGCATGTGCTGCGCCAGCCCGGCCACCAGCAGGCCGGCGACGAAACAACCCAGGCCCAGCCACAGCGGCCGCGCCGGGCCCAGACGGTCGCTCCAGCGCCCCGCCAGCGTCATGCCGATCACGCTGGTGGCCAGGGTGCCGCCGAACGCCAGCGCGTACAGGCGCAGGCCGTCCAGTGCATGCGCGACGGTGGGCATGGCCGCCGCTACGGCCAGCGCTTCGAAGGCATGCAGCGACACCAGCGCGACCATGCCGATGGTGGTGGCGCGGTACTGCGCCGACAGGATCGACGCGGGCGCGACGGAGGAAGGTACAGCGACATCGGAAGACATGCGGATTCCCGGCAACGAAGAAGCGCGGCGCTTGCCGCGCGCCGCGAGGTGCCGCACGATGACACCTTAACCATGGTTGAGGTCAAGCGGTGATCGCACAGGAGTTGAGTGTAGGGGAGGTGGCACGGCGCAGCGGCGTGGCGGTATCGGCGCTGCACTTCTACGAGCGCAAGGGGTTGATCCGCAGCCTGCGCACCGCCGGCAACCAGCGTCGGTTCGGTCGCGAGGTGCTGCGCCGGCTGGCGGTGATCCGCGTGGCGCAGCGGGTGGGCCTGCCGCTGGAGGCGGTGGCCAACGCCTTTGCGGCACTGCCGGAAAACAAGACGCCGACCCGCGCCGAATGGGCGAAGATGTCGGCGCTGTGGCGTGGTGAACTGGACCAGCGCATAGAAGAGCTGCTGCTGCTGCGCGACCAGCTCACCGACTGCATCGGGTGCGGGTGCCTGTCGCTGAAGCGCTGCCGCCTGGCCAACCCGGGCGACGCCCTGGCCGAGCAGGGCGACGGCGCGCAGCGCTGGGGTTGAACCGGATCAGTCGTTGGCCGCCGACAACGCCTGTCCGCGTCGCGTCGCCGCGTCGATCGCCCGTGCCACGATGGCCTCGAAGTCCTCGCCCTGGAAGCTTTCGATGGCGGCCTGCGTGGTGCCGTTCGGCGAGGTGACGCGCCGACGCAGCTCGGCCGGCGCTTCCCCGGATTCGTCCAGCATGCGGCTGGCGCCGAGCAGGGTCTGTACCACCAGGGTGCGCGCGGCGTCGGCGGGCAAGCCCTGTGCGAGGGCGGCAGCTTCCATGGCTTCGGCCAGCAGGAACACGTAGGCCGGCCCGCTGCCGGAGACGGCAGTGACCGCGTCCATCCGCGCCTCGTCATCGATCCACACGGTACGCCCGGCGCTGGCCAGCACCGCGTCGGCCTGCGTGCGCTGGTCCGCGCTCACGTCCGCGGTGGCAAACAGACCGGTGACGCCGGCGCCCAGCAGGGCCGGGGTGTTGGGCATGGCGCGCACCACCGCGCCGCCGCCCAGCCAGCGCTGCAGCTGCGCGCTGGTGATGCCGGCGGCGATGGACACCACCAGCGGCGCCTTGGCCTGGGCGATATCGGCCAGGCCGGCGCAGACATCGCCCAGCACCTGCGGCTTCACCGCCAGCACCCAGAGCGTGCCCTGCGCGGCCGCCTCGGTGGCGCTGGCGTAGGTTTTCACGCCGAAGTCGGCGGTGAGCTGGCTGCGCAGTTCGGCAACCGGTTCGGCCACGTGGATGTGGCCCGGCACGGTGCCCTGGCGGACGAGGCCGGCAATCAGGCTGCGGGCCATGTTGCCGCCGCCGATGAAGGTGATCGAAGTGGGGGTCATGGGGTGTCCTCGGTAAGGCAGCGGGGGATCGGGTCAGTGGCGTGCGCCGAACAGGGCGGTGCCGACGCGGACCATGGTCGCGCCGTGGGCGATGGCCTCCGGGTAATCCCCGCTCATGCCCATCGAGAGCGTGTCGACCTGCGGGTGCAGGGCGGCGAGGCCTTCAAACAGCATGTGCATGCGTTCGAAGGCCTGCGCGCGGCGCGCGGCGTCGGGCCAGGGGGCGGGGATGGCCATCAGCCCGCGCAGGCACAGGCGCGGTTCGGCGGCGATGGCGGCGGCCAGCGCCGGGACGGCGTCGGGGCTGCAGCCATGTTTGCTGTCTTCGTCATCGATATTGACCTGCACCAGCACGTTCAGCGGCGGCAGGGCCACCGGGCGATGCGCGGCCAGGGCCGTTACCAGTTTGGGCCGATCCACGCTCTGCACCCAGTCGAAGCGTTGCGCGGCCAGCTCGGCCTTGTTGGACTGCAGGTGCCCGATGAGGTGCCACTCCAGCCCCAGGGCGGCCAGCGCGTCGATCTTGGCCACTGCTTCCTGCACGTAGTTCTCGCCGAACGCCTGCTGGCCCTGCGCGGCCAACTGGGCGACGGCCTCGGCCGGCTGGGTCTTGGAAACCGCCAGCAGGCGCGGCACTGGCCGTCCGGCGGCGGTGGCCGCGTTGTGCAGGTTCAGCAGCAGGGCAGGCAGGGGCTGGGCAGTCACGGGCACGGTCTCAGGGGGCGGGCATTACCCGGTCGATCAGGGAGGCTATACTGCCGACCGGGGAAAGATCCTTCCAGTCGCAGCAGTCTATGGGGAGTAGCAGCGTATGGATATCGCCGAACTGTTGGCGTTTTCCGTGAAGAACAAAGCGTCGGACCTTCATCTGTCGGCAGGCCTGCCGCCGATGATCCGCGTGGACGGCGATGTCCGTCGCATCAATATTCCGGCCCTGGACCACAAGCAGGTCCATGCGCTCGTTTACGACATCATGTCGGACAAACAGCGCCGCGATTACGAGGAATTCCTCGAAGTCGACTTCTCGTTCGAGATTCCCAGCCTGGCGCGTTTCCGCGTCAACGCGTTCAACCAGAACCGTGGCGCCGGTGCGGTGTTCCGTACCATTCCGTCCGAAGTGCTCACCCTGGAAGACCTGGCCGTGCCGCCGATCTTCCGTGAGCTGATCGACCAGCCGCAGGGCCTGATCCTGGTCACCGGCCCGACCGGTTCGGGCAAGTCGACCACGCTGGCGGCGATGATCGACCACATCAACAAGAACGAATACGGCCACATCCTCACCGTCGAGGATCCGATCGAATTCGTGCACACCTCGCAGAAGTGCCTGATCAACCAGCGCGAAGTACACCGCGACACGCACGGCTTCAACGAAGCGCTGCGTTCGGCACTGCGTGAAGACCCCGACATCATCCTGGTGGGCGAGCTCCGCGACCTGGAAACCATCCGCCTGGCCCTGACCGCGGCCGAAACCGGCCACCTGGTGTTCGGCACCCTGCATACCAGTTCGGCGGCCAAGACCATCGACCGCATCATCGACGTGTTCCCCGCCGGCGAAAAGCCGATGGTGCGCTCGATGCTGTCCGAGTCGCTGCGCGCGGTGATCTCGCAGGCGCTGCTGAAGAAGGTCGGCGGTGGCCGTACCGCCGCGTGGGAAATCATGGTCGGCACCCCGGCCATCCGCAACCTGATCCGCGAGGACAAGGTGGCGCAGATGTACTCGGCGATCCAGACCGGCCAGCAGATGGGCATGATGACGCTGGACCAGCACCTGCAGGACCTGGTCAAGCGCAGCCTGATCACGCGCAACCAGGCCAAGGAATACGCCAAGGACAAGCGCATCTTCGAATGATGGTGGCGCCGGGCCTTCCCGGCGCGACAGATTCGGCAGCGCCGGGCCATGCCCGGCGTTCGGCAAGGTTTCCGGAGCACATCGCCATGAACACCACCAGCACCACCATCGACTTCACCTCGTTCCTCAAGCTGATGGCGCACCAGAAGGCGTCGGACCTGTTCATCACCGCGGGCATGCCGCCGGCGATCAAGGTCAACGGCAAGATCTCGCCCATCACCCAGACCCCGCTCACGCCGCAGCAGAGCCGCGACCTGGTGCTGAACGTGATGACGCCGGCGCAGCGCGAAGAATTCGAAAAGACCCACGAGTGCAACTTCGCCATCGGCCTGTCCGGTGTCGGCCGCTTCCGCGTGAGCTGCTTCTACCAGCGCAACCAGGTCGGCATGGTGCTGCGCCGGATCGAAACGCGCATTCCCACCGTGGAAGAGCTGAGCCTGCCGCCGATCATCAAGACCCTGGCGATGACCAAGCGCGGCATCATCCTCTTCGTGGGTGCCACCGGGACCGGCAAGTCGACCTCGCTGGCGGCGATGATCGGCTACCGCAACCTGAATTCCACCGGGCACATCATCACCATCGAAGACCCGATCGAATTCGTGCACAAGCACGAAGGCTGCATCATCACCCAGCGCGAAGTCGGCATCGACACCGACAGCTGGGAAGCAGCCCTGAAGAACACGCTGCGCCAGGCGCCGGACGTGATCATGATCGGCGAGGTGCGTACCCGCGAGGGCATGGACCACGCCATCGCGTTCGCTGAAACCGGTCACCTGGTGCTGTGCACCCTGCATGCCAACAACGCCAACCAGGCGATGGACCGCATCATCAACTTCTTCCCGGAAGACCGCCGCAACCAGCTGCTGATGGACCTGTCGCTGAACCTCAAGGGCGTGGTCGCGCAGCAGCTGGTGCCCTCGCCGGACGGCAAGTCGCGCAAGGTCGCCATGGAAATCATGCTCGGCACGCCGCTGGTGCAGGATTACATCCGCGACGGTGAGATCCACAAGCTGAAGGAAGTGATGAAGGAGTCGGTGCAGCTGGGCATGCGCACCTTCGACCAGAGCCTGTTCGAGCTCTACCAGGCCGGCGAGATCAGCTACGAAGACGCGCTGCGCTATGCCGATTCGCAGAATGAAGTGCGCCTGCGCATCAAGCTGTCGCAGGGGGGCGACGCACGCACCCTGTCGCAGGGCCTGGACGGGGTGGAGATTTCCGAAGTCCGCTGAGCCGGGGACGGGGAAAACGGGCGCGCGCGGCATGCTGCCGGCGCGCCTTTGTTGTACGTGGTGCTTCAAGGGGCCGGCACCGTGCCGGTAGCACTGTCACTTAGAGATTGCACATGGAATTGCATGATCCGTATCGCGCACCGGCCACGTTCCCGGTGCCACCCGCCCTGCCGCGCGCACTGCCCGAGGCAGGTGCCCGCGCCCAGCCGATCAGCGACGCGGCGGAGTATTACGCGCCGTCGTCGATGAAGCTGGTGCTGCTGTCGCTGACCACGCTGGGGCTGTACGTGGTGTACTGGTTCTGGCGCAACTGGCAGGCGATCCAGCGCGAAACCGGGGGAAGGCAGTGGCCGTGGGCCCGGGCGCTGTTCTCGCCGCTCTGGGCGTATTCGTGTTTCAGCGAGCTGCGCGACGCCGCCAGCAACCGCCGGCGCGATCTGGCGTTCGCGCCGGGGCTGCTGGCAGTGGTCTACTTCCTGCTCAACGTGGCCTCCCGCCTGCCCAACGTCGGCTGGCTGCTGGCCCTGTTCGTGTTCGTCCCGCTGCTGCCGGTCAACAGCCTGCTGCGGCGCTACCACCAGGACGAACGGGTGGATACCGAGCGCATGGACCGCTTCGGCGCCCTGCATATCCTGGTCGTTGTCGTCGGGGGGCTGTTCCTGCTGCTCCTGTTCGCCGGCATGTTCCTGACCAACGGCGGCAGGTAACCGGCGGCCATCACGCCGGGGCGGTGGCCCCGCATGTCGATTCCGAAGCTGCAGGGACGTCGTACTGGTTGAACCCACCTGCGAGGAAACGGTCATGCGCGACACCGCCCCGGTCAACGGCCCTGCGTCGTACTTCCCATCCATTGAGAGAACCTATGGCCAGCCTGTTGGCCATTGGCTGGCCCTGTTGGCTACCCAGGGCGGTTTGAAGCATATGGCGCTGGTGGGGTTCCTGAAGGAACAGCAGGGCCTGGGCCACGGGCATGCCAATGCGCTGGTGGCCCATCACCTGAAGGCCCGGTAGGGTTGAGGCGCACGACCAACGGTCGTGCGCTACCGGGGTGGCCGACGGTCGTGCGTTGCCAGGGTTGCCGACGGTCGTGCGTTGCCGGGGTGGCCGACGGTCGTGCGTTGCCGGGGCGGCCAACGGGCGTGCGCCGGCGGGGCGGCGGGGGGGATGAATCGATTTCACCTGCAACTGTCACGCTGATCGTGTCTAATACCGCTCCCCACGTGTCTGGCCCCACCCTCCATGTCCCTTGAATCCCATGGCCCCGCGCCGTGCGACGACGCCGACGGCCATCTGGTCACCGCCGGCCCGCTGACCCCGCCACCGGACAGCGCCGGCACCGTGGCCGATGAGAAGGCGCTGCGCCACTCGGTCGCCGAAGACGTACAGGGCATGATCCTGGCCACCCTGGTGGCGTCGCTGGGGTTGGCCATCTTCGCCAAGGGCGGGCTGATGATCGGCGGCATGGCCGGGCTGGCGTTCCTGGCCCACTACGCCTTCGGCTGGAACTTCGGCCTGGTGTTCGTGCTGGTCAACCTGCCGTTCTACTGGGTGGCGGTGCGGCGCATGGGCTGGGAATTCACCCTGAAGACCTTTGCCGCAGTGACCGCCTGCGGGGTGCTGACCGACCTGCTGCCGCGCTGGGCCGATTTCGCGCACATGAGCTCGTTGTACTCGGCGCTGGTGGGCGGGGCGCTGGCCGGGCTGGGCATCCTGTTCTACATCCGCCACCGCGCCAGCCTGGGCGGCATCGGCATCCTGGCGGTGTACCTGCAGCGCACCCGCGGCTGGAGCGCGGGCAAGGTGCAGATGTCGTTCGACACCCTGTTGATGGGCGTGGCGTTCTTCGTGCTGTCGCCGGACAAGGTGCTGTATTCGGCGATCGGCGCGGTGGTGCTGAGCCTGGTACTGATGTTCAACCACCGCCCCGGCAGGTACATGGGCGTTTGACGGGGGCGTCGCCGACGCAATCGACCCTGGGCGCCCCACACCGGTAGCGCCGGCCGTTGGCCGGCCCACGCGATGCCGGGCTCATCGCGATGCAGCGGCCCACGGCGGTGGAATCTTCGCCAGCCGCTTGTACACCGGGCAGTCCTTCGCGTGCGCCCCCGGCAGATAGCCCAGGCTCATCAGGAACTCGCCGGTGATCTCGCCACCGGTGAACCGGAAGGTCTTCTTGAACAGCTTCACCCACTCGGCCTTGTCGCGCGGATGGTGTGCGTCCAGCCAGGCCGCGAAACTGCCATGGCTGGCCCGCAGCTGCTGGATCACCTGCGCGTTGTGGATGGCCGCATGCACCTTGAGCCGGTTGCGGATGATGCCGGGGTCGTTGAGCAGCCGCTCCACCTCGCGCTCCCCGTACGCGGCCACGGTATCCACGTCGAACTGGTCATACGCGGCGCGGAAGCCTTCGCGCTTCTTCAGGATGGTTTCCCAGCTCAGCCCGGCCTGGTTGATCTCCAGCAGCAGGCGCTCGAACAACTCGCGCTCGTCGCGCTGCGGGAAGCCGTATTCGTGGTCGTGGTAATGCCCGTGGACCGGATGGCCCGGGGCGATCTGGCAGTATCCGCTCATGGCTGGTCGTCTTCGGCAGGCAGCTCGTCAATCGCGATTCTACGGCTCCCACCCAGCGACAGCTGCGGCCAGCGCGGGTGGTGCACCTGCAGTTCACCCTGCAGCAGGGGGTCCTGCGCCGGGTTGTCGCGCGCCTCCGCCGAGAGCGGAAGCTCCACTCCGCCGCCATCGCGCCATGTCCCCCCGTCCCGCACATGCAGCTGGCAGAGCGCGCCGCCCCACTCGGGTTCCCGGCACAGCAGCATCTCGTCCAGGCCGTCCCCATCCAGGTCGCGGCGCAGCGCGATGCACCGTTCGTCCAGTTTCAGGCAGCGGGCGTTGTCGACGGTCCCGGCCAGCACGGCCTGCCACCAATCGGGGTCGGGGGCGATGCCGCCCTTGGCCAGCTGCACCTGCTGCTGCAGCATGGCGAGGTCACGGATGCTGCCCTGGCGCTGGCCCTGCGCGCGGCCCAGCGGGTCCTCGCTCAACACGTTGGCGAGCAGGGTACGTGCGCGCAGGTCGGCGCTGAAGCGCGGGTCGGCCTGCAGGGTGTGCAGCACCTCCACGCCGCGCCGGCCGTAGTCGAAGCGCAGGTTGATCGCGTCGCTGCGCTGGATCTCCGGCGCGGCGGCCTGCAGGCGCGCGGTCTGGCTGCCCAGGCTGATCCGGATCGGATCCAGCAGCGGCGTGTTGGCCAGCACCGCCGCGCCCAGCACCGTCCAGCACATCCAGCGGTTGACCGGCTCGATCCGCTGCAGCCAGCGCCCCTGCCGGCGGACGGCCGCCACGGCATAGCCGAGCGCATAGCCGCTGAGCAGCAGCGCGGCCAGCAGGCCCCAGACGCGCTCCTGGGTGAAGCCGTACTGGTGGATGCGCAGGGCCATCGCATACAGCGCCAACGCAGCATAGACCGGCAGTGCGACCAGGCTGGCGTCGACCAGGCGGCGCAGCCACGCCGGGTACGCGGGGCTGTCGCTTTCATGCTGGTACACCGCGTTGCAGAAGACCACCAGCAACATCACCACGGTCAGCAACACCGTGGCGGCCGACCGGGTGCGCCACAGCGGCTCCAGCCCGGTGAACGGCAGGCAGACCACGAAGATCACCGCAATGAACGCCAGCAGCGGCAGCAGGCCACGTGCCACCGCGAACAGGACCTGCCGGATCACCTGGATGGCACGGTCCTGGGTGCGCCCGATCAGCACGCCGAAGCCGAACAGCATGCCGGTGGCGAGCGCGATGAACGCTTCTTCGCGGAACAGATCGCGGAAAACGTGGATGTCGACCAGGTCGAACAGGGCCGCCCACAGCCACAGCAGCATCCAGGTGAGTCCGGTGAACCCCACCGCCAGCGCCAGCGTCAGCCCGTTCTGCCAGGCACGTTCGAACAGCGCCGCATAGGTTGCCTTCCAGGAACCGTGCTGCAGGCGGAACTGCCACCACGGCAGCGCCACGAACACGGCGATCGCCATGCAGATCGAGAACGGCATCAGCAGCGGTCCCTGGCGCAGGCCGTCGGCGCCGCCCCCCAGGTTCCATCCGATCCAGCTGGCGAGGGCCACCACCGCTGCGGAGGCCAGCGCCGCATGCAGCCACAGCCTGCGGTCGCGCAGCTCGACCACGGTCAGGGCGATCGCCGTGGGAATGCTGAGCACCCAGGTGTACCAGCGAAGGCGGGACCCGAAGGCCTGGAACGGCCAGCTGTCCGACGCATCCTGTATCACGAACAGCAGCAGACCCTGCAGCAGCGCGATCAGCACGATGGCGCTGCGGGTGGGCAGGGGAAGTGGGGGTGACGGGTTCATCGTGGCGTCCGTGCGTGAGTGAACGCATCCTAGCCCAGGCTCACGCCCGTGTCCGGACGCAGCGGGTAGAATGGGCGCATGTCCAGGTTGCCTACCACTCTTGCCCATCAACTGCTGGTCGCGCTGCCCTCGCTGACCGATCCCACGTTCGCGCGGACGGTGGCGCTGATCTGCCAGCACGACGAAAACGGTGCCATGGGCGTGCTGGTCAACCAGCCGTCCGAGTACACGCTGGGCGATGTGCTTGCACAGATGGACATCCAGACCGACGACCGCGTCCTGCGCGACCAGGTCGTGCTCAATGGCGGCCCGGTCCATCCCGAACGCGGCTTTGTCATCCACGACGATGCCAGTGGCTGGGACTCGAGCCTGCAGGTTGGCCAGGGCGTCTACCTCACGACCTCGCGCGACATCCTGGAAGCGATGGCCCGCGGCGAAGGCCCACGCCATGCGCTGGTCACGCTCGGGTGCGCCGGGTGGGCCGAAGGCCAGCTGGAAGCGGAGATCGCCGACAACAGCTGGCTTACCGTGCCTGCCGATGCCGACCTGCTGTTCGACACGCCGCTGGAACAGCGGTGGCAGGGTGCCGCCTCGCGCATCGGCGTGGACCTGTTCCGGCTGACTGATTACAGCGGCAATGTCTGAGCCGGCGACCATCCGCCGCGATGGCACCGTGCTCGGCTTCGACGTCGGCTCGCGTCGGATCGGCGTGGCCATCGGCAGTTCGTTCGGCACCCATGCCCGCGCCATCGCAGTGGTGGACGTGCACGGCAATGGCCCGGACTGGGCTGCCGTGGAGCGGCTGATCAAGGAGTGGCGGCCCGACGGGCTGGTGGTGGGCGATCCGCTTACCCTGGATGGCCAGGACCAGCCCAACCGCAAGCGCGCGCAGGGTTTCGCCCGCCAGCTGCGCGAACGTTTCAAACTGCCGGTGGTGCTGATCGACGAGCGTTCCAGCTCGGTCGAAGCCGCCCGCCGCTTCGCCGTCGAGCGTGCCGAAGGCCGCAAGCGTCGCCGCGACGCGGCCACGCTGGACGCGGTGGCCGCCGCCGTGATCATCGAACGCTGGCTGTCCTCGCCCGACGACGCCACCCCTGTTTCCTGACCCCCAGACCCTGCCCATGACCGCCTCGCAACTCGATTCCGACGGACGCCTGCGCCACCTGCTGACCCTGGAAGGTCTGCCCCGCGAAACCCTGCTGCAGCTGCTCGACCGCGCCGGCCAGATCCGCGATGCGGCGGTCGGCCGGGTCGGCAACAAGCGCCACGTGCTGGGCGGTTCTGCGGTGTGCACGCTGTTCTTCGAACCCTCCACCCGCACCCGCAGCTCGTTCCAGCTGGCCGCGCAGCGGCTGGGCGCGGACGTGCTCAACT
This sequence comes from Stenotrophomonas sp. NPDC077420, assembly GCF_044543385.1. Taxonomy (NCBI): domain Bacteria; kingdom Pseudomonadati; phylum Pseudomonadota; class Gammaproteobacteria; order Lysobacterales; family Lysobacteraceae; genus Stenotrophomonas; species Stenotrophomonas sp. NPDC077420. The sequence continues at coordinate 104,765 of NZ_JBITVZ010000009.1, forward strand.
TCGACGCCTCCACCTCGTCCACGCGCAAGGGCGAAACCGCCTGCGACACGCTGAAGAACCTGGAAGCGATGGGCGTGCGCGGCTTCGTGGTGCGCCACCCGGATGACGGTGCCGTGGCCGAACTGGCCGCCGCGGCGGGCGAGGGCACCGCGCTGATCAACGCCGGCGACGGCCGCAGCGCGCACCCGACCCAGGGCCTGCTGGACATGCTGACGCTGCGCCAGGCCAAGGGCGGCGATTTCTCGAAGATGAAGGTGGTGATCGTTGGCGACGTGAAGCACTCGCGCGTGGCCCGCACCGACCTGCATGCGCTGCGCACGCTGGGCGTGGGCGAGATCCGCGTGTGCGGCCCGCAGTCGCTGCTGCCGGACGACGATACGCTGAAGGGATGCATCGTGGGCCAGGATTTCGACCAGATGCTGGAAGGCGCCGACGCGCTGATGATGCTGCGCCTGCAGCGCGAGCGCATGGAAGAGGGCCTGGTGCCGTCGCTCGAGCAGTACCACGCGCAGTACGGCCTGGACGCCAGGCGCCTCAAGCGCGCCGGCCAGGACGCGGCGGTGCTGCACCCGGGCCCGATCAACCGCGGCGTGGAAGTCACCGACGACGTGGCCGACGGCCCGCAGTCGTGGGTGCTGCGCCAGGTGGCCAACGGCGTAGCCGTACGCATGGCGGTGTTGGAGACGTTGTTGGGGTGATGGGGGTATCGACCAACGGTCGATACCTACCGCAGGCAGCGACGCCGTCGGTAGGCGACGACCGTTGGTCGTCGCGCGGGGAAAACAGACCGCCCCAACGCCGGTAGGCGACGACCGTTGGTCGTCGCGCGGGGGAAACAGACCGCCGCAACGCCGGTAGGCGACGACCGTTGGTCGTCGCACGGGGAAACAGACCGCCGCAACGCCGGTAGGCGACGACCGTTGGTCGTCGCGCGGGGGAAACAGACCGCCGCAACGCCGGTAGGCGACGACCGTTGGTCGTCGCGCGGGGAAACAGACCGCCGCAACGCCGGTAGGCGACGACCGTTGGTCGTCGCGGACCATGCCCAAGTATCGACCAACGGTCGATACCTACCGGGAATCTTCATCCATCGGCCATCGGCACCACGCGAACGGATATGCACCGATCCGGCTCGCCAAGCCCGCCCGTACCGGGTTTTCCATGACGTAAAAGGCGTGGCGACGAAATGATTCGTCCGAGCGCAGGCAATGGTCGTGATACCCGGTCTGCCATACCCGCCCTTGACGCTGATGCAGGCGGTTCAACAGCAGGGCGCTCCGTGATTTGAATCGTTGCGCCACATGGGAAAGCGGCCGCTCCCCCAACTGGAACAACCAATGCACGTGATCGGGCATGACCACCCACGCCAAGGATTCGGTGAGACGTTGTTCGTCCATTTTTGGAAACAGGTCCGCGACGACGCGGGCGTTCGCCGGATCATCGAACCATGGTGTTCGGCGTTCGCAGACCATGGTGAGCTCATACGCATGGTGGACCATTGAGACACGGCCGATGCGGAGGCGTGGGCTGTTCATGCAACGATTGTTGTCGCTGCGGTGCAAAGGCGTTATCGGCGTCCACCTCGTTTCACCGTCAGGAACCGGTGTGGCGAGGTATCGACCAACGGTCGATACCTACCAGGGGCGTCGGAGGGTGCGGGGTATCCGCGCATCGCGCCGTATCGACCAACGGTCGATACCTACCGGCAGGCGACGACCGTTGGTCGTCGCCCAACGCACCCGCACGCCCGGTAGGCGACGACCGTTGGTCGTCGCCCCGACGCACCCGCACGCCCGGTAGGCGACGACCGTTGGTCGTCGCGCTCTTCCATCACCGCTTCTGCGCGAACAACCATTCCCACATCGCGGCGTCCGCATACGTCGCATCCCACGCGTTGTGGTTGCCCCGGGGGTATTCGGTGTAGCGCACATCGGTCGCGCCGGCGCGGTCGAAGGCGGCCTTCAGGCGGCGGTCGTCGTCGGGCAGCACCACGTCGTCCAGCGCCCCATGGAACATCCAGATCGGCGTCGCCTTCAGGCGTGCGGCCATCGCCGCATAGGGATCGGCCTCGTCGGCCACCGCTTCGACGAACAAGGTGGCGCGCACCGCGCGCGGCGCCAGCACCGCGCCGCACACCGGCACGATCGCGGCGAAACGGGTGGGGTGGGCCAGGGCGATGTTCCAGCTGCCGTAGCCGCCCATCGACATGCCGGTCAGGTACTGCCGCGCAGGATCGGCGCCAAACTCGACCAGGGTGGCATCCAGCGCCGCCAGCGCGATGCGGGTGTTCACGCCGGCCCATTCCTGATCGGACGGCGCCTGCGGCAGCACCACCAGCGCCGGGAAGTCGCGCGCATGGTCGCGCAGGTGCGGGCCCAGCCCGGCGGTGGTCTGGCGCTCGCCGTCACTGCCTCGCTCGCCCGACCCATGCAGGAACAACACCACGGGCAACGCACCGCGCCGCGCCGCGGCATCGCGCGGCACGAAGACCTGGTAGCGCGACACGCGACCGTCCACGGTGACGCTGCGCTCCACGAAGTGCCCCTTGTCCGCTACGCGGGGCGTCGCGCAGCCGCTCAGCACGAGCACCACCACCCCCCACACCCACCATCCCGCGCGCTGTCGTGCCATCGTCTTCCCTCGGCTGAAATCGTTTTCAGTCTAGGCGGGGACGTAGCCGCAGGCATCTTGCAGTGCATCAGTCCGTGCGTGGTACCGAGGCCAGGATCTGCAGCTGTTCCATCGCTTCGGGATGACCGGCGTCGGCAGCGGCCTGCACCTGGGCCAGGCTGGGGTGGACTACCAGCAGGAGCGGGTTCTCGCACTGCGGGCAGTCGAATTCGGCCTCGTCCTCATGCAGCTCCATGCTCATCTGGCGCGAGGTGCCCTGCCATTCGCAGGCGGGGCAGGTATGCACCTGGTCGCGCCAGCCGGGGACGAAGTAATTGTCGAGCGTCAGGGCCATGGGGTCGTTACCGGGTCAATGCAGCAGGATCAGTGTGGCCAGGCCCAAGAAGCTGAAGAAGCCCATGACGTCGGTGACGGCGGTGACCACCACGGTGCCGGCCACGGCCGGGTCCACGTTCATGCGCTTGAGCAGCAGCGGCAGCAGCACGCCAGCCAGCGCTGCGGCACAGAAGTTGATGATCAGCGCCAGGGTGATCACCAGCGACAGCAGGAAGCTGTGGAACCACAGGTAGGCGATGATGCCCACCACGGTGCCGATCAGCGTGCCGTTGATCAGCGCCACCCGCGATTCCTTCCACAACAGGATGCGCGCGTTGCTCTGGCCGACCTGGCCCAGCGCGATGCCGCGCACCATCAGGGTGAGCACCTGCACTGCGGCATTGCCGCCGACGCCGGCCACGATCGGCATCAGCACGGCCAGTGCCACCACCTTCTGCAGGGTCAGCTCGAACTGGCCGATCACGCTGGCCGCAAGGAACGCCGTGCAGAGGTTGATGCCCAGCCACACCACGCGGCCACGCACGGCGCGCTTGATCGGCGAGAACAGGTCTTCTTCCTCGTCCAGGCCGGCCGCGCCCAAGGCCTGGTGCTCGGCCTGCGAACGGATGATGTCGACCACGTCATCGATGGTGATGCGGCCGAGCAGGATGTTGTTGTCGTCCACCACCGGCGCCGAGACCCAGTCATGGTCGGAGAACTGCCGGGCGACTTCGTCGGCGCTTTCGCCCACGTCGATGGCCGGCTGTTCGTCGTCGATCAGGCGGTTGATCGGGGTGTTGTCCTCGTGGGTCACCAGCGCGGCCAGCGACAGCCGGCCCAGGTACTGGTGGCGCCGGCTGACCACGAACAGGTGGTCGGTATGGTCGGGCAGTTCGCCGCGCAGGCGCAGGTAGCGCAGCACCACGTCGACGTTGACGTCGGCGCGCACGGTCACCACGTCCGGGTTCATCAGGCGGCCGGCGCTGTCCTCGGGGTAGGACAGGACCTGCTCGAGCCGCTCGCGGTTCTCGCGGTCCATCGACTTGAGCACTTCGTCGATGACCGTATCGGGCAGGTCTTCGACCAGGTCGGCCAGGTCATCGATGTCCAGGTCTTCGACCGCGGCGATGATTTCGTCCGGGTCCATGTCGGCCAGCAGGCTTTCGCGCACTTCCTCGCCGACGTGGACCAGCACTTCGCCGTCGTCTTCGGGATCGACCAGTCCCCACACCACTTCGCGCTTGCCGGGCGGCAGCGATTCGAGCAGGTTGCCGATTTCGGCCGGCGCCAGCGTGTTGACCAGCCGGCGCACCGGACCCAGCCGCCCGCTGTCCAGTGCATCGGACAACAGTCGCAACTGGCGCGCCGTCTTGTCGTGGCGTACGGCTTCGGCCATGCACAGCTCCCGCGGGAAAAGAAAAAGGCCGCTATCCCGGAGAGGATGCGGCAGTGGGGGTGGTCACCGCGTCATTATCGCTTGGATTCATGTTACGGCGCGACCACGTCGTCGCTGGAGGGGCGTATCGACCAACGGTCGATACCTACCGGGATGGGGCGTGGTTGATCGGCGTATCGACCAACGGTCGATACCTACCGGGATGGGGGCGGTGGTTGATCGGCGTATCGACCAACGGTCGATACCTACCGGGATGGGGCGGTGATTGATCGGCGTATCGACCAGCGGTCGATACCTGCCGGGATGGGGGCGTGGTTGATCGGCGTATCGACCAGCGGTCGATACCTACCGGGATGGGGCGTGGTTGATCGGCGTATCGACCAACGGTCGATACCTACCGGGATGGGGCGTGGTTGATCGGCGTATCGACCAACGGTCGATACCTACCGGGATGGGGTGGCGCCACGGTCGGTAGGTCACGACCGTTGGTCGTGACCGGCCTTTTCGATCCAGCGTTCGATGCTGCGGCGGTCGCGTGCGGCGAGCAGCTTCGGGGCCGCTGCCTGCAGGTCGGCCAGCGTGCTCTCGCGCACCGCGCGCCGTACCTCCAGCAGCGTGCCCGGGTGCAGGCTGAACTCGGTCAGGCCCAGCGCGAGCAGCAGACGGGTCATGCGCGGGTCGCCGGCGATCTCGCCGCACACGGCTACCGGCACCCCGTGCTCGCGACCGGTGCGAAGGACATGCGCGAGCAGGCGCAGCACGGCCGGGTGCAGGGGCGAATACAGTTCGCCGACGGCTTCGTTGTTGCGGTCGGCGGCCAGCAGGTACTGCACCAGGTCGTTGGTGCCGATCGAGATGAAGTCGACCAGGTCGATGAAGCTCTCCAGCGCGATCGCCGCGGCCGGCACCTCGATCATCGCGCCGAACGGGATGCGCTCGGCGACTTCGTGGCCCTCGGCGCGCAGCAGGTCGGCCTGCTTGTTCAAGCGGCGTCGCACCGTGAGCAGCTCTTCGCGGGTGCTGACCATCGGCAGCAGGATGCGCAGCTTGCCGTAAGCCGACGCGCGCAGGATCGCGCGCAGCTGGGTGTCGGCGACCTTCGGCCGCGCCAGCGACAGGCGCACGCCGCGCAGGCCCAGTGCCGGATTCTCTTCGTTGCTCAGGGTCAGGCCGGTGCGGTCGGCCTTGTCCGCCCCCAGGTCCAGGGTGCGGATGGTCACCGGCCGGCCGCTCATGCCGAGCGCGGCATCCCGGTAGGTTTCAAATTGTTCCTGCTCATCGGGCAGCTCGTCGCGCTGCAGGAACAGGAACTCGGTGCGGTACAGCCCCAGCCCGTGCGCGCCGAGCGCATGCGCCTCGGTCACGTCCTCGCGCGATTCGGCGTTGGCCAGCAGGGCGATGTCGACATTGTCGCGGGTGCGGCTGGGCTTGGTGCGCAGGCGGCCCAGCTCGCGCTGTTCGCGGGCCTGGTCACGCAGCCGCGCGCGGTAATCGCGCAGGTCCGGTGGCAGCGGGTTGACGGTGATCTGGCCGGTACTGCCGTCGATGCCCAGCACGTCGCCGTCGGAAATCTTCTGCAGCAGGTTGGGAACGTTGACGATCAGCGGCAGGTGCAGGCTGCGCGCCAGGATGGCGCTGTGCGACAGCGCGCTGCCGGCGACGCTGACGATGCCGACCACGCCATGCGCCTGCAGCTGGGCCAGTTCGGAGGGCGCGATGTTGTCGCAGACCAGGATCTCCCCGGCCAGGCCCTTCACGTCCGGCGGGCGCTTCTGCAGGAACGCATGGATGCGCCCGATCACATGGTCCAGGTCGTCCATGCGGCTCTTCAGGTAGGCATCGTCCATGCCGTCGAAGACCTTCGCCAGGCGGTCGCGCTGCACCCGAAGGGCGTAGCCCGCGCTGTAGGGGCCGCTGCGGATCAATTCGTCCAGCCCGAACAGCAGTTCGGGGTCGTCCAGCAGCAGGGCATGCAGGTCCAGGAACTCGCCCACTTCCTGGTTCAGCGCGCCCTGCAGGCGCTGGCGCAGGTCGTGCATTTCGGCGCGGGCCGCGTCCGTGGCCTGGTGCAGGCGCTCCAGTTCGGCCTCCACCTGGGCCGGGGCAATGCGCTGTTCGGCCACGTCCAGCGCGTGCGGCAGGCGCACGCGGGCGCGGCCGAGGGCATTACCGCGCGAGGCGCCGTGGCCGGTCAGCAGCAGCGCGCCGGACGCGGTCCGGGCCGGCACGCTGGAACCCGGTCGCGGTGGCCCCGGCATGCTCAGCTGTCCTCGTCGAAGCGTCGCTCGAACAGGGCCACCACTTCGTCCATCGCAGCGACCTCGTCTTCGCCATCGATCCGCACGGTGACCGGGGTGCCCTGGCCGGCGGCCAGCAGCATCACGCCCATGATGCTCTTGGCGTTGATCTCGCGGCCCTTGGCCGCCATGGTCACGTTGCAGCGGAAGGGGGCCAGCACCTGCACCAGCTTTGCAGTGGCGCGGGCATGCAGGCCCAGGCGGTTGGATACGGTGAGTTCACGTTCAAGCATCGTCGACAATCGCTCCATTGCGAGTGCCCGCCGCCGCAGTGGCGGGCAGTTGATCCAGTCCCTGTTCCGGATAATTCATCACTCGCAACAACATCGGCAGGCTCAGCGCCGAGACCCGGCGTGCCGGGGTGCCCAGGCGGGCCAGCTGCGCTGCCAGATTGCTCGGGCTGGCGCCGTACAGATCGGTGAGGATCAGCACGCCGTCACCGCTGTCCACCCGGCGCAAGGCGGCCGAGGCGAGCGGGAGGAGGGCGTCCAGGTCCGCGTCGAACGGTACTTCAAAAACGTCGGTCTTCAGCGGCAGGTGCCGCAGCAGCCGGGTCGCCACGTCAAGCAGCGACGCGCCTACACCGGGATGAGTTACGAGGAGAATGCCACAGGTCATTGTCGAACGTTAACATCCCAACATGAATTGGGGATACACCGCCCGCTGCAACGGACCGTTGGCCCTAATCGAGCTCCCGATGGAACGTGGCCACTTCCGGCCAGCCCTGCTCGCGGGCGTGCCGTGCCAGACGCTCGGCCAGGTACACCGACCGGTGCTTGCCGCCGGTGCAGCCGAAGGCCACGGTGACGTAGCTGCGGGTGTCGTTGCCGAGCCGGGGCAGCCAGGTGTCGAGGAAGTCGACCAGCTGGGCCACGTACCGCTGCACATCCGCCTGCGCTTCCAGATAGTCGCGCACCGGCGCTTCGCGGCCCGACATCGGGCGCAGCTGCGGGTCCCAGTGCGGATTGGGCAGCACCCGGGCATCGAAGACGAAGTCGGCCTCGGCCGGGACGCCGCGCTTGTAGGCGAACGATTCAAAGAGCAGCGACAGCTTGTTGCCGTGGCTCAGGGCGAACTCGGTGACCACCTTGCGGCGCAGCTGGTGCACGTTGAGGCTGGTGGTGTCGATCACCGCATCGGCCGCGCGCCGCAGCGGGGCGGTCAGCTCGCGCTCGCGCGCGATCGCTTCGGGCAGCGACAGCCCCAGCTGGCTCAGCGGGTGGCGGCGGCGGGTGTCGGCGTAGCGCTTGAGCAGGGTCTCATCGGTGGCGTCGAAGAACAGCAGCTGCGCGTCGAGCCCGGCCGCCTTGGCGTCTTCGCGCCAGTGCGAGAGCTGGCTCAGGTCGCTCTGGCCGCGCACGTCGATGCCGACCGCCAGCCGGCGCGGCGCGGCGGCGTCGTGCCCGGCCAGCAGGCTGCGCACGAAATCGGGCAGCAGGTTGATCGGCAGGTTGTCCGAACAGTAGTAGTCCAGGTCTTCGAAGGTCTTCAGTGCAACCGTCTTGCCCGAGCCGGACAACCCGCTGACGATGATCAACGTGGCGGTGGCGCTCATGGCGTACGCCGCTCCAGCAGATTGCTGTGGCGGGCGATGAACATCGCGGCCGGGTCTATGCCCTTGGTGCGCAGGATGTGCAGGCGGGTGGCGGCTTCGGTCAGCACCGAGAGGTTGCGGCCGGGCATCACCGGCAGGGTGATCAGCGGTACGTCCAGGTCCAGCACGTGGCGGGTGCCGGAATCGCCGGTCAGGCGTTCGTAGCCGTGTGGGGTAGGTTCGGTCATGGGCTTGGTCAGGTGCACGATGAGCCGAAGGTACTTGTTCTTCTTTACCGCCGTATCACCGAACATCTCGCGCACGTTGAGCACGCCCAGGCCGCGCACTTCCAGCAGGTCCTGCAGCAGTTCGGGGCAGGTGCCGTCGAGCACGTCGGGGGCGATCTGGGTGAACTCGGGCGCGTCGTCGGCCACCAGCCGATGGCCACGGCTGAGCAGTTCCAGCGCCAGTTCGCTCTTGCCGGAGCCGGCCTCGCCGGTGATCAGCACGCCGATCGAGTAGATCTCCATGAACACGCCATGCAGGATCACCCGGGGCGCCAGCGTGCGGGCCAGGTGGTAGGACAGGTGGTTGAGCAGTTCATGGCCCCGCTTGGGCGAGATCCACAACGGGGTCTGCGACTCGTCGGCGGCCGCGCGCAGGTCTTCCGGGCAGGGCTGGTTGCGGGTGATCACCAGCGCCAGCGGGTGCGACTGCATGATCCGCTCGATGGTTTCCCAACGCTGGCGCGAATCCAGCGAATCCAGCCAGGACAGCTCTTCGGTGCCCAGGATCTGCACCTTGTTGGGGTAGATCGCGTTGAGATACCCGGCCAGCGACGGGCGCCGCGACACGGTGTTGCCCGCTTCCAGTTCACGCCGCTCGCCCTTCTGCCCGGCCACCCAGCGCAGGCTCAGGCGGTCGCGCTGCTGTTCGAACAATTCACGGGCGGTGATGCTGGTATTCATGCGGCGCTCGCCGGCGGGGGAAATTCGATCACCTGGCGCAGCGCCGCCCCATCGCGCGCGTCGCGCAGCGCCTGGCGGATGGCCGGCTCGGAAAACAGCTCGGCCAGCTCGGACAGCAGCATCAGGTGTTGATGGGTGTAGTGGCTGGGCACGGCGATGGCGAACACCAGGTCCACCGGTTCGTCGCCGCCGAAGTCCACCGGCGTTTCCAGCCGCAGCAGGGCGCCGCGCGGGCGTTCCAGCAGGGGCGCACGGCCGTGCGGAATGGCGATGCCGTGGCCGATGGCGGTGCTGCCCAGCGTTTCGCGCTCGCAGAGGTTCCGGTACAGCAGGTCGGCATTGGCTTCGCGGCAGGCCAGCAGCCGGGCGGCGGCCTTGAGCGCACTGTCGCGATCGGCGGCCGGCAGCACCTGGGTGCGCACGGCCGCCAGTAGATCAGTCAAAGGCATGGAAAGGGGAGGCGGGGGGCGTCAGACGCTATTGTCGCCCAAGGGAGCCGGAACCGGGGCATGCAGGTGCTTTTTCTCCTTGTGCTTGATGACCAGCTGGTCGAGCTTGTCGGCCAGGATATCGATCGCGGCGTACATGGTCTGGCCGTCGGCCTTGGCATGCAGCGCTTTTCCGGCGAGGGTCACGTCGGCGTCCACGTGATGCTGGGTCTTGTCCAGCTTGAGCGTCACCCGGATCTGGCAGTGCTGGTCGAAGTGTTTGCCGACGCGGCCGACCTTCTCGTTGACATAGCTCTGCAGGGCGGGGGTGACTTCCACGTTGTTGCCATACGTCTGGATTTCCATCGGTGCTTCTCCTCTTCGGATGTGCCAATGAACCTTCCCGCCTGGCGCGGTGGAGCGTCAGGCGATGCGTACTCGTTCGTGCGAGGCGGAAATGTTCATGGCCTCACGATACTTCGCCACGGTGCGTCGCGCTACCGGTATCCCGGAGGTCTTGAGCAGGTCAGCCAGCTTGGCGTCAGAAAGCGGCTTGCGCGGATTCTCGTCGTCGATCAGGCGCCGGATCATGGCCTGGATGGCGGTGCTGGAGGCCTCGCCGCCGCTGTCGGTGTCGATCCCCGAGGCGAAGAAGGCGCGCAGCGCCAGGGTGCCGCGCGGGGTGCGCACGTATTTACGGGCGATGGCCCGGGAAATGGTCGATTCATGCAGGCCCAGCTCCCCGGCTACCTCGCGCAGGGTCAGCGGGCGCAGCGCCTGGGCGCCAAACTCGAGGAAGGCGGCCTGCTGCTGCAGCAGGCAGCGCATCACCCGCAGCAGGGTCTCGCCCCGGGCCTCCAGGCCCTTGAGCAGCCAGCGCGCCTCCTGCAGGTGGGCGCGCAGGTAACCGGCGTCGCTTTCGCCACAGCGGCGGATCATCTGCTCATAGCCGCGGTGAATGACCACCTTGGGCCCGGCGTGGCCGGCCAGGGCCGCCCGCCAGCTGCCGTTCTGGCGCCAGACCACGCAGTCGGGCACCACGTAGTTGTCGTGGTCCAGCTCGCCGATCTGGGTGCCCGGGCGCGGGTCCAGCGAGCGCAGCAGCTGCACCGCCGCCTCTACCGCCGCCACCGGCTCGCGCAGCTCGTGGGCAATACCGTCCACCCCGCTGCGCGGCAACCGTTCCAGCGGGCCGTCGGCGATGCGCCGGGCCAGGGCCAGGCCGGCGGTCTGCGGGTCCAGCACGTCCAGTTGCAGCTGCAGGCATTCGCCCAAGCTGCGCGCACCGACCCCGATCGGGTCGAAGCGCTGGATCTGGTGCAGCACGGTGAGGATCTCGGCTTCATCGGCGTGAATGGCCGGCAGCAGGGTTTCGGCAATCGTCGACAGCGGCTCGCGCAGGTAGCCGTCATCGTCAAGCGCATCGATCAGGGCTGCACCGATGCTGCGGTCACGCTGCGACAGGTGCGACAGGTGCAGCTGCCACAGCAGGTGGTCGGCCAGGGTTTCGGTTTCGGCCACGCGCTCGGCGGCGCTGCCATTGTCGTCGTCATCGAAGGAGCCGCCGCTGCCGCCCGTGCCCCACTCGCCCTCGCCGGGCGCCCAGTCGTCGGCCCCCTCGCGCGGGTCGTCGCGGTCATCGCTGCGTTCGGCGGCCTCGGCCGGGCGCTCGTCGCTGCCCGGCGCGGCCTCGAGCACGGGCTCGGCGTTCTCGGCCCACTCCAGCAGGGGATTGGTTTCCACCGCCTCGGCCAGTTCCAGCTCCAGTTCAGCGCTGGACATCTGCAACAGCTTGATCGCCTGACGCAGCTGCGGCGTCATGACCAGGTGTTGCCCCATCGATGTCTGCAGCCGTGCTTTCATGCCTGTGCCGAACGGAGGGAAGGCGATGCAACGGCCGGCCGGTCAGAGCTTGAAGGTCTCTCCAAGGTACACGCGGCGGACGTCTGCGTTTTCCAGGATCGCGTCCGGTGCCCCCTGCGCCAGTACGCTGCCTTCATTGAGGATATACGCGCGGTCGCAGATTCCCAAGGTTTCACGCACATTGTGGTCGGTGATCAGCACCCCGATGCCACGCTGCTTGAGGTGGATGACGATGCGCTGGATCTCGCCGACCGAGATCGGGTCCACGCCGGCAAACGGTTCGTCGAGCAGGATCAGCCGCGGCCTGGCGGCCAGCGCGCGGGCGATTTCACAGCGGCGGCGCTCGCCGCCGGACAGGCTGGCGCCCATCTGGTCGGCCACATGCCCGATCTGCAACTCGTCCAGCAGCGAGTTCAGCTCTTTCTCGCGGCCGTCCTTGTCCAGGTCCTCGCGCAGTTCCAGCACCAGGCGCAGGTTGTCGGCCACGGTCAGCTTGCGGAACACCGACGGCTCCTGCGGCAGGTAGCCCACGCCCTGCTTGGCCCGGGTGTACATCGGGTCGGCGGTGATGTCCTTGCCGTCGAGCACGATGCTGCCCGCGTCGGCCTCGACCAGGCCCACGATCATGTAGAAGCAGGTGGTCTTGCCGGCGCCGTTGGGGCCGAGCAGGCCCACTACTTCACCGGCCTCCAGGGTCAGGCCGAATTCCTTGACCACTTCGCGCTGTTTGTAGCGCTTGCGCAGGCCTTTGGCGACGAGCATTACTTCTTGCTCCCGGCAGTGGGGACGGTGGTCCTGGTCGGCGCGGCGGCCGGCTTGGCGGCCGGGGCCGGGGTCTTGTTCTTGGGCGGGATGACGGTGCGTACGCGCTGGCCGTCGCCGCCGCTGTTCATCTGCCCGGTGGCGGTGTTGTAGGTCATGGTGCCGCCGGAGTTGGTGCCCTGCGCGCTCTTGACCGTGTAGTTGCCGGTAAGCACGATGATTTCCGTCTTGATGTCGTAGTCGATCTTGTCGGCCTGCGCTTCCATCCAGCTGCCATCGTCCAGCTGCTGCTTCATCTTGGCCTGCTTGCCGGTGAACACCGCACGCACCGCTTCGCCACCCTTCATGTGGATGTCGGCCTGGGACGAACGGATGTCGAGCGTGCCCTGGGTGATGATGACCCCGCCGGACAGCGTGGTGACGCCATCGCCAAGCGTGCCTGCCTGCGCGCCGGCATCGATGGTCATTTCCTGGTTGCGGTCGGACGTCTTGGCCTGCGCGCCCACCGCGGGCAGCATCAGGCTGAGGGCGAATGCAGCGGCGTAGAGGGTCTTCATCACGTGGGGCTTTCCTGCCAGAGTCGGGGAAACGGCCAGTGCCGTCGTTGGAGTATCGATATGCATCACTGACGCGGCGTGTAACGGCTCTTGACCTGGCTCAGGAACTGATAGGTCTTGTCGTTGGAATTCAGCGCGAACCCCACCCCGGACTGGGTCATGCCGGGGCGGGTCAGGGTAACCAGTCCGTCCGAGGTGGCCCGGTTTTCCTTCGGGAACACGTCCAGCTGCTCGGTGCGGAAGGTGGTTGGCGGCACCGTCGGCACGCGCGGGCTGTCACCGCTGACGTTGCCGGTCAGCCGCAGCTTGTCGCCGGTGGCACTGACCCAACCGGTGTCGCTGCGCAGCTCCCAGTGATGGCCGTCGCGGTCGGGCAGCAGGAACAGCGGGGTCTGCAGGGTCATGGTCTCATCGCTGCGGGAGCGTTCCAGCAGCGGTGCGCGCAGGGTGGTCGATTCGCGGCCCTGTTCGTCCAGCGCCACGATCTGGAAATCGTGCAGCACGTAATCCTTGCTGGCGTCGTCGCCGGGGACGATCTCGGCCTTGTTGCGGTCGCGCAGCAGCGACCAGCCGCTGTACAACGCAGCGATCAGCAGCAGGCCACCCAGTGCGGTGCGCCAGTTCATGCGCCGTACCTCGCCAGTACCGCGTCCACATGCCCCTGGGCGGCCAGCAGCACATCGCACAGTTCCCGCGCAGCGCCACGGCCGCCATCGGCACGGGTCTGCCAGTGCACGCGCTCGGCGATCCACGGGTGGGCATTGGCTGGCGCCACGGCCAGGCCGACCGCGCACAGCGGGGCCAGGTCGGGCAGGTCATCGCCCATGAAGGCCACCTGCTCCAGGCCCAGGCCGTGCTGTTCGCACAGCGCGCGCACGCTGGCCAGCTTGTCGCCCACCGCGATCTGGGTGTCGATGCCCAGGTCGGCGCCGCGCTTGAGCGCGGAAAGACTGTTGCGCGCAGTAATCAGCACGGGGTGGATACCGTGCTGCTGCAGCAGTTTCAGGCCGAGTCCGTCCTGCACGTAATACGCCTTGCTCTCGTTGCCGTCACGGTCGTAGTAGAGCCGACCATCGGTGAGCGTGCCGTCCACGTCGAAGCAGGCCAGCCGGATACGGCCGGCGGCGGCATGCAGGTGGGACGGGAAACCGGGCAACGGGGAGTAGGGCATCAGGCAAGCAGGTCCAGCTGAATGGAGGGGTGTCACTGTGGTTTAAACCACCCGGGCCCGCAACAGGTCATGAATATTGAGCGCGCCGACCGCGCGGCCCTGCCCGTCGACCACGATCAGGCCGTTGATCTGCTGGGTTTCCATGACCCGTGCCGCTTCCACCGCCAGCTGGTCGGCGCCGATGGTGCGCGGGCTGCGGGTCATCACATCGACGATCCGCGCGCTGCGCACGTCCAGGTCGCTGTCCAGGGCGCGGCGCAGGTCGCCGTCGGTGAACAGCCCGACCAGGCGCTGGTCGGCATCGACCACGGCGGTCATGCCCAGGCGCTTGCGGCTCATTTCCACCAGGGCTTCGCTCAGGCTGGCGGTTTCGCCGACCTGGGGCAGCTCGTCCCCGCTGTGCATCACATCGGTGATGTGCAGCAGCAGGCGGCGACCCAGGCTGCCGGCCGGGTGCGAACGGGCGAAATCGTCGGCGGTGAAGCCGCGCGCGTCCAGCAGCGCCACCGCCAGCGCATCGCCCATGGCCAGCGACGCGGTAGTGCTGGAGGTCGGGGCCAGGGCCAGCGGGCAGGCCTCGGCCGGTACGCTGACGTCCAGGTGCACGTCGGCCGCCAGGCCCAGCGACGAGCCCGGCCGGCCGGTCATCGCGATCAGGCGGTTGCCCTGGCGCTTGAGCACCGGCAGCAGCATCAGCACCTCGTCCGATTCACCCGAGTAGGACAGCGCCAGGACCACGTCGGCCTCGGTGATCATGCCCAGGTCGCCGTGCCCGGCCTCGCCGGGGTGTACATAGAACGCCGGGGTGCCGGTGGAGGCCAGGGTGGCGGCGATCTTGCGGGCCACATGCCCGGATTTGCCCATGCCGGTGGCCACCACCCGGCCGCGGCTTTCCAGCACCAGCTGGCAGGCCCGGGCGAAGTCCCCGCCCAGGCGTTCGGCCACCGCAGCCAGGGCGTCGCGCTCGATCTCGAACACGCGGCGACCGCTGGCAACCAGCGCGGCCGGGTCGGCGGAGGAGGGGGGCAGGGGCGATACAGCCATGCGGGCGCCACGCGGAGGAGTAGAATGAGCGCTCATTTTATTAGGAAAGCCCGTTGGACGCCGAGACCATCCGTAAATTGATCGAAGACGGCCTGCCGGGCGCCCGCGCGGATGTGCAGGGCGACGACGGCGTGCATTTCGAAGCCACCGTGGTCTCCGACGCCTTTGCCGGCAAACTGCCGCTGGCGCGCCACCGCATGGTTTACGCCACGCTGGGCGAGCTGATGGGCGGGGCGATCCACGCGCTGGCACTGAAGACGGTGACCCCGGCCGAAGTGGCCGGTTGATCGCCGAAGTACCCGTTGCCTTCGACCATCCAGCCGACCAACGGTCGGCGCTACCACACCCCAAGTAGATTCCATGGCCAAGATCGTAGTGACCGGCGGCAAGCCGCTGCACGGTGAAGTGAACATTTCCGGCGCCAAGAACGCCGTCCTCCCCATCCTCTGCGCCACCCTGCTGGCCGATGCGCCGGTGGAGATCACCAACGTGCCGCACCTGCACGACGTGGTCACCACGGTGAAGCTGCTGGGCGAGCTGGGCGCCAAGGTGACCATCGACCAGGGCACGCTGTCGCGTGGCAGCGCGATCGTGGTCGACCCGCGGCCGGTCAACCAGCATGTGGCCCCGTATGAGCTGGTGCGCACCATGCGTGCCTCGATCCTGGTGCTGGGCCCGCTGCTGGCGCGCTTTGGCGAAGCCGAAGTGTCGCTGCCGGGCGGCTGCGCGATCGGCTCGCGCCCGGTCGACCAGCACATCAAGGGCCTGCAGGCGCTGGGTGCGGAGATCGTGGTCGAGAACGGCTTCATCAAGGCCCAGGCCAAGCGCCTGAAGGGCGCCCATTTCACCTTCGACATGGTCAGCGTGACCGGTACCGAAAACGTGTTGATGGCGGCGGTGCTGGCCGAAGGCACCACGGTGCTGGACAACGCGGCGATGGAACCGGAAGTGACCGACCTGGCCCACTGCCTGATCGCGCTGGGCGCGAAGATCGAGGGCCTGGGCACCGCGCGGCTGGTGATCGAAGGCGTCGAGCGCCTGTCCGGCGGCCGCCACGAAGTGCTGCCCGACCGCATTGAAACCGGGACCTTCCTGGTCGCGGCGGCGATGACCGGTGGCAAGGTCACGGTCAACCGCGCGCGCCCGAACACCATGGACGCGGTGCTGTCCAAGCTGGTCGAGGCCGGGGCGACGATCGAGACCACCGAGGACAGCATCACCCTGGACATGCAGGGCAAGCGTCCGCGTGCGGTCAACCTGACCACCGCGCCGTACCCGGCGTTCCCCACCGACATGCAGGCGCAGTTCATGGCGCTCAACTGCGTGGCCGACGGCGTGGGCGTGATCAATGAAACGATCTTCGAAAACCGTTTCATGCACGTCAACGAGCTGCTGCGCCTGGGCGCCGACATCCAGGTCGAGGGCCATACCGCGATCGTGCGCGGGGCCGAGCAGCTGAGTGGTGCGCCGGTGATGGCCACGGACCTGCGCGCGTCGGCGTCGCTGATCCTGGCGGGCCTGATGGCCGACGGCGATACCACCATCGACCGCATCTACCACCTCGACCGCGGCTACGAGAACATCGAAGAGAAGCTCTCGTCGCTGGGCGCCACGATCCGGCGCGTCGCATGATCCTGCGCGGCCAGTTCACCCGACGCCGCAAGGCGCTGCTGATCCTGGTGCTGGTGGTGCTGGGCTGGCTGGGCTACGCCTGGTATGCCGGCATCGCCATCACCCAGGGCCTGGAGCAGCAGGACATGGACTGGAATGGCGACGGCACGGTCAGCCGCACCGAAGTGCTGCAGTCGTTCTACGCCGTGGGCGTGAACACGACCGAGGACGGCAACCGCCATTGCAAGGCGTTCTACTGGCGCCGGACCGGCGAGCAGATCCGCGTGGACTGCAGGACGGTGTTCGCGGAAGGCAAACCCGCCAAATGAAAAAACGCCCGCGGAACGCGGGCGTTTTCATGGGCTGGCCTGCCGACCAACGGTCGGCAGCTACCGGGCAGGTATCGACCGTTGGTCGATACGCTATTTGAACGATTTGATCGTCAGGTCCAGCGCGTCCTTGCCGCCTTCGCGCTGCAGCAGCCGCACCGGCACCGGCAGTTCCCTGGTCACCCAGGCGATCTGCTCCTTGTTGCCGTCCACGCGCGAGACCTTGGTGGCGTCGTAGGTCTTGCCGCCCACGGTGACCTGTTCCTTGCCCACGGTCTTGTAGGTCAGCGACTTGATGCGGCCTTCGTCGACCATGCGATAGGTCAGCGGCTTGCCGTCGGCGAAATCGCGCGCGATCGCAAGGTTGATCAGCAGCGCATCCATGTCGCCGGCCTTCAGCGTCACCGGGCCAGCGCGTTCGGGTTTGATGTCGCCGGTCCAGGTCGCCTGCTTCTTGCCCCAGTCGTAGTTGGCCTGCACGTTCTTCTTTTTCACGAACACCGCCGAGCGGTCTTCGCTGCTGAGCGGGCGCAGGCGACCATTGGCCTCGTCGAACACGGTGTTCTGGGTCAGCAGCCCAAGCTGGTTCTGCACCTTCAGGCTGTACTGCCACTTGTCGCCGTCAACCTTGCTCAGCGTCATCTGACCCGGGGCCGCAAGGCCCATGTAGGTCGCCTGGTACTCGGCCGTGAACGGCTGCAGCGCCATGGCCGGCAGGCTGGTCAGCGCCAACGCGCCGGCGGCGACCCACGACAGGGGACGGTTGAAGATGCTCATGCTCACACTCCTTGATATTCGATCAGGCGCAGGTCGATCCGATCTTCGCCGTCTTCGCGTTGCAGGATACGCACCGGGGTCGGAACCCCGTTGGCGACCCAGAGAATGGTTTCATCGTTGCCGCCGTTGGTCCGATGGACCCGCAGCGCGTTGTATGAGAGATCGCCCACCTGGACATTCTCGGTGTCCGCAGCGGCCTGGTAGTCATGCTGGCGCACGCGACCGACGTCGACATAGCGGTAATGCATCTGCGCGCCGGGTCGGGCGTCGCGCATGATCGCCAGGTTGATCAGCAGTGCGCTCTGGTCGCCGGCCTGCAGCGGAATGGGTTGGGTGCGTTCCTTCTTCAGGTCGCCGTTCCACTGGGCGGTGCCGGCCTGCCAGTTGTAGGTGCCGGTGACTTTCTTGCCCAGGAACAGACCCTTGCGCACCGTGGACTGGCTGAGCGGCACATAGGTGGTGCCCTGCTTCTCGAACACGGTGCTCTGCTCCAGGTTCAGGCCCAGCACGCTGGCGAAACCGCGCCGGCCGACCACCTGCATGTCCACCCGCCACTGGTCACCGCCGGTGTGGGTGACCCGCATGATCGCATCGCCGGCCTCCTTGCCCTTGTAGAGGGCCTGGTAGGTGGCCGTGAACGGCTCCAGCGGCGGTGCTTCCCACGCCATCGGCGCGAGCACCGGCGGGGCGGGGACGGCAGGCGCGGCGGGCGGTTGCGCAGGCGGCTCCTGCGCCGCGGCGATGGCCACGGTGCACAGCAGGGACGCGAACAGCAGCACGACCTGGGACGGAGACGTTTTCATGCGTAGGGGCACAAACGAAAGAGGAGGGGGAGAATGCCAGTGTCCAGGTCAGCGGCGCGTGTGCGCTAGACCGGGACGTTCAGCTCTCCGGCGCAATCTAGGCGCAGCGGACTGAACAGGGGGTGGCCGTCGACCTGGAGCCGCCCGTCGCGTTCAGCTACGCGCCCGCCCACCAGCCACCGCAGGCTGGCGATCAGCAGCGGGTGTTCCACGGCCAGCACCCGCTGGGCAAGCTGCTCGGCGGTGTCGCCGGGCAGCACCGGCACCCGCGCCTGCGCCAGTACGGTGCCGGCGTCCAGTTCGGGCACCACGAAGTGCACGCTGGCGCCGGCTTCGGCATCGCCCGCCTCCAGTGCGCGCGCATGCGTGTGCAGCCCTTTGTAGAGCGGCAGCAGCGACGGATGGATGTTGACCAGCCGGCCGGCAAAACGCTGCACGAAGGCTTCGCCGAGGATGCGCATGTAACCGGCGCAGACCACCCAGTCGGGCGCGAACGCTGCCAGCGCGTCGCCCATCGCGGCATCGAAGGCGGCGCGGTCGGCGAAGTCCTTGGGCGAGCGCGCCCAGCGTCGCTCCGGGGCGACTTTCTGGAGGGCGGACGCCTCCGGCTTGTCGGACAGCACGGCCACCACCTCGGCATTGAGCGTGCCGGCGGCGATGGCATCGATGATGGCCTGCAGGTTGCTGCCACGGCCGGAGGCCAGCACGGCGATGCGGCTGCGCGCGCCCCCTGACGCGGTGTTGCTGGCCGGGGTCATGCCGCGACCGTGCCGTCCGTGGCAGCAAAGCTCGCGACCACTTCCGGGCGCATCAGCACGATCAGCGCGTACACGCCCAGCGCGATGCCGAGCGCGCCGGCAAAGCAGGCCGCGCCGGCCGCGATCTTGCACAGCTTGTGCGAACGGCGCTCGGCCATGCGCCGCGCGCCGAGGATGTTCAAGGTACCCAGAACGGCGAAGATCGCGCCGGCGCCGACCAGGATCGCCGCCAGCAGGGCCGGCTGGGCGTCGGGGTTGGCGCTGTTGCTTTCACTGATGTAGCCGGCGGCGGCGCCCAGCACCAGGATCGGCACCAGCACCAGCTCCAGCGCCCCGAGGATGTAGAACAGGATCTTCAACGTATGCAGGTGCGAGGCGACCTGATGCGGTGTCCAGCCGCGCGGGACGTTCAGCGGCGGGGGCGTGGCAGACATCGGGAAACCTCAGGCGTGGGCGGTGGGGGAAGCGTTGAAGGCGGCCTTGACCGTCGGCCGCAACAGCACGATCAGGGTGAACACGCCCAGCACCGTGCCCAGCGGCATCAACATGCACGACAGGGCGGCGACGACCAGGCACAACGTATGCCGCTGCTGGCGCGCCAGGCAGCGCCCGGCGTAGGCCATGAAGCCGGCCAGGGTGAGTCCGCACAGGATCAGGACCGAGCCGATCCCGATGAACATCCAGCCAAACAGCCGGGTTTCCCCGGGCGAGGCGGTGCCCCCGTTGCTTTCAATCGGCATCGCGCCGGTCAGTGCGGCGACGCCAAGGCCCACGTGGATCAGCGGAAACAGAGAGAACAGCGCGGTCAGCCCCGCCACCACATAGTGGAAGATCGACAGCAGCCGCAGCTGCGAAGCGTCTTCAATCGACAGCGCGGGGGCGACGGGGAGGGGGGCGTCCATGCAGGTCTCCGGGGTCGCTCAGCCGATCCGCACGCGTTCGGCGCCGTCGGCCGTGGTGACCTTGCCGATGGTCCACTGCGCCAGGCCCTGGGCCTCGACGGCGGCGGTCACGCTGGCCACCTGGTCCGGGGCGACGATCAGCACGAAGCCGATGCCGCAGTTGAAGGTGCGCCACATTTCGCTGTCGGCCACCGCGCCTTCCTTCTGCAGCCACTGGAACACCGGCGGCAGGGTCCAGGAGGAGGCGTCGATGTCCAGGCCCAGGCCGTCGGGCACCACGCGGATGATGTTCTCGGTCAGGCCGCCACCGGTGATGTGGGCCATGCCGTGGATGGCCGCGCCATGCGCCTTGAGCAGGGCCAGGATCGGCTTCACGTACAGGCGGGTCGGGGCCATCAACGCGTCGACCAGCTTGACCCCGCCTTCCAGTTCCAGGTCGGCCGGCTGGCCGGCACGGTCATAGATGCGGCGCACCAGCGAGTAGCCGTTGGAGTGCGGGCCGGACGAGGCGATGCCGATCAGCACGTCGCCTTCGGCGACGCTGGCGCCGTCCTTGAGTTCGCTCTTTTCCACGCCGGCGACGGTGAAGCCGGCCAGGTCGTACTCGCCCGGGGCATACATGTCGGGCATTTCCGCTGTTTCGCCGCCGATCAGCGCACAGCCGGCCTCGGTGCAGCCGTTGGCGATGCCGCCCACGACCGCCGCGGCGGTGTCGATGTCCAGCTTGCCGGTGGCGAAATAGTCCAGGAAGAACAGCGGCTCGGCGCCCTGCACCAGCACGTCGTTCACGCACATGGCGACCAGGTCGATGCCGATGGTGTCGTGGCGGCCCAGCTGTTGTGCCAGCTTCAGCTTCGTGCCAACGCCATCCGTACCCGACACCAGCACCGGCTCGCGGTACTTGCTGGACAGGTCGAACAGCGCCCCGAACCCGCCCAGTCCACCCATCACCTCGGGCCGGAAGCTGCGCTTCACCAGCGGTTTGATGCGCTCGACCAGTTCATTGCCCGCGTCGATGTCGACGCCGGCGTCGCGGTAGGTCAGGGGGGAGGGGTTGGACGGGGAATTGGTCACGGGCGTCGGCGCTGCGCTGGAGTGAAAGCGGGATTTTAACAGGCCACGTTGGCGCGCAGGCCCTATTCGGGCAACAATTCCCCCCGGATACGCCCAATGGAAGTCCTGATGCGCCGCAGCCTCTTTGTGATGATGTTCCTCGCGCTATGCCTGCCGGTGGCCACGATGGCCCAGAGCGGCCTGCGTACCGAAGGCGACGTGGCCAGCGCCAGTGGCGCCTATGAAGCCGAAGTGCCGGTCAACAGCCAGGGCGACGCCGACCGCAACGGGGCCCTGGCCCGCGCGCTGGGCAACGTGCTGGCCAAGCTGTCGGGCGACCGCAGCGTGATTACCCGTCCGGGGGTGATGCAGGCCCTGCGCGATGCGAAGAACTACGTCGCCAGCTATGACTACCGCCAGGACCAGAGCACCTCGGCCAGCGGCGCGCCCAGCTTCCGCACCATGCTGGTGGCCCGGTTCCGCCAGGACGACGTGGACGGCCTGATCTCGGCCCTGGGCCTGCCGCTGTGGCCGCAGCCGCGGCCCAAGCCGGTGGTCTGGCTGGCCATCGACGATGGCAGCGGCCCGCGCCTGGTGACCGTGCAGCAGGCCAATGCGGCGCGTCCGCTGCTGAACCGCGCCATCGAGCGCGGCTACAAGCTGGGCCTGCCCACCGGCAGCGCGGCCGAGCAGGCCCTGGTCGGTGCGATCTGGCGCAAGGACACCGCAGCCGTGGCGCGCGCCTCCTCGCGCTATGCCCCTCCGATGCAGCTGGTCGGCAAGCTCTACCGCGACAAGACCGGCGGCTGGGTGGCCGACTGGGTGTTCGTGGACGGCGGCAAGGAACTGAACGCGTGGACCACCAATGACAGCGATGCCCGCCGTGCGATGGCCGGGGGCGCCGACGGTGCCGCCGACGCGCTGGTGCGCCGCTACGCCAAGCCGGCCGCGGCCGCGGGCGTGGCCGGCAGCTACACCATCGTGGTGACCGGGCTGAACAGCGCCGAAGACTACCTGCGCCTGGCCGCCGGCCTGCGCGAAAGCCCGGTGGTGCGCAACATCACCCCGCTGCGCGCCTCGGGCAACCGCCTGGAGCTGTCGCTGGAGATGACCACCGGCCTGGCCGGGTTGAACCGGATGCTGGGCGACAACGGCGTGATCGTGCCGCTGGCCCCGCTGCCGGTGCCGATCGACGAAGACGCCGCGCCCGGCACCCCGCCGCCGCCGGCCAGCAACGAGTACCGCCTGCGATGATCCTGACCCCGGAAGCCGAGATCGCGCAGTTCCTGCGCCGCGTCAAATACGTTCTGTTCGCGCTGGCGGTGGGCTGGGTGGTGTGGCTGCTGGCCCCGATCCTGACCCCCTTCGTGCTGGCCCTGGCGCTGGCCTGGCTGGGCGACCCGCTGGTGGACCGGATCGAAGCCAATGGCCGCTCGCGCAACACCGGCGTGGTGCTGGTGTTCGTGGCGATGGTGCTGGTGATCACCGCCGCGCTGCTGATCCTGGTGCCGATGATCGAGCGCCAGATCTCCACCCTGATCGCGGCCATCCCGCAGGCGCAGCAGTGGCTGATGGAGAAGGGCATTCCCTGGTTCGAGCAGAAGACCGGCATGGAGATCATGCCGTGGCTGGAACCGGACCGGCTGATCGACTGGGTGCGCAGCCATTGGGAGCAGGCCGGCGGGTTCGCCAAGACCTTCTTCGGCTACGTGTCGCGCTCGGGCTTTGCGATGGTGACCTGGGTGGTCAACATCCTGCTGCTGCCGATCCTGGCGTTCTACTTCCTGCGCGATTGGGACAAGCTGGTCG
The DNA here is from genome assembly GCF_044543385.1 of Stenotrophomonas sp. NPDC077420. NCBI lineage: Bacteria > Pseudomonadati > Pseudomonadota > Gammaproteobacteria > Lysobacterales > Lysobacteraceae > Stenotrophomonas > Stenotrophomonas sp. NPDC077420. The sequence continues at coordinate 127,773 of NZ_JBITVZ010000009.1, forward strand.
AGCGGGTGGCCTCCACCATCCCGCGCAACCACGTGGGCACGATCACCAAGTTGGCGCGGGAGTCCAACGAGGTGCTGGGAGCGTTCATCCGCGGCCAGTTCCTGGTGATGGTGGCGCTGGGCCTGATCTATGCGATCGGCCTGTCGCTGGTGGGCCTGAAGCTGGGCCTGCTGATCGGCCTGATCGCCGGGCTGATCAGCTTCATCCCGTACCTGGGCGCCACCACCGGCATCGTCATGGCGGTGCTGGCCGCGCTGGTGCAGGCGCAGGGCTTCGACCTGAAGCTGCTGATCCTGGTCGGCGTGGTGTTCACCGTGGGCCAGCTGCTGGAAAGCTACGTGCTCACCCCGCGCATCGTCGGCGACAAGATCGGCCTGCACCCGGTGGCGGTGATCTTCGCGGTGATGGCCGGTGGCCAGCTGTTCGGCTTCCTGGGCATGCTGCTGGCGCTGCCGGTGGCGGCGGTAAGCAACGTGCTGCTGCGCTACGCCCACCTGCGGTACCGCGAAAGCGAGCTGTACGCGGGCGAGAAGACCGCGATCGTGCTCGACTCGTACATCGACAAGCCGACCCTGATCGTCGACGCACCCAAGGGCCCGGAACTGAAGTGAGCGTGGTGCCGCAGCTGCCGCTTGCCCTGCGCTACCCGCAGGACGAGCGACTGGAAACCTTCATCGGCGCACCGGACGGTGCGCTGGCGCAGCTGCGCGCGATTGCGGTGGGCGAAGACCCGCACTGGGTCTACCTGGAAGGGGCGGCCGGCACCGGCAAGACCCACCAGGCGCTGGCGATGTGTTCGCTGGCCCAGCAGGCCGGGCGGCAAGCGACCTATCTCCCGCTGAAGGCGGTGGTGGGGCGGGTGCGCGCCGCGCTGGAATCGCTGGAAGGCCGCGACCTGGTGACCCTGGACGGGCTGGATGCCATCGCCGGGCAGCGCGAAGATGAAGTGGCGCTGTTCGACTTCCACAACCGCGCGCGCAACGCGGGCGTCACCCTGCTGTACACCGCGCAGCATGCGCCGCACCGGCTGGGGCTGGTGCTGCCGGACCTGCGCTCGCGCCTGCAGCAGTGCGTGCGCGTGGTGCTGCAGCCGCTGGACGACGAAGGTCGCGCGGCGGTGCTGCGCGAGCGGGCGGCGCGGCGCGGGCTGTCGATCGATGAAGCGGCGATCGAGTGGTTGCTGACCCGTACCGGCCGCGAGCTGGGCAGCCTGGTCAGCCTGCTGGACTGGCTGGACCGCGAATCGCTGGCCGCGCAGCGGCGCATCACCGTGCCGTTTTTGCGGCAGGTGGTGGAAGAAGGGTCGCACCGGCTGTAGAGCCACACCCGAATCATGCCCCGTCAAGGCGGCAGGTTCCGCGCGCATGGCGATGCGTTCATCCAACCTACGCCAGGGTTGCGTCCAGCAGTGCGAGGCGTTCTGGCGTGCCCACGTCCGTCCATCGTCCGGCGTGGTACTGCCCGGTGACGCGGCCCTTCGCCATTGCATGGCGCATCAGCGGCGCCAATCCGAACTGCGGCGGCGTTGCTGCCGCGCCTTCGGTGGCGCCAATCACATCGCGCCAGCCTTGCAGGATCGACGGACGATACACGCCCACCCCCGCATAGGTCAGCCGCGGCGCATCGCCCGCATCGCTGACGCTGCCATCGCCGCGCAGGATGAAATCCCCACGCGGGTGCTGCGCCGGGTTGTCGACCAGCACCAGGTGCGCGTCGCCGTCGGGCTGCTGCGGCAGGGGGCGGAAATCCACATCAGTCCAGACATCGCCGTTGACCACCAGGAACGGCGCATCGCCGAGCACGGGCAGCGCGTTGAGGATGCCGCCACCGGTTTCCAGCGGCACCGCGCCTTCGTCGATGAAATGCAGGCGCAGGCCCCAGCGGCTGCCATCGCCCAGCGCGGGTTCGAACTGGTCGCCCAGCCACGAGGTATTGATCACCACCTCGCTGAAACCCGCCGCCGCCAGCCGCTCCAGGTGCCACGCGATCAGCGGCTTGCCGCCCGCCACCAGCAGCGGCTTGGGCGTGGTCAGCGTGAGCGGACGCATGCGCTCGCCCTTGCCGGCGCTGAAGATCATCGCCTTCATGCGCGGCTCGCCACCGGCAGCGCCAGCGCCGCCATTGCCGGCTTGATCCGCTCCTGCAGCAGCGCATTCAAGCCGCCCAGTTCCGGATGGCGGGGCAGTACTTCATCCAGGTAACGGATGAAACGCGGCGCGTCGGCGAAGTAGTGACCCTTGCCATCGCGGTCGCGCAGGCGCACGAACAGGCCGAGGATCTTCAGGTGGCGCTGCACGCCCATCCAGTCGGCGTCGCGCAGGAACTGCGGCCATGGGCGCACCGGCAGCCCGGCCGCCAGCGCCTGCGCGTGGTAGCGCGCCAGCCAGGCATCCACGCGCTCCAGCGGCCAGCTCAGGAAGGCATCCTTGAACAGGCTGACCGGGTCGTAGGCAATCGGCCCGCGCACCAGGTCCTGGAAGTCCAGTACCGCCGGGCCACCCTCGACCGGCATCAGGTTGCGCGGCATGAAGTCGCGGTGGGTCAGCACCTGCGGCTGCTGCAAGGCGTTGTCCATCAACCGGCGGTGGGCCAGCTGCAGCTCCTCCAGCGCACCGCAATCCAGCTGCAGGCCAAGGTGGCGCTGCAGGAACCAGTCGTCGAACAGGCCCGCATCACGCTGCAGCAGCGCCTCGCCGAACGTGCCCATGCCATCGGGCACCGGGATCGACTGCAGGCGGATCAACTGCGCAAACGCCGCATCGAACCAGGCGTCGGCGTTGGCGTCATCGATATGCCGCGCCAGGGTTGGCCCGCCCAGGTCTTCCAGCAGCAGGAAGCCCTGGGCTTCATCGCGCGCCAGCACGCGCGGGACGCGCACGCCGTTGGGTTCGAGCAGGTCGTGCATGCGCAGCCATGGCCGCACGTCTTCCAGGCCCGGCGGCGAATCCATCACGATGTGGCTGCCGTGCGCGCTGGTGGCCCGCCAGTAGCTGCGGAAGCCCGCATCCACCGACGCGCGGTCCAGGTGCAGGTCGGGGTCGGCCAGGGCGGTGCAGGTCCACTGCCGGCGCAGTTCGGCGCGCAGTGGGTCGGAAGCGGGATCGTTCATGGACGGGTACGTCGATGCGGCGCGCGGCGGCGCGCGGGGGAATGAGGGGAGGAGCGTCAGCGCCTGCCGCTGAACAGTCGCAGCACCGCCAGCACGGCGATGGCGCCAAGGATCGCGCCGATGAAACCGGCCGGCTCACCGCGCGAGTACCAGCCCATGTACTGGCCGAACCAGCCGGCCACCAGCGCGCCGACGATGCCGAGCACGATGGTCAGCAGGCAGCCCATGCGGTTGTTGCCGGGCATGAAGAAGCGCCCGAACAGGCCGACGATGAAGCCGACCAGGATGATATAGAGCCAGCTGGTGCTGCCGAACAGACCGTCCATCGCGTGTTTCCTGCAGGAGATGGACGCAGCCTAGCAAAAGGCTGCGTCCCTCCGCGTCGATCATGGCGCCGGGCAGGGCCCGGCGCTACGGGTCAGCAGCAGCCGTGTCCACCATGGCGGGTGCCGCTGTCGGCAGCCACCGGCGAGCCGCTGGTTTCACCGCGCAGGCTGGCCGCGTAGTGCTCGCTGATCACCTTCGACACGCACGCGGTCACGCGCTTGCCCATCGGGATGTGCAGGAACTCGTTCGGGCCGTGCGCGTTGGAATGCGGGCCCAGCACGCCGGTGATCATGAACTGCGCACCCGGGAACTTTTCGCCCAGCATGCCCATGAACGGAATCGAGCCGCCTTCGCCCATGTACATCGCCGGCTTGCCGAAGAAGGTCTGGCTGGCCTCGTCGATGGCCTGGGTCAGCCACGGCGCCATCGCCGGCGCGTTCCAGCCCGAGGAGGCCTTTTCCAGGTCCAGCTTCACTTCCGCGCCGTTCGGCGGATCGCGCAGCAGGGCCTCCTTCAGCAGTTCGCCGCAGGCCTTGCCGTCGGCGGTCGGCGGCAGGCGCAGCGACAGCTTCACCGCCGTATGCGGACGCAGTACGTTGCCGGCCGAGGCCAGCGGCGGCATGCCGTCCACGCCGGTCACCGACAGTGCCGGGCGCCAGGTGCGGTTGAGCACCAGCTCGGTCAGGTCTTCGTTCATCGGACGCAGCCCGTCGACCATCGGGAATTTCTCGAAGATCTCGGTATCCACCACCTCGGCGGCACGCTTGGCCTGGGCCTGGCGCTCGTCCGGAATCTCCACGTGCATGCCGTCGATCAGGATGCGGCCGGTGTTCTCGTCTTCGATCCGCGACAGCAGCTGGCGCAGCAGGCGGAAGCTGGACGGGACCACGCCGGACGCGTCGCCGGAGTGCACGCCTTCATTGAGCACCTTCACCGAGAAGTTGCCGCCGGTCAGGCCGCGCAGCGAAGTGGTGCACCACAGCTGGTCATAGTTGGCGCAGCCCGAGTCCAGGCACACCACCAGCGACGGCTTGCCGATGCGGTCGGCCAGGTGGTCCACGTAGGCCGGCAGGTCGTAGCTGCCCGACTCCTCGCAGGCCTCGATCAGCACCACGCAGCGGGCGTGCGGCAGGTTCTGCGCCTGCAGCGCCAGCACGGCGGCCAGCGAGCCGAAGATGGCGTAACCGTCGTCGGCGCCGCCACGGCCGTACAGCTTGTCGCCGCGCAGCACCGGCAGCCAGGGGCCCAGGTCGTCGTCCCAGCCGGTCATTTCCGGCTGCTTGTCCAGGTGGCCGTACAGCAGCACGGTGTCGTCGCCGGTTTCGGCGCCGGTGGCGGGAATTTCCAGCAGCAGCAGCGGGGTGCGGCCTTCCAGGCGCACCACTTCCACCTGCAGGCCCGGCAGGTTCTGGGCCTTGGCCCAGCTTTCCATCAGCGTGACCGCCTGCTCCATATAGCCGTTTTCGACCCAATTGGCATCGAACATCGGCGATTTGTTGGGAATGCGGATGTATTCGACCAGTTGCGGAACGATCTCGCTGTCCCACTTTTCATTGACGAATTGGCCGAGCTTGGCGCTGTCCATCAGGTAACTCCGAGTGCATGTGGCTGATCGCGCCATTCTACGCCTGTGCACGGGGTAGGGTTTTTCCTACACCACGTCAGGTATTTGGCTGGCTGTGTGAAGGTGATGTCGACGATAGGCTGTGTGCATGTGGCGAGGGACACTGACTGCTCCGACGGGATGCCGGCAGCAGTCGGTCCGAAGTCACAGGGAGCTGCACGGTGGGGCCTTGGTTTTCGTGGAAGGCGCTTGCGCTGGGACTGTTGTTGAGCGGCACTGCCCTGGCGGCGGAGCGGATCAACATCAACACCGCCGACGCGTCGACGCTGCAGCAGGGATTGACGAACGTGGGGCCCAGGAAGGCCCAGGCGATCGTCGCGTACCGGCGACAACACGGACCGTTCATCCGGGTCGAGGAACTGGCACGGGTGAAGGGGATAGGGACAGCAACGGTCGAACGGAATCGACGACGGATGACGGTGGGGGCCATGGCGGCGCCCACGGCGGCACCGCCCAGGAGGGCCGTGCCGGCACCCGTTCCAAGGCGCTGACGTAGGGGAATCGGTCGCGACCGGCACGACGCCGGTCACGGCGGCCAGGCAGGAGCCGGCCACCACGACAGCCGCAGGGAGGCGGCACGCAGGGACGCAGCGCGGAAGGAATGGCGCGGATCCACCAGGACGGTGGCATCCAATCCCGGGACGGGGAGGGATGGCGGAACGAAATTCGGCCGAGTGCAGGGAGCATGGCCGGCACCCATACTGGGCAGGACGCACAGGGGGAAGGCGGGATGCCGACAGGGACGTGACGATTGCCCGGTCCACACAGGGATGTGTGACCGGGCAATTTTGTTTGGGGTTGTGGTGGGTTTCAACGGCGAGCCCACCCCTGTCACCGTATGTTCTGCGGTGTTGGAGGGCTGGGCCGCGCTGCGCGCGGTTGACACGCATGGCGTGTCGCGACGACCTTCTACGTGCGCAGGACGATGGCGCTGGCCATCATGCGTAGCGACACGCCATGCGTGTCCTCGACCCACCCGAGGGAAGGCCACATGCTCACACGCCGCACGCTGTTGACCCACATCGCCGGTTCGCTCATCGCCGTCATGGCACTCCCGGCGTGGTCCGCGCCCGAGCCTGCCAGCCCCACCGATCTCAAGCCCGGCCAGTTCCTCTGGCACCCGGAAATCTCGCCAGCGGGGCCGATCGTGCTGGTGGTCAGCCTGGATGAGCAGCGTGCCTACGTGTACCGCAACGGCATCGCCATCGGCCTGAGCACGATCAGTTCGGGCAAACCCGGGCATGAAACGCCGACCGGGGTGTTCACCATCCTGCAGAAGGACAAGGACCACAAGTCCAGCCTCTACAACAGCGCGCCGATGCCCTACATGCAGCGGCTGACCTGGGACGGCATCGCCCTGCACGGCGGCAACCTGCCCGGGCACCCCGCGTCGCATGGCTGCGTACGGTTGCCGCAGGCCTTCGCGCAGAAACTGTTCAGCGAAACCCAGCGCGGCGACACCGTGGTGGTGGCCGACGCCAAAAGCGCGCCGATGACGCTGGCCTACCCGGCGGTGCTGGCGCCGGTGAACAGCACCGGCAAGGCCCTGCTGGAAACCACCAGCGCGCCGGATCACTACTGGAACGACAGCGCCGCGCCATCCGGGCAGGTCGGCATCCTGGTGAGCCTGCACGACCAGCGCCTGTACGTCCTGCGCGACGGCGTGCTCATCGGCGAGTCGCGGCTGGAAGCGAAGGCGCTGCCGGCGTTCCAGGGCACCACCCTGTTCGTCATGCAGCAGGGCTATTCGGACACCGCCAGCCCGCTCGACGCCAGCCAGAAGCTGCACACGTGGACCGCTTACCCGCTGCTGGGCCAGAGCCCCGGCAATGCCAGCCCGGACCTGCTGGCCACGCCCAGCCTGCCGATGGCCTTGCCGCCGGCGTTCGCCGCACAGCTGTACAAGGCGTTGGTGCCCGGCACCACGCTGCTGGTGACCAGCCTGCCGGCGGTTCGCCCGGTGGCCGATGAACAGAACCTGCAGCCGGTCTTGGAATCCGACGCTGCCGGGGCCACCTTGTAAGGATGGCTTACCGCATTGCGCTTTTCCTGCTGATGGGGACCACCGCGCTCGCCCTCTCAGGGGGCGATGCAGGTGCCGCTGGCGCCGACCGCCGGCCGGCCCAGGCGGGGTCGGGAGCCGGCCAACGGCCGGCGCTGCCGGCAGAGCAGATGGCCGAGATGATGGCGCGTACGGCGCCCAATGCGGACCGCAAGGTGCTGCAACTGGCGGCGAAGGCCATGCGCTGTGCGCTGCGGCGGCCCGAGCTGGGGGTCGATCCGACGCGCCTGGGCGTAATCGACTATTCGCGGCCGTCCACCGAGCAGCGCATGTGGGTGTTCGACCTTGCCCGGCAGAAACTGCTGTTCGAAGAATGGGTCGCGCACGGGCGCAACAGCGGCGGCAATGCGACCGAGCGCTTCTCCAACCGCGACGGCAGTTTCATGTCCAGCCTGGGCGCCTTCACCGCCAAGGAAACCTACATGGGCGGCAACGGCTATTCGCTGCGGCTGGAGGGCCTGGAGCCCGGCTTCAACGACAAGGCGCGCGACCGCGCCATCGTCGTCCACGGCGCGCCGTACGTGAACCCCGGCATCGCGCGCCTGCAGGGCCGGCTGGGTCGCAGCCTGGGCTGCCCGGCCGTGCGCCTGACCGTGGCGCGGCCGTTGATCGACAGCCTGCGCGGCGGGGCGATGGTGTTCGCCTACTACCCGGACAAGGCGTGGCTGGCACACTCACAGCTGCTCAGCACCGACTGCGGCGGCAGCAGCGGCTGAGGCACAATGGCGGCATGTCGACCGCTACTGCCTTGAGCGCTGCCACGCGCGTCATCCCGAGCTTTGAATACCGCCGCGAGCGCTGGCGCAACGGCCTGGGGTGGACGCGCGAAATCCTGCGCGTGCCCGACAACGACGAGTGGCAGCTGCGATTGTCGATTGCCGAGATCGAGCAGGACGCGGCGTTCTCGTCGTTTCCAGGGGTCGAGCGCGAGCTGGTGCTGCTGCGCGGGGAGGGGCTGCGCCTGCGCTTCGCCGATGGCGCGGTGCACACGCTGCTGCCACCGCATGATCGCCTGCGTTTTGCCGGCGAGGCGGCGGTCAGCGGCGAGCTGGTGGATGGGCTGACCCACGATTTCAACCTGATGTGGCGCCGTGACCGGATCGACGCCGCGCTGCTGCATCGGCCGCTGGTGGGCAGCATGTTCTTCTTCACCGAACCGGGCACGGCATGGGCGATCCATCTGCTGGCCGGGCAGGCGCAGTTCGAAGGCGAGCCAGACCTGCCGCCGTTGCAGCAGGGCGACACCGCGTGGCTGGCGGCGGGGGCGCGAAAGCGTTACGCGCTGACCGGTGGCGGTGAACTGCTGGCAATCCGCGTAGCCTCCCGCAGGTAGAGCGGACTGTCAGTCCGCTCTACCTGGTGAGGTGAGCATGCGATGGGTTCTGCGCAGCGATCTTTGCGCGGTGCGCGTCAATACACGTCGCGGCGGTAGCGGCCGGCGACGATCAAGGCTTCTTTTCCTTCGCGCCCCAACGCCTGCTCGATCACCGCGTCCACCGCCGGGGCCATGCCCTGCAGGCTGCCGCAGACCAGGATCGTGGCGCCGTCGCGCAGCCACTGGCGCAACGTGTCCAGCTCGGCCAGCAGCCGGTCCTGCACGTAACGGTGGGCGCCGCCGTCGCGGCTGAACACCGTGTCCAGCCGCGCGATCATGCCGGCACGCTGCCAGCCCAGGATGTCGTCGCCGAAATGGAAATCGTGCGCGGCGGTACGCTCGCCGAACAGCAGCCAGTTGCGCGCGGCGCCCTGTTCGACCCGTGCACGCAGGTGCGCGCGCAGCCCGGCAATGCCGGTGCCGTTGCCAATCAGGATCAACGGCACCTCGGGCGCTGGCGCATGGAAATTCGGATTGCTGCGGAAACGCAGGTCGATGCGTCCGCCCAGCGCGGCGTGGTCGCACAGCCAACCGCTGCCCAGCCCCGGCGTGCCGTCGGGGCGCAGCAGGCGGCGCAGCAGAAGCAGCACCTGGCCTTCGGCCGGCGTGCTGGCGATGGAGTATTCGCGGTGCGGCAGTGGCTTGAGCGCAGCGACCAGCGCGGCGTCCCCGGCGGGGACCGAATCGGTCAGCACCGGCAGGTGCGAACGCGCCAGCCAGTCGCGCAGCGACCGCCCTTCGACCTGCGCGTAGCCGTCGCGGGCGTGCCGGGCCAGCCATGCATCGACCTCGTCGGGATTGTGCTGCGGTCCGATCTCCACCACATCGCCGGCCTGCCACCCTGGAAGCACACCGTCGGCCGGCGCCAGGGCCACCGTCCAGGTGGCCGCACCGGGGCTGCCGGTGTTGACCTGGCGGCGCGACTGCAGCCGCCAGGGCTGGTAGTGCGCCGGGGTCCAGTCGGGCAGCTCGGTGACGTTGCCGCCCAGCTGGCCCAGCAGCTGCTGCCAGTGGCGCAGTGCGGCCGGGTCGGCGTTGTCCACGTCCACCGTGTCGAACAGCGGATGCGCGCCGTGCCGGCGCAGCCAGGCGTCGAGCTGGTGGCCGAAGGCGCAGAAGTGGCCGTAGCTGCGATCGCCCAGCGCCAGCACGCCGTAGTGCAGGTGCGGCAACGCCAGTGCCTGCGGCATCACCCGGCGCAGGAACGGCAGCGCATGGTCCGGTGCGTCGCCTTCGCCGGTGGTGCTGGCGATCAGCAGCATGCGCGTGGTCTGCTGCAGCAGCGCGGCGTCGACCTGGTGCAGGCCGCGCACGCGCACGTTGACCCCGGCCGCGCGCAGCACCTCGGCGCTGCGTTCGCACAGCTGTTGGGCAAAGCCGGTCTGGCTGGCCCAGACCAGCAGCAGCGGCGCCTGTTCGTCTTCGCGGGCGACGTCGTCGCGCGGGCGACCGCGCCACCACAGCAGCGTACACAGCGCGGCGTAGGCCGCCAGGCTGGCCGTCGCCCAGCGCCAGTGCGACGCCAGCGGCGCACCCGGCCACCAGTCTTCCTGCAGGTGCAGACGCAGCAGCAGCCCCGCCAGCAGGGCCAGCAGGGCCAACATGGCGAGGGTGCCCAGCGTTGCGCGCGAGGGGCCGCGCTTCATGTCGCGGCCTCCTGTTCGGCCAGCAGTGCGGCAAATGCCGTGCTCAGATGTTCGTCGATGCCATGCGCAGTGCGGGTGATGAACCGTGCGGCCAGGCCATGCGCGTTGGCGAATGCCAGCCCATCGTCCCGCCCCATCACCGTGAGCGCGGTGGCCCAGCCATCGGCTTGGAGGGCGTCGGCAGCGACCACCGTGACCGCGGCGGCGCTGCGGGTGACCGGCGTGCCCACGCGCGGGTCGAGGGTGTGGCTGTACTGCGTGCCGTCCTGGACGAACCGATGGAAGCGGTCACCGGACGTGGCCACGGCCAGATCGTCCAGCGCGAGCACACGCGGCGGGTTTGTCAGCGCGACTTCTTCTTCCGGGCCGGCTTCCACCAGCACCCGCCACGGCTGCCCGTCGGGTTTGCGGCCGTACCCGTGCAGTTCGCCGCCCACTTCCACCAGCGCGGCACTGATCATTCCGGCACGCAGCCAGCGGCTGACCAGATCCACCGCGAAGCCCTTGGCGATGGCCGACAGATCCAGTTCCAGCGCGCCCGGTTGCAGCAGGGTGCCGTGCTGCCACTGCAGCCGCTGCCATCCGCAGCGCGTCCGGGTGGCGGCAAGCAGGGCCGCGTCGGGTACGCGCCGTGCATGTGCGTGCGCACCGAAGCCCCACAGTGCCACCAGCGGACCCACGGTAGGGTCGAACGCGCCGTCGCTGCGCCGGGCGATGTCGAGTGCGCCGTCCATCACCTCGGCAAACAACGCCGGCAGCGGCAGCGCGCTGCCGGCAGCGGCGCGGTTGAATCGCGAAATAGCGCTGTCCGCTTCCCAGGTGCTCATCTGCGCCACGACGGCATCCAGCTTTGCCTGGATGCCGGCATGCAGCGGGTGCAGGTCGCGCCCGGCGGCGACAGCCAGTTTCACCTGCCAGGTGGTGCCCATGGTGTGGCCACCGAGACTGGCAATGTCGAGCAGAGAGGTCATGCGGTCGAATGCGGAATCGTTGCGTTACTGCGGCAGCACTTCCAGCGTGGCCACGTAGTTCAGGCGGCGCGTCTTGGCCTGCTTGATCGAGGTCTTCCTGTCTTCGCTGCTGGTTTCCAGCCAGTACATGCCGGCTTCGGGCCAGGTGACGGTGATCTCGCCCTTCTTGTCGCTGGTGAGCTTGATCTCGTCCTGCGCGTTGCGATAGCGGGTGCCGCCGCGGGTGATTTCGAAGACCAGCCCGGCGCGCGGCTTGCCGTCCACCAGCACGCGGAACGTGGCCGCTTCACCGGCGAACAGGTCATTGGGGTGGCCCAGCGCGACCAGCTCGATGCCACTGCCGGTCGGCGCCAGTGCGGTGGCATTCGGGGTACCGTTGGTGACGAAGGTTTCGATGCGGTTGACCGACTGGCTTACCTGCAGCTTCTTGGCCTTCTTCGGCACTTCGGTGGCGAAGGTGGCCGCGTTGCCGCGCCAGCGCCTCGGCTTGCCGTCTTCTTCCCAGCTGGCCGACAGGCCGTTGTTGACCGAGGCCAGGCGGTAGGTGCCCTGCTGGGTCAGCTCTACATCGAACACGCTGCGGAACTTGCCGGTGGCCGCGTTCTGCGGCTGCACGGTGCTGCCGTCCGGTGCGGTGATGACCAGGCTCTCCAGGCGCAGCGGCACGTGGTTGAAGTAGAACAGGTCATTGGACACAGCGGCATCGACGGTGATCCACGGCTTGTCGCCGGCAATCACGGTCTGCGACGGCTGCAGCCACGCCTTGTGGGCAAGGGCGGAGAACGGAAGTGCGGCGGCCAGGGCGGCGGCGAGGACGAGCGAGCGCTTCATCAACAACTCCAGGTGCGGGCAATGGGGCGCCCTCCGGGCGGAGGGCGGGAAAACTCAGGGCTTGGCCGACAGCGTGACCAGGCCCAGTTCGGTGCTGCCTTGGGCCTTGCCGGTCTGCGGCGCGGTGGCCGGCCAGGTGAAGGGAATCTTGAGCAGCTCGCGGCCGCCGACTTCGCGCGCGGCTTCCACCACCAGGGTGTAGTTGCCCGGGGCGAGGGTCTTCAGTGCAGGCTGCCTGTCGGTGAACGACAGCGCGTGGGTACCGGCCGGCTTGGTCGGCCCGGTCACGCCGTCCACCGGCACCTTCAGCTCGCGGCCGCTCTTGCGCCACCACTGGCGCAGGTCGGGCAGCCACTTGGTGCCGTGGCCCTCGCTGTTGCCGGTCTGCTGGTACCAGACCGCCAGGTTGGCGGCGACCTTCTGGTCTGCCCCTTCCAGCCACACCGCCACGTACGGGCGGTGGTACTCGGCCACGTTGAGCTTGGGCACCTCGACATTGATGTCCAGGGTGGTGGCATAGGCCGGCGAGGTGGCCAGCAGGCCGCTCAGGGCAATGGTGAGGGTGACGCGCATGGGTGCGGCTCCGGGAAAGGGAAGGGCGAGGGATGTCAGTGGATCAGGATCAGGGCGATCAGCAGCGGCACCATCAGGCCCAGGCCGACCAGCGGCCAGGTCATGCGGCGCTGGCGGGCGTGCAGGTGCAGCAGGAACAGGCCGGTGATGCAGAACACCAGGCAGGCCACGGCGAACACATCCAGGAACCAGCCCCAGGCCGGGCCGGCGTTGCGGCCTTTATGCAGGTCGTTGAAGTAGGACACCCAGCCGCGCGAGGTGGCCTCGTATTCCACCGCGCCGGTTTCGCGGTCGATGCTCAGCCACGCATCGCCGCCGGGGCTGGGCATGGACAGGTAGATTTCTTCGGGCGACCACTCGGCGGGGCGGCGGCCGATGGCAATGCCCAGTTCGCGGTCCAGCCAGCGGGCCGCGGCGCGCGGCACCGGGGCGTGGCCGTCGGCGCGGTCGCCGAGCTGGCCGAGCACGTCGGCCGGCAGTTCGAGCTGGCGGTTGACCACCTGCGGGGTGGCCTCGATTTTCGTGGCGTGGTTGAGCGTGATCCCGGTGGCCGCGAACAGCAGCATGCCGATCAGGCAGACGGCCGAGCTGATCCAATGCCACTGGTGCAGGGTACGCAGCCAGAAGCCGCGGTTCTGTTGTTGCTGCATGGCGGAAGGGGGAGCGCTGGTGGCCACGGTCACGGCAGGAAGACGAATAGCCAATTACACCATTGATGAGAATGGTTCGCAATTGTTGGTCGCGCGATGCCGGTCTGCGGCGTGTGCCGACCAACGGTCGGCACCTACCGGGGGGTACGCAGGCCAAACGGTTGGTGCCATCCGGGTGTGGCGCGCCGGTCAACAACGGTCGCCGCCGTCGGGGTGTGGGTGTGCCGACCAACGGTCGGCACATGTCGGGGTGTGGCGCGTTCGACCAATGGTGGTCACGTTACGGGGTGTGGGTGTGCCGACCAACGGTCGGCACCTACCGGGGTGTGGCGCGCCGGTCAACAACGGTCGATGGCGTCGAGGTGTGGCGTGTGCCGACCAACGATCGGCACGTGCCGGGGTGTGGCGTGTTCGACCAACGGTGGGCACGTTCCGGGGTGTGGGTGTGCCGACCAACGGTCGGCACCTACCGGGGTGTGGCGCGCCGGTCAACAACGGTCGATGCCGTCGAGGTGTGGCGTGTGCCGACCAACGGTCGGCACCTACCGGGGGGCGTGGGAGCCGGTAGCGCCCGACCGTTGGTCGGGCGGCGGCGCGCAGCGCCGGGACGTCAGAACGCCGCGTTCAACGAAATCCAGTAACTCCGTCGCTGGTCCTTCGTCGCGTAATCATCCACGCAGTTGAATTCGCTGTCGCTGATCAGCATGCACGACTGCGAAACGAAGTCCTTGTCGAACAGGTTGTTGACCCGCGCGTTCACCGTCAGCCACTCGTTGATGTCCCAGCTGCCGCCCAGGTGGAAGATGGTGTAATCGTCGTAATACCGCACCTGCGACGAACTCACCCCGCCCACGTTGCTCACCAGCGTGTCGCGGTAGCGGTCGTAGCGGCCTTCGCCGATCAACGACAGGCTCACCGCCTCACTGACCTGCCAGTTCAGGCTGGCATTGGCCATGTGCTTGGCGGGATTGCCGGCGATCGGTTGGCCGTTCGCGGCGCCACTGGTCTGCTCGGACTTCGTATACGTGTAGTTGCCGCGCAGCTGCAGGTTCTGCAGCAGGTCCACGTGCGCCGCCGCTTCAATGCCCCGCGTTTCAGCCGTATCGATGTTCACGCTCTGGCTGAAGGTGCTGTAGCCCAGCGCCGCCCAGCCCGGGCCCACGTCCACGCAGTAGCCGCCGCCGACCGGTGCCACTTCGCAGTTCGGGAAGGTGCCGCCGCTGGCGATCTTGTCGTCGAACGTGTTGAGGAAACCGGTGACGCTGATGCCCCAGCGCTCGCCCTCGTAGTACGACGCGATTTCATAGTTGGTGCTGGTTTCCGGCTGCAGGTTGGGCGAACCCACCAGCGGCAGCACGCCCTGGCCACCGAACCCGGTGACGCCGGGGAACAGCTGGTCCGGGCGCGGGGTCTTGTAGCCGGTGCTCACGCCACCCTTGAAGGTCCAGGCATCGCTGGCGTTCCACACCAGGTAGGCGCGCGGACTGACGTGGCTGCCGAAGATGTTGTGGTCGTCATAACGCACGCCCAAGGTGGCGGTGAGCGCGTCGGTGAGTGCCCAGTTGTCCTCGGCGAACACCGACCACATGCGGTGCTTCTGCTTCACGTTGTCGCGGTAGCCGGCGCCGTCCATGCCGAAGACGCCGTCGATCATGTCGGTGTCGGTGTACTGGCCGCCCAAGGTCAGCTTGTGCGCGTCGAAGCTCATGTCCAGCATCGTGTCCAGCACGTAGCCTTCCAGCTCCATGGTACGGAGCGGTCGCGGCAGGAAGGCTTGCAGCCGCGCAAGCTCGGTCGGGTTCAACGCCGACAGCCCGTTGCGGCTGCCGGCCGCGCAGTTGTTGGCCGCGCCGGTGCGGCGGCACACGTCGTTCCACAGCGTCTGCAGGTTGGCGCGTTCGTCCAGGGTCAACGGCAGCGAGCGCCCCAGGTTGTTGCTTTTGGTCTGGGTCAAGGTGGTCTGCCAGGTGCCGAAGGCGTAACGGCCCTGGTGGGTCAGCGCCAGCTGGTCGCGCTCATAGCGCTGGTAGGCGGTATAGCCCACGCGGGGTTGCACCACGCGGCGGGTGACCGTGCCGTTGCCGTTCGGGTTGGGGATGGTGGCATTGCCGACTCGCCACAGGCTGGCCAAGCTGTCCAGGGTGCCGGTCTGGCCTTCGCTGTTGTCGTACTTCTGGCGCGAGACGTCGTAGTCCAGCGACAGGTCGTGGTCGTCGTTGATCGACCAGCTCAGGCGCACGCCGGTGTTCCAGTTGGTGTTGGCCACCGCCTTGCCACCACCGCCGAAGCCGATGCTGCGTTCCCACAGCGTGCCGTCGGGCAGGGTCAGTGCTTCCCATTCCGGGTTGGAGGCCTTGGCATCGTAATAACTCCCGCGCACGGCCACGTCCAACCGTTCCTTCACCAGCGGGCCGGTCAGGTACACGTCGGTGGTGCGCGCATCGCCAAACTGGTCGTCCTGCTGCACGGTGAAGCCTTGGGTCACCGAGCCGTGCCAGCTGTCCTGGTTGCGCCGGGTGATGATGTTGATCACCCCGCCCATGGCATCCGAACCGTACAGCGTGGACATCGGGCCGCGCACCACTTCGATGCGCTCGATGGCATCCAGCGGCGGCAGGTAGGCGAACTGGCCGCCGCCGAAGTTGTTCGGGTACAGCTGGCCCACGTTGCTCTGGCGACGTCCATCGATCAGCACCAGGGTGTACTCGGACGGCATGCCGCGCATGGAAATGGTGGCGCGGCCGTTCTTGTCGGTGGTTTCCATGCCCACGTCGATGCCTTCCACGTCGCGCAGCGCGTCCACCAGGCTGGTATAGGGGCGCTTGCTGAGTTCTTCGCGGCTGACCACGCTGATGCTGGCCGGGGCGTCGGTGATCTTCTGCTCGAAGCCGGAGGCGGTGACCACCACCTGGTCCAGGGTCCTGGGGTCGCCGGCGGCCTCGCCTGCGGCCAAGACGGGGGCGCTCAATGCGGTGAGCAGGGCGATGCTGAGGGTGCGGCGGGACAGGGACGTGCAACGACGATGGCGCTGGGCCATGGTGGGTTTCCTCGACATGGATGCGAAAGCGGAAATGCCGTGGCCGGGGCCGCAGCAGGATCAGAAAATGCGTGGGGTACCCGCAGCGCGGGTTGGGGCAGTGCGGTCAGCGGTGGCCATGCGCGATCAAGCCGCAGGCGCTGACGCAATCAACCCTGTGGCGGGGCCTGGCCGCGCTGGACGCGCAGGCCGGGGGCCGCAGGTAGCGGCGTGGCCGGCGCCGAATCCACGGCCGGTGCGGTCTGTGGCGGGAGGTCGGCCAACGTGGCCAGGAAGGCGTCAATCGATTCGACCCGCACTACCGGCCGCTCGCGGAGCGGTTCGGCAGCCGGGCGGGCGCTGCCCATGCGGCGTGGCGTGGCCGGCGATTCTTCCTGCAGCCGGTGCTCACCGGCGGGGCGTTCTTCGGCGGGCAGCTGCAGCACCAGCGCGGCGGTGCCGGGCAGGTGGGTTTCCGCCAGCGGCAGGCTGCCCAGCAGCATCGACAGCAGGGCCAGCCACGCCAGCACCGTGCCCAACGCAGGGCGCTGCCCGCGCATGGCGGGGGCAAAGCTGCGGTGGCGATGGGGGTGGCGCAAGACGGAGTCCCTGTCGAATGCGCCGGGGGTCCGGCGCGGCGGGAATTGTAGATAGCGTTTGTGTCAAACGCAAATAGGAATGATTTACAGATCGTCCTGAAGGAATAGGCGCTGGCTTCGTTCAACCACGCAGGGTCTACGCGATTGGTCAGGTCTCGCTGAAGCGCCGCAGGAGGTTGTGGTACACGCCAGTCAGCTGCAGCACCGCGCCCGGATCGGCCCCGGTCACCCGCAGTTTCTCGATCGCCCCGTCCATTTCCAGCAGCATCCGCCGCGCGCCGTCATCCCGCACCATGCTCTGCACCCAGAAGAACGAGGCCACCCGCGTACCGGCGGTGACCGGGTTCACCTTGTGCAGGCTGCTGGACGGATACAGCACCAGATCGCCTGCGGGCAGCTTCACCTCATGCTCGCCGTAGGTGTCGCTGATCACCAGCTCACCGCCCTCGTAATCTTCCGGTGCATTGAGGAACAACGTGCACGACACGTCCGAACGCAGGTGGCTGCGCTGGCCGTCGGCGGTAGTGATCATCACCGCGCCATCCACATGGAACCCGTATTCGCCACCGCCCTGGTAGCGGTTGAAGCGCGGCGGCAGGATCCGCAGCGGCAGTGCGGCGGCGAAGAACAGCGGGTGCCGTTCCAGCGCCGCCAGCACGATCCTGCCCAGCTCGGCCTTCAGCGGTGAGGCGTCAGGCAACTGCTGGTTGCGCTTGACCTGCGCGCCCTGCACGCCCACGGTCTCGCGGCCGTCGGCCCAGTCTGCCGCGGCAAGCGCGCGCTGCAGGTGGGCCAGTTCGTCGGCGGTGAGGACATCGGGAACGTGCAGGAGCATGGCAGGGTCCTTGGTGGATCAGAAGCGGAAGTCCGCGCTGAACAGCACGCTGCGCGGGGCGCCCGGGGTGTAACGGTAGCCGCTCTTGTTGATCGCGGCCACATAGTCCTTGTCGAACAGGTTGTAGGCGTTCAAGCGCAGCACCAGGTGCTCGTTGATCGCATACGAGGCCACCGCGTCGTAGACGGTGTAGGACTTGGTGAACGCCGGCGTGCCTACCGCACCGTCGGTGCCACGGTGCATCTGGCCGGCGTAGCGCACGCCGCCACCCACGGTCAGGCCGAACGGGAAGGTGTAGCTGGTCCAGCTGGTGAAGGTCGCGCCCGGGGTGTAGGTGAGGTTGCGGGTTCCGTCGGCCGCCACGTTGGCGCCTTCCTCCACTTCCGTATCCAGATGGCTGTAGCCGGCCGACACCGACCAGTTCTCGGTGATGCGGCCCACGGTGGACACCTCGATGCCCTGCACCGACTTCTTGCCGGTCTGGGTGGGGTTGCCGGCGTCGTCGAGCACCTGGGTGTTGATCTCGTTGCTGACCTCTGTCTTGAACAGCGCCACGTTGAACGCCAGCGCGTCATCCAGGAACGCCCACTTGGTGCCCACTTCCAGGGTCTTGGCCTTCTGCGGGTCCAGGCTGGGGTTGTCGGCGCTGCTCACCGAGCTGCTCAGCTGGAAGTTGCTGCCGCCCGGCGGCTGCTGCGACAGCGCGTAGTTGCCGTACAGGCTGACGATGTCAGCCACCTTGTACACCGCGCCCAGCTTCCAGTTGAACAGGGTGTCGGAATGGGACAGCGAGGGATTGGCGATCACCGTGCCCACCGGGTTGCTGCCGCAGGCCGGGCCGCGCCCGCCGCAGACCACGGCGCTGTCGTAGTCGGTGGTGTAGTGGTCGGCACGCAGGCCGGCGGTGACCAGGAAGCTGTCGGTGAAGTGCAGGGTGTCGAACAGGTACACCGACGAGGTGGTGGTCTTGCCGCGGCTGTCGGCGCCGTTGTGCGCCCAGGTCAGGCCGGTAGCGTTCCAGTCGGGGGTGTACAGGTTGGCGGGCGACCAGGTGGTGCCGTTGGTCGCAGCCTGGCCGAAGCTCCGCAGCTCCTCGCGGGTGAACTCCAGCCCGGTGCTCAGGTTATGCTCGATCGCGCCGGTGGCGAAGTCGGCACGCAGGTTGAGCTGGTCGGTGAGGATGGTGTTCTGCTGGTCTTTGAAGGTCGGCAGGCTGCGCGCGATGGTGTAGGTGTCCAGGTTGTTGCGGTCGGTATAGCGGATGTTGCCGGTCGGCGCGCCGTTGGCGGCACGGGC
Source organism: Stenotrophomonas sp. NPDC077420 (assembly GCF_044543385.1). Lineage (NCBI taxonomy): Bacteria > Pseudomonadati > Pseudomonadota > Gammaproteobacteria > Lysobacterales > Lysobacteraceae > Stenotrophomonas > Stenotrophomonas sp. NPDC077420. The sequence goes on from NZ_JBITVZ010000009.1 coordinate 146,687, forward strand.
GCCGGTGCCCATGAAGGCGGTCAGCAGGTAGTCCTGCTCGGTGCGGCCCCAGCGTGCGGTATTGGTCAGGCGCACGCTGTCGTTGAAGTCGTGCTCGATGCGGAAGGTCGCCATCTTCGCGGTGACATCGTCATGGTCGGCGCGGGTGCCGTAGAAGTTTTCCGGGTTCACCGGATGCCCGGCCAGCTGCTCCAGCGTCGGCTGCGGGGTCCAGCCGGGCAGGCCCAGCGTCGGCACGCCGCCATCGGGCACGTTGTCCTGGTCCACGTACAGCAGGTTGAGGATGTAGCGGGTGTTGGTGCCCAGGCCGAACGCGAGCGACGGCGCGATGCCCCAGCGCGAATTGTTCACGTGGTCGCGGCCCGGCTGGTCGTTGTCCTGCCACATGGCGTTGAGGCGCAGGGCGCTGGTGGCCCCGAGGGCCTGGTTCCAGTCGGCGGTGCCGCGCAGCTGGCTGTCGCTGCCCGCTGCAAGGGTACCGCTGACCTCGTCATGCAGGTGCGCCTGCTTGCTGACCATGTTGATCGAACCGGTCGGCGCCGAGCGGCCGTTGTCGGTGCCGGCCGGTCCCTTGGAAACTTCCACCTGTTCGGTGTTGAACACATCGCGCGAGATCGACCCGACATCGCGCACGCCGTCCACGAAGATGCTGCTCGAGGTGTCGAAACCCCGCATGAAAATGCTGTCGCCGGTATTGGTGTTGCCATTCTCGCCGACATAGAAGGTGCCCACGCCCGGGCTGTTGCGCAGCGCATCGGTGAGGGTGGTGGCGCCCTGCTGGGTGAACAGGTCGCGGGTGATCACCTGGATGGTCTGCGGGGTGTCCTGCAGCGACTGGGTGAACTTCGGCGAGGCGACCTTGTCGACCTTGAACCCGCGCGTGGCCAGCACGTGCACCTGGTCGAGCGTGCGGGCGTTGCTGTCGCTGGACTCGGCCTGTGCGGCCAGCGGCAGCGCGGCAAGGCTCAGCCCGGTGACCAGGCTGGCGGTGGCCAGGCTGGCAGCGCTGCGCGACGGGAAGGAGTGTTTGCGGCTCTTGATCATGAGAGGTGAAGACCTGGAAACGGAAAGGGAAGGACCGCGCACGCGCACAGGTGAGTCGCGCACGCAGGAGCACGGACGGGCGATCGATACGGAAACGGGGTAGGGCGGACAGCAGTCAGCGGCGCGCGCAGCGGTCGGCCAGCGCGGCGTGGTCAGGCGCGGACGGGAGGCGCCTGGGACAGGTGCGAGCGCAGCGGCCGCGTCGGAATGCTGGACCGCAGTGGGACGTCAGTCGCTACTACGCTGCCTCTTGACGACAGCAGGGTCTGGCGCCAGCCCGGTGCCGCGGGCGTGCCGGGTCTGGCATGTTCGGCTTCTTTTTCGGTCGCCGCGCAGGCGTGGAAGCCCGGTTCGGGGCGGCTGGGTGCCGGGTCCCCGCATTGGCTGGACCCGGCTACCGCGGCGCGTATCGTCTGGGCCGTGCCCGCGTTCACCGAAGCCTTGCCGCCCAGCAGGGCGACAAGCAGGCACATCATGGCGGCGGCGGTCAGCAGCAGCGGGGTCCAGCGGGCGGGATGGGCGACGCGGGCGGAAGCCATGAGGCGGGGTCGGTCAGGCCGGGACGGCGAATGACGCTAAATTAACAGAAACGATAATGATTCGTATCCACCGTCCTGTGGCAGGCATCACAGAAGTTGCTGCTACCCAATTCAGGTTTCCTATCGCGTTGCCCGGATCACTCGCGATCGTCGCGGGTCCAGACCCCGCCGTGTTCCAGCTTTACCGGGAATTTCGGCACCGGCGAGTACGCTGGCGCGCACAGGGCGCGGCCGTCGCGCACGTCGAAGCGCGCGCTGTGCAGCACGCATTCGATGCTGCCCTCTGTGGTATCGAACGTCCCCGAGGACAGCTCGAACTCTTCATGCGTGCACTGATCTTCGAGGGCGTACAGATCGCCATCGAGATTGAACACGACAATAGGGGTGCCGGTGACCTCGTCGAAGGTGCTCTTCATCTCGCCGGGCAGCAGCTCGGCGGTGGCGCAGACGAAGGTCCAGGTCTCGCTCATGCCTGCGCCGCCAGCGGCTTCTCGAGGACCTCGAAGCGCAGATCGTCGCGCTTGGGAATACCGAACCGTTCATCGCCGTAGGGGAACGGCTTCTTGATGCCGGTGCGTTGGTAGCCGCGACGCTCGTAGAAGGCAATCAGTTCATCGCGGACGTCGATCACCGTCATCTGCATCACCGGCACGCCCCATTCGCGCGCGGCATGGGCTTCGGCCGCCTCCATCACCTGCTTGCCGATGCCGCCACCCTGCTGCACCGGGTCCACCGAGAACATGCCGAAGTAGCCCTTGCCGTGGTCGTCGGCCACATGGGCGCAGGCGACCAGCGTGCCGTCACGTTCGGCCAGCAGGACGGTGCTGCGCTCGCGCTCGATGTCGGCTTTCAGGCCGATCGCGTCAATGCGCGCGCCGTCCAGGATGTCCGCTTCGGTGGTCCAGCCGGCACGGCTGGCGTCGCCACGGTAGGCCGAGGTGACCAGGGTGATCAGGGCGGGGATGTCGGCCAGCGTGGCCGCACGGTAGGTCAGGGTGCTCATGGCGCCATTCTAGGGCTCGGCGGCGGCGGCGGGTAGCGATGGGGGCTGCGCTAGTCTGGCTAGTCGAAGATGGTATCCACGGAAGAATCGTGGGCGTGAGCGGTCCGCACATCTGTAGGGGAAATCCTCAATGTGATTATGGTCACGCAAATGCGGCCCGAATCGGATCAGCTGTGCGCGAAAACGGAGCGTGTCCTCTTGACTAAGTCTCCAGCGCCGCCCATAAACTCGACCGGTAAGGCGAGTCGACGCTTCGGGGATTCAAGAGCAGACACTCCGGGAACCAGATTGCTTCCTGCCCCAGTGGGCGGGCCGGAAGTGAATGCCTGAGTTTTGCCCAAGCTTCACCAGCGTCGCGCGGCAGCGTATCGACACTAGGACCGGGGAATGCAATTGACTGCGAACGACCATTCTTGCCCGTGTGGGCCCATTGGCCGTCTGGCCCATCTGATCATTGCGGTCGCCATGCTGGTGCCGCTTGCGGGACACGCGCAGATCGTGCCCACCTGGAGAGAGGAATACGAAAAGCGCCTCAAGTATGGTGATCTCGTTGAACCGCTCAAGGGTGAGGTCTTTGGTGAAAAGGTCAACCTGTACGACGGGTCGATGAGCCTCAGCGCAACGGATATCTCGCTGCCGGGCAACAGCGGCCTGGTAGTCGGCATCAGCCGCAGTTACGGTGATCTTGCCGGAAATTCGAACGACAACGAGTTCGGCAACTGGTCGCTGGATGTGCCTTCTCTTTCTGGAACGTATGGCGATCAGCCTGAAACCGAAGTGGGCGGTTACTGGACCCCCAGCGCCCGGTGCTCGACGGTTACCGCGCCGCCCACGTTGGAGGTCTGGAACTACAAGCAGACGCAGATCATCAACTTCGACCCGCACACCTATTGGGATGGCGTACGTCTGACCCTGCCCGGAGGACAAGGGGAGACCGTGCTGGCCGGTAGTGGCGACCCGCGCCAACCTACCCCCCAGCTGGGTTCTTCCACGCCCTGGAACACGAAAGGCGGCTGGTTCTTTTCCTGCCTTCCTGCGCTCAAGAGTGGCCAGCCCGGCGAGGGTTTTCTGGGGCACGCACCGGATGGCACGAAGTACTACTTCGATTGGATGGTTGCACGCCACAACGAGTCCGCCACGCTTCAGCCCTACGACACCATCACCCACGCCACCCTGAAGCGGAAGAAGGTGTTCCTCTACCCTTCGCAGGTAGTGGACCGCTTTGGCAACTGGGTGCGGTATGAGTGGACCGGAGGACGGTTGGACCGGATCACGGCCAACGATGGACGAATGATCACTCTGGCGTACGACGGCCAGGGACGGATCAGCACCGCCAGTACCAACAACCGGACCTGGACCTATACGTACTCGCCTGCCGGGCCGCTGCAGTCGGTGGTCCTGCCCGATGGAACCAGTTGGGGCTACAACTTGCCGCCGGTCTATGTGACCAAGAAATACTCTGAGTACACGGGCCAGGACCCAGCGCAGTACATGGACAACCCCGCCATGTGCGCCAAAACCAACAAGATCGTACAGACCGAGACCGTGGCGACCATCAGCCATCCATCCGGCGCCGTGGGGACGTTCGCGTTCCGACCATTCCGGCATGGGCGCAAGAACGTGCCATTCAACTGTCAGACGTCCGGGGATGAGCAACTGCTCGCCGATGGCTGGAACCTTACGCCGATCTACCGAGATGCCATGTCGTTGGTCAGCAAGACGATCAGCGGGCCCGGCATGCCGACGGCGCAGTGGACGTACCAGTACACCAATCTGGCTGGGCAGTACGACCGCAATGTACACGCAGCGGGTTGGCCGATGTACCCGGTGGGGCAGTCCGAGCCCAAGATAACGATCGAAACAAACCCGGATGGTGTCACTCGCACTTACGAATTCGGAAAGGAAGTCGCCTACAACGACGGTCTGCTGCTCGCCACCACCACCAGCAGTGGCGGGAGCGTGGTACGTATCGATCGCAACAACTATTACCCCGATGCCTTGCTGGCGTCGGCGCCATTCCCGCGCGAGTCCGGCCGCAACCTGAAGTATGGCGCCACAGAGCTGGGCGAACACTTGAACCGTCCGGTCCAGAGTACCTCGATCCATCAGGACGGCGTGGAATTCACACGCCAGGTGCAGACCTTCGATTCATCGGTACGTGAGGTGGACGTGACCGAATCCAACTCCGCCGGATTCAGCCGCAGCAGCACAACACAGTACTACGACAATCCGCAGCTATGGCTGCGGGGCCAGTCCGCCCGCACGCTCTTGAATGGCATTGAACAGTCACGCACCGAGTTCGACGGTGCTACCGGGCTGCCGCTTCGTGCCTTCGCCTTTGGTCGTCTGGCGCAGACCGTCAGCTACGCGGCAGACGGCACTGTAGCCACAGTCGCCGACGGCCGGGGCAACGTCAGTCACCTGTCGAACTGGAAACGCGGCGTGCCCCAATCCCTCCGTTTTCCTCCTACCCAGGAGGCGACCAGCGGCGCGACCAGGACGGTGGAGGTGGATGACAATGGCTGGATCACCGCACTCACGAACGAGGCTGGCAGCACTACGCGCTATGGCTACGACAGTATGGGGCGACTTCTTTCGCAGCAGTACCCCGCCGCCGACACCGTGGCATGGAATGCGGTTGGCTTGGCTCTGCAGCGACTCGGGACCGCAGAGTTGGGTGTCCCCGCAGGTGCGTGGAAGCACTCCAGAACTCTGGGCGCGCAGCGAACGGATACCTACTTGGACGCAATGTTCCGTCCGGTGCTGGTGACGCAGAATGTAAACAACATCCTGGACAGCGCGGTGGTCACGCGATACGACAGCAGCGGCCGCGCTGTGTTTACCTCCTACCCCATCCGGCAGTTCTCGGGCATCGGCCAAACGCTGGCAGGCAGCACCACCGGATATGATGCCTTGGGGCGCCCGCAGACGGTTCGCCAGTCATCTGAGCTCGGCGACCTGGTCAGCACGACCCACCATATCGGAAATCTCTCGGTGCAAGCCACGAACCCTCGTGGTGTGGCCACCGTAACCCGCCATCTGGCATACGACCAGCCGACCTATGAGATGCCGCTGACCATCCAGCATCCGGAAGGCGTGGTCACAGAGATCCAGCGTGACTCGCTGGGCAAGCCACTCGCGATCACGCGGCGTAACGCGGATGGGAGCCAGACCCTGACCCGTCGATACGTCTATGACGGCTACCAGCAGCTGTGCAAGACCATCGAGCCAGAGACGGGGGCAACCGTGCAGGACTACGATGCCGCCGGCAATCTCGCGTGGTCCGCCGCGGGCACCGGTTTGACCAGTGCTGCTGACTGCAATCGGGCCGAAGCGCTGGCCAGCGGACGCGCAGTAGCCCGAGGCTACGACGCCGTCAACCGTCTTTCCGACCTGACTTTCCCTGACGGCCGTGGCAACCAGAACTGGTATTACTCACCCGACGGCCTCCCTGTTGAGGTTTACACCAGGAACGATCCCGCCGAGCAACCGGTGATCAATCGGTACTATTACAACCTTAGGCGCCTGCTGGTCGCGGAGAGTGCGCAGCATTTCAGCCTGGGAACAATGACCCTCCACAACGGGTACGACGCCAACGGCAATCTTGCATGGCAGATCTATCCGAACGGGCGCAGGATCGACTATGCGCCCGACGGCTTGGGCCGTACCACCATGGTCGGTACCTATGCGCAGCAGGCCAACTATCACGCCAATGGTGCGTTGGCTGGATTCATCTACGGCAATGGCATTGCCCACACCATGGTCCAGAACGCCCGCGGACTTCCCGAACGCAGCCGAGACGCCAACGCGGCAGGCGCCGTCCACGATGACAGCTATGATTACGATGCCGTCGGTAACGTGGTCGCCATCTCTGACGGGTTGCCGGGCGCGCCTGGCAACCGCGACATGGCCTACGACGGCCTGGATCGCCTGCGGACCGTCACCGCGCCGAGCTTCGGCAACGCCGTGTACGAGTACGATGCGCTGGACAATCTGCGCAGGGCGAGGGTGGGTGCCCGCGACCGTACGCACTACTTCGATCCTGCGAATCGGCTGGCCAACGTCATGGAAACTGTTACTGGCGCCACGGTTACCGGCATGGGGTACGACGTGCAGGGCAACCTTGCTGTCCGCAATGGCCAGGCATTTTCCTTCGACTACGGAAATCGCCTGCGGAGCGTGGCGGGTGCGGAAAGCTATGAATACGATGCTCACGGTCGTCGCGTGAGGTCGCTTTCCACGTCTAGCGGTGCCATCTACTCGTTCTACGACAATGCAGGAGTGCTCCGGTTCCAGCGCAACGAGCGGACCGGCAAACAGACGGATTATCTGTATCTGTCCGGCAGCCTGGTTGCCCAGGTGAGTGGCGACGCCGCACCGCGTGTTCCTGTGCTCACCGCGCCGGGCTACATCACCCAAGGTAGCGTGACATTGACTTGGACGCTGGCCGGCGGTGCGAATCGTTACGAGTTGCAGCAGGCAACGAGTGCGAGCTGGACCACGCTCTACAGCGGGGGGGCGCAGGCATACGCCGCTGCCGGCCTGCAGACCGGCACCTACCAGTACCGTGTCAGGGGATGTCGCACGGTCTGCGGTGACTGGAGCAACCTCGCCAGTGTCGCGGTGGATCTGCCGCCGTCCTCCGCGCCGGTCCTGACCGTGCCCGGTGCTGCGTACAACGGAAGCTATTCGGTGGGCTGGTCAGTGTCTGCCGGTGCCACCACCTATGAGCTTCAGGAAAGCATGAACGGTGCCGCTTGGGCACTTGTTCATAATTCAGCACTGCGCTCGCTCAATATTGTTGGCAGGCCCGCAGGCACACACGGTTATCGGGTGCGCGCTTGCAACCCCGTCGGGTGCACGGGTTACAGCACCACTGCATCGGTAACGGTGGTGTATCCGCCTTCGGGAGTTCCAGGTCTCAGCGTGCCCAGCCGCTCCGGGCCAGGCAGCATTGGCATCGGTTGGAATGCCATCGGGGGCGCTGATCGCTACATGTTGCAGGAAAGTGCGAATGGGGCGGGCTGGATCACGCTGTTGGACGCGAACGCCACGTCGTATGCCACTACAGCGCGGGGCGTGGGCAACTATGCGTACAGGGTGGCGGCCTGCAATGGCGCAGGTTGTGGGGGCTGGTCCGCTGCGGCAAGCGTTGGCGTGATCGGGCCGCCCGGGGGCGAGCCAGTGATCAGTGCGCCGGGACTGGTCAACGTGAACAGCTACAGCATCAGTTGGAGCGCGCCGGTCAATACGGAGAGCTTCGTACTACAGGAGAGTGCCAACGGCGGCGGATGGACCACCGTGCAGGGCGGCGGGTCCAACAACTTTGGGGCTGTTCGAGGCAACGGCAGCTACGCATACCGGGTGCAGGCGTGCAATTTCGTCGGTTGCAGCCCGTTTTCGGGCATTGCCACAGTCACGGTTGTCCTGCCGCCGCCATCAACGTCTTTCTATATCGCCAGTTGGTTGACCACGAAGAGGCCGCCATATCAGGTTGAATGCGAAGTGGGCTGGCATGAGGTTCCCGGGGCAACCGAGTATCAACTCGAAACTGGCGGCGGCGGTATCCGCCTGTACAGCGGTCCGAAAGGCTACGTAGCCTCTCCAGGCGGAGCCTATTGCGCGCACGACTATCGCGTCCGCGCGTGCAATGCCGGTGGGTGCTCGGCGTGGACGCCGGACTATCCAGTGACGCATGGAGTGCTGAGCTATGAATGACGCCGCCAATGTGTCAACTATCGGCTCACCGAACTTCAAGCCCGCGATCAGCGTGGCCCGCCTGGGCGGGACTAGCGTCGTGCCAGATGGTCGAACATCGCTGGAGTCCCGTCGCTGCAACGGCCGATGCGCCTACCGGTGCAGCCCTGCAACTTTGTTGGCTGCGGGCCTTGGTCTGGCATCGCCACGGTCACGGTCTCGCTGCCACCGCCGATGCCCACTATAACCATGGCCAATTGGCTCTCCACGACGACGGCTCTCTACCGTATCTGGTGCGATGCCGACTGGACCCCGGTGGCGACTGCCACCGAATACCAGTTGGAGACGAATATCGGTGGCAAACACCTGTACACCGGGCCGAAGACATACGTGAGCGCAGCAGGCAATGCGTATTGCGGATCACCGATCCGGGTGCGTGCCTTCAACGCGGGCGTGTGTTCCGCGTGGTCGCCTTTGTTCACCCCCGCGCGCGGCGTGTACGAGACTGAATGATGAACACGATCAAGATGACGAACGTGGTGACGCGCGGTTTGCTGACGTTGTTGCTTGCGACCGGGATGCTTCACGCCGCTGCCGCCCAGGAGACGGTTGAATACGTTCATACCGATGGACTTGGGTCACCGGTTGCGGTGACAGATACTAGCGGTACTGTGGTCGAGCGAACTGCTTATGAGCCATACGGCGCGGTAGTCAATGGTGCAGCCAAAGATGGTCCCGGCTACTCCGGGCACGTGGCCGACTCAGCTACTGGGCTCAGCTACATGCAGCAGCGCTACATGGACCCCTACACTGCTACCTTTATCTCGGTTGACGCAGTATCTGCGTATAGCCAGCCCGTAGGGGCATTTGGGAGATATAGGTATGGAAACAATAATCCATACAAGTACTTAGACCCAGATGGCAACGAGGGTAAGGTGGCTTGGCTCGTCAAACTGACCTCAAATGGGATGCGGAAGCTATCGAGACTAACGAAAGAGCAAGCCATCAACGCAAGGAGGGCAGAACAGAACATTGTCGCTGACCGCCGTCAGGTAGGAAGTCAGATCGAAACGGCTTCAACAGGGGGGCGTGCAGAACAGCTGAAACACAAATCCCATGACCTTGAAGACGGTTCAAAGGGCTTGCCCCACTATCAAACGGAGGGCAAGCGGGGGCACACCTTCTGGGGTAAGCTGAGTGTTGCCGCAGCCGCCGCGTCAGGCGCGATGGATCAAGTGGCCGAAGCCTCGGAGTATGTGCCCGATCCAATGCCAAGGCTTGCGACCCAGGCTGATATCTCTCGGTACAACAACGTGATGGGAAAAATAAGCGAGATGACTGGCCTGCCCACCCCTGGGGTGCGTATGGGGGTGAACGGTGAATTCAAAGGCTACTTCAGGGTTGATGGGCGTCTTGACGCAAAACGCCTTACTAAAGAACTTGACATAAAGTAGGGGCGTTGGACGTGAAGTACTATCAGTTCATGATTGAGGGTGTGTTCGTCAGGCAAGGGGCGAGCAGGGAACGGTTGGGATTCCACACTACGTTCCGATTAACTGCGTTTAGTACGCGAGATGGTGCAGGAAAGCTCGGAAGGTTGCTCGAAGAGCGCATGTCGAGTCATGACGTTCGTGGCGCTGGTGGGCTTCTATTTTGCCCATACTACTGGATTCACGATGTCTGGGAGATTTCCGAGGATTTGTATAATGAAGGCCGAAGACCTTCTGGATTTACCTTCTTTCGGATTGGCATAATGGATACTCTATATTTGGCAGCACGAAGGATATATTTCTTTTCCAGGCGGCGATGGTTGCTCATTCAGCCAGAAGGGGATCTCTGAAGGGCCGAATGAATCGACCTGTACTAGCGTGCAGGTCGCGAGCTACATCGAGCAGCGTCGCTATGACCTGAAGAGAGCTCAGGTCCTCTCCGTGACCCAGTTGAGCGCCCTGGAAAATGCCGTCTGTGTGCTCGTCGCTATTCATACGCAGACCGAGATCTATGCGGTTACGTGGATCCGGCTGGGCCTGATGCGGTGAATGTCCTAGTAAACGTCACTATTACAGGTCACAGTCATTCCATCATCAAGGCAGCGAATCCGGATAGCTGAGTCGTCCTCGATCTGCGTCCGTGTTGAGGTAGAGATCGGCGGCGGTGTATGCCATGTCGTTGATGTGACAACAGCTTGATTCGAGGACACCACGCGTGGAGAGCAGAAGCTGGGATGAGGTGCGTAAGCGGAGACTGTTGCTGGCCGATGAGGAGGGGCGTGCGCATCTGCGGTTACACCACGGCGCCGCTCTGGTCCAGGCCATCTGGGCCTGGATTCACCCGGCACGTGGAGGACTCGAAAACTGACCTAAACTACATGCAGCAGCGCTAATACGACTCTAGTGCGGGGCAATTTTTAAGCGTAGACCCTGTTGGTGTCAGTCCCGTTGACGGGATAAACTTCGGAAGATACCGGTATGTTTCGGGGAATCCATATTCCAACACTGATCCCGATGGACGCTGCGACGGTCCATCGACCTGCGCCATAGATAGAGACGTCGCCGCAATGAATCGTGGCGATATGTCAAAAGATAAGTTCTTTGATCGCTCGCAAGCGCGCGCAGGAGGCGCAATCACTGGGGTTGCCATAGTCGCCATCGGTCGGGCTGCAGTCGCAGTCGTTCCCGCACTGGTGAAGCTGGCGGTAGCAAAGGTAAGGGCGCCGCCCAAGCTAACCAATGGCCAGAAGAGCAGTTTGGCAAGGTTTGAGAAGAAATTCTCCCGCGACAACAGGAACGTGGAAGTGAGTCTTCAGAAGAACGGTACAGCTAACTTCAAAAACGACGTCCCAGGTAGGGTGCCTGGGTCGAAGGCTGTGTATGAAAATTCTGTCGATCCTAGTGGAAGGACACTCTCTGCCCAGAAAACAACACTCGATCCTGCTGGAAAAGTCATTCACATAAAGGACAAGATGTGATGGTTGATATGTTGCCGGATATTGAGAGCCTAGAGGTTAAGGTCGAACAAGCCAAGCTCGCAGGAAAGCTCTATGTACTCACGAGGTTGCACGTGGTTGGCGTGCTGAGGGGGCTGCGTGACGGTCGGATCAGTCTGGATGCTGCAACTCAGTGGGCAGAATTCTTTGACGTAAACGAGGATGTTGAGTTGGAGTTCGAGGATATTTCAAAGGTTTTGTTTGAGCTGTCTTCGCCTGAGATCAACGGAATTCCAAGTGGTGAGAGGATCAATGAGCTGCTCTCGCGCATGGATCAGTTGTAGTCGAGGCGACCCTCCGATGCCTACTCCGTACGTGAAAATCGCATTCAAGTTGCCCCGTGGGGATGACGGGTATCCTCCGGTGGATTGGGAGAGTCTGTGGGCAATCCCTCTCAGTGATGGGAGCTATCTTGTGGATAGCGTTCCGTTCTATGTAAAGCTGATTAGTTCGGGTGATGTTGTTGCTGCGTTGCATGTGGACGGACAGTTGACATTCCAAAAATTTCTGGCCGCAGGCGGACACTCTACAGTCCGAGTGATCGTATACGAGGTTGATCGGGTAGCTGAGCTTAGAAGCAAGCTGTCTGGCTTGGGTTGTGCAACGGAGCTGAGTAATGTTCCGTCCTTCTTTTCCGTCGACGTTCCGCCGGACGTCAACTTGTCTGACGTGGTGAATTTCCTGGAGCGCTTTGCTGGGCAGGGCGTCTTAGACTATGAAGAGGCATCCATCCAGCATGACAATGGGGACGTCTTGGCTGTAGATGTTGAGTGACTGCCCAGCATTTTGGGGGGCGATAAGAGTGCTGCGGCTTCACAATTTGCTTAACGGCCCGACATCGGCCTCCCGGTAGTGGGTCTGCGCGACGAGTTTGTTCATTGCTGTTAGGGCCTCATCTTCAGGCCCGAGAACCATCGTTGGCTGAATCTGAAGTTGTAGCGATTCGGTAGGTGTTTCGCCCGGCGCCGCGCCGGGCCTCACCTTGAATGCCAGCTCGGGCCGGGCAGCATTGGTATTGGCTGCAATGGCATCGGCGGGGCAGACCGCTACACGCTGCAGGAAAGCGCCAATGGTGCCGGGTGGGTCACGCTGCTGGACGGCAATTCTACGTCATACGCTACCTCCGCACGCGGGGTAGGCACCTACGCATACCGTGTTGCTGCGTGCAACGGCGCCGGTTGTGGCGGTTGGTCTGGCACGACAAGTGTGCCCGTCATTGCGGCGCCCTCCCTGGAACCTGTGATCAGAGCCCCAGGGCTGGTGAACGTATCTACGTACAGCATCAGCTGGAGCGTGCCGGCCAACACAGAGAGCTTCGTGCTTCAGGAAAGCGCCAACGGCGCTGGTTGGACTACGGTCCAGGGCGGCGGGAGCAACACGTTTGGCGCCAATCGAGGCAACGGCAGTTATGCGTACAGGGTGCAGGCATGCCACCCGCTACACCGGCATTCCACACGGCAACCTAGCTCTCGACAAAGAAGGCTCCCATCCGGATTCAATGTGATGTTGGCTGGGCAGGTGTGCCGATGCCGCACGGTATGAGCTGGATTCGGGGGACGGAACCGCTGTTTTCTACAACGGTGCGCACACCTACATCTCATCGAGTAACCTACTGCAAGAACAGCTATCGCGCTCACTCGTGCAACGCTGGTGGCTGCTCGGGGTGGTCTGGCGCGTATCTGCTGACCCGTGGCGTGCTGAGCGACGACTGAGGATGACAATCATGGACGCACTTAAAAAGGCATGCCGGGCAAGTGTCCTGGCCGTACTCGCAACACTGATGGTGAGCCAGCAGGCTGTTGCGATCGAGGCGGTCGAGTACATTCACACCGATGCTCTCGGCTCACCGGTGGCGAGCACCAACGAACGCGGGGACGTGATTGAGAGGTCAACCTACGAGCCGTATGGCTCACTTGCCAATCGGCCACCAAATGATCGTCCGGGCTACACGGGACACGTGACCGACTCTTCCACCGGACTCAGTTACATGCAGCAGCGCTACATGGATCCTCAGCTCGGGTTGTTCCTATCGGTAGATCCTGTGGTGGCTTATGGCCAACCAGAGATCAGTTTCAATCGCTATCGATACGGTAATGGCAATCCATACAAGTTCACGGATCCCGACGGTCGGAATGCAATGCTGCTCGAGGTAGGAATACCGCTAATGATTGGGTTGACTGCGGTCTATGCCTCGACGACACCTGAGCAGCGAGCAGAAATTGGTCGGATTAGTCGCGCGGCGGTGGGGGTCGTGGCAAAGAAGGTCGCGGAAGGAGCGCGGGCGCTTGTTCAGAAATCAGAGAACAATAATCCCTATGACGGACCGGTAAGCGAGCCCGTAACTGTGGTAGATGGCGACGGGAACGCTATTCCTGTTCAAGCTGGTGAAGAGATCAAAGCGTCACCGGATGGACGTTATCAGCAGGTACGTGATCGGGAGGGCAATCCAACAGGAACTAGGTTGGACAAAGGAGGGCACAAGGGGCAGTCTGATCCCAAGGCTCAAGGTCCTCACGGCCATCGGCCCGGAGTCACGGATGAGGTTGGAAATCCGCATCTTCCGCTGAACGAACCGAAACCAAAGCTTGAAGGCTTCTGATATGTCACTCTATAAGTACGACGACCGAGTACGTGTGATTGAGAGTGCTGACGCTCACTTGAGACCAGGGAGTGACGCATGGGTGGTTGGAATATTTGAAAAGCGCCCTAGCGGCTCATACTTTGCCGATTTTCCAGATGGCGTGATATACACCATCGAGTATGAAGATGGCCAGGCTGCTGACGTGCACGAAGCGCAATTGGAGGCGAGGCAGTAGGAGCTAGGATTCGCTGCTGGGCTGGTCTTCTGTGCCTGTTGCTGCTGGGAGGATGCGTTGGCGATCGCTCGAAGCGCCCGTACGTCACCAACCATCAGCCAAGCCGCGCGATCGCGCAAGGCTATGCACAGGCGTTTGAGCGAACGTTCGCCACAGAGGTGATTCCCCGCCTGCACGGACGCGCGTGCCGGATACATCTGGTCGATTTCGTCCAGAGGGACGCCACGGTAGGCCAGCCGTCCAGCTATGAGATCTACCATGTAGTGACAGGCGCGCAGGAGAAGATGCTGGGTGCCGGGACCTGCATCCCGCACCCGCTCGTGGGACCCTGCCTGGGCAGCGTTGGCCGGTCGGCACTGGAGATGTGTGACCCCCCGGCAGTCCCGGAAGCATCACGCGCGGGGGTGGGATGACGATAGCGGATTATCATTTGCACTAGACGGGCCGAGCACTGTCGAGGTCGCCGTAGTCACCCCCGACAAGCGGTTCGTGATGCTGGCATCGGCGGACTTCCTGTGCCAGGGAGTTTCAAGGGAGGGCGGGCTGCAGCCCCAGGAGGGGTGAATGAATCAAGCGTTCGTGGAATCGCACAAGGTGTTTCGCCATCGTCTGCCTGATGGCGATCATCAGTACGATCTGGGTCTGGCGCACCGCGAGGGTGCTCGAACGGGATCGTCCTGATCTGCTGCAGGCGGTTGGGATAGGGCGGGTTGAATTCGGGCTGCGGCGCTACCGGAGATTCGCCAGGCTGGAACTCATCTCGGGTGGAGCCGGACTGACGCCCCGCAGCGCTGGGCATTGCGCGCGCTGTTCGCTACTTACGCACTCTTCGCCATGATGCGTGTATTCGGACTTCAATGAATGGTCCGGTGCGCGAGCGTCAAGGCCCATGAAAATTTCGCTGCAACTGAGGACAAGGTTGATGAGGCTCTCGGAGATTCCCAACCTGGAACAGCAGGCGATCAAGTGTCTGATTGAGGCTGGCGGCGTACCGGAAGAGCTGAGGGCTCAGATTGAAAGCGTCCGCACTGTCTTGCGATCGGAAAGTAGCGTGGGCGTGTATGTCGATTTTGATCTCGACGGGGAGGTACCGTTGCCTGTCGGCGAGCAGGACTTTGAGATCGCGGGGCTATCGGCGACGGGGTCAGGGGGCGATGAAGTAGAGTTCATTCTGTTCGTGCGGGGTGGCCGTCTCTCTTGCCTGGAGGTCTATACGGTGCTTCCGAAGCTTCCGCCATACGCATCGCTCATGCTGTCCCCTGGTTCCGACATGGGGATTCAGTGCTGATCGGTTTCACTACAAAGGGCAGTAGCCTTTCCTCTGCTCAATCTTCCAGGCTTTGAATAGGGATCGAGGCGTCGTGTGCTGGCTGATATCAGAAAGCTGTTCACTCTAGCAAGCGCTGAGGCTCAGGGATTCCGCCAGCTCCCTGGTCGTGTATCCGGGGAGGCCTGTGGGCGGTGACCGGTTCTCACCGAAGGATCTGCCCGATGGATGAACCTGCCCCTTGAGATCGGACGCCAAGAAACACGTGGTCAGCCGGCGGCTTTCAATCGTTTGGCATATTCGTTGGGTGATAGATATCCCAGC
>NZ_JBITVZ010000010.1:0-150453 GCF_044543385.1 Stenotrophomonas sp. NPDC077420
CGGTAGGTCCCTGGCAAAGTAAAGGAGGAGGTGGCGGCCGCAGGCCGCCGCCGGGGGACATTTGCATAGGGGCCTGCCGGCCGCGGCGGGGCCCCACACGCTCGCGATGAACCTGATCGAAGACCGTACGCCAAGCCTCGACGGACCTTGGGAGCGTGACGTTCCACTCCCTTCCGCGATGAACCAGAAAAAAGCCGGCCATGCAGGCCGGCTTTTTGGGTTCAAGGCGCCTTCGGCGCTGCCGCCGCGGCGGGCGGCTGCCAGCCACACATCTGGCCCTGGTTCTGCTGCTTCAACCACTCGTTGACCGGGGTGAAGTATTCGATCATCGGGCCGGCGTCCAGCTTGTCGCCCCCGGTGATTTCCTTCAGCGTCGCCTGCCACGGCTGGCTGGCGCCCTTGCTCAGCATCGCCCAGAACTTCTGCCCGGCTTCCTTGTTGCCGTAGAAGCTGCACTGGTGCAGCGGGCCCTTGTAACCGGCCGCATCGCACAGGCCCTTGTAGAACTGGAACTGCAGGATGCGCGCCAGGAAATAGCGGGTGTACGGCGTGTTGCCCGGCACGTGGTACTTCGCGCCCGGATCGAAGAACTCCTCGCCGCGCGCGCTGGCCGGTGCCACGCCCTGGTACTTCGCCTTCAGGTCCCACCACGCCTTGTTGTAGTTGTCCGGGGTGATCGAACCATCGAACACGCCCCAGCGCCAGCGGTCGATCATCAGACCGAACGGCAGGAACGACACGCCGCTCAGTGCCATCCGCATCTGCGCGTTGATGGTCGCCTCGCGGCTCTCCTGCGGCTTGTCAACCAGGCCGATCGAGTTCAGGTACTGCGGGGTCATCGCCAGCACGATGGTGTCGCCGATCGCTTCGTGGAAGCCATCGTTGGCACCGCCCTGGAACAACGGCGGCAGCGGGTTGTAGGCCAGGTCGTAATAGATGTGGCCCAGCTCGTGGTAGATGGTGGTGAAGTTTTCTTCGTTCGGCTTGATGCACATCTTGGTGCGCACGTCGCCTTCCATGTTCATGTCCCACGCACTTGCGTGGCAGACCACGTCGCGGTCCAGCGGCTTGATGAACTGGGTCTTGTCCCAGTACGACTTCGGCAGCGCCGGCATGCCCAGCGACACATAGAAGTCCTGCGCGCGTTCGGTCATCTGCTTGGCGGTACGCAGTTCGGCCTCACGCTGCGCCTTGTACAGCGCTTCCACGTTCGCGTTGCTGCCGCCGGCCTTGGCCAGCGCACCGCTCAGGTTGGCCTGGTACTGCTTTTCCAGCGCCGCGGTGATGTCCAGGCTGCCCGCGCCCGGGTACGGCTCAAGCTGGTCCCACAGGTTGGACCAGTCCTGCTGCCACATGTTGCCCAGCAGGTGCGCGGCGATCAGGCCGCCTTCGGTTTCGGCCTTGTCCTTGCCATAGGTGGTGTCCAGCTTGGTACGCGCGTAGCAGTGCAGCTGCTCGTACATCGGCTTGACCTGCTCCCACAGGCGGTCGGTCTCCGGTCCGATCTGCTCGGCCGGCATGTCGTAGCCGCTGCGCCACATCTGCCCGGCATCGGCGAAGCCCATTTCCTTGGCCCCTTCGTTGACCAGGCCCACGAAGCGCTGGTAATCGGCGCGCATCGGCTTGGTGGTGGCGTGCCAGCCCTGCCAGGCGTCCAGCTGCTTGTCGTAGTCGCGGCTGCTGGCCAACACCTGCTCCAGGTCGCCGAGCTGGCGACAGGTGGCCGGGTTCGCCTCGTCGGTGCAGTACTTGCCCGAGCCGTAGGCGCCTTCCATGCGGCTGGCGATGCGGGTCAGCTCGCCCAGCTTGGCCGGGTCGCGCGGCGCCGGCATCGCGGTCATCAGCTTGAGCAGGTGGATCTGGCGCTTGGTGTCCTCGCTCATCGGCTGGCCGTCGTAGGTGCCGGCCTGGGCGATCCAGCCATTGAGGATGGTCAGCCAGCGCTCGTTGGCCTTGGCCGCCACACGCTCGGAATCGTCATTGATGTAGGTCGACGACAGCCACTGGGCCGAGGTCATTTCCGGGTACAGGGCCTTGTACTCGGCGTTGACGCGGGCGATGAACTGATCCGCGGTTTCGGTGGGCTTGGCGGTGCCGGCGGCCGGTGCATCGGCCGGCGACGGTTCCTTCTGGCAGGCCGCCAGGGTCAGCGCGGCAGCGCCGACCGCCAGGGCCAGCAGGAGCGGGCGGTGGTTCACGGGGACATCCTTGGGTGGTGACAGACCGGCGAAGGCTAGTGGGGCGGCCGCCGCACCGCAAGGGCCACAGGTCCCGTCAGCGGGCGCAGCCGGCGAACAGATCGCGGTCGCGCTCGTACAGCGCGGTCTTCACCTGCATCAGGCCCAGGACCGAGGGGAACAGGTTGTCATGGTCGGTGTACTGGCCGGCACGGCGGCGCACGCAGGCCAGGTCCAGCCCACGGCTGGCGGCAAACCCCGGCGAGAACCACATCGTCATCGGCACCCGGGTCTGTTCCTGCGGGGCGATCGCGTAGGGCACCCCGTGCAGGTACAGGCCCTTTTCCCCAAGCGACTCGCCATGGTCGGACAGGTAGATCAGGGCGGTGTCGTAGTCCTGCATGCCCTGCAGCGTGCCGAGGGTGCGGGCCAGCAGCTGGTCGGTGTACAGCAGCGCGTTGTCGTAGCTGTTGGTGATTTCCTCGCGGCTGCACCTGCCCAGGTCCGGGGTGTCGCAGGTCGGGGTAAAGCGGCGGAAGGCCGCCGGGTAGCGTTCGAAGTAGCTGGGGCCGTGGTTGCCCAGCTGGTGCAGCACCACCACCCGGTCGCCCGGCGTTGCACGGACCTGTTCGGCGAGGTGGTCGATCAGGATCTCGTCCATGCAACGGCCGTTGGCGCACAGGGTGGGATGCGTTGCATCGTCCAGTGCCTGCATCGGCAGCCCTTCGCACACGCCCTTGCAGCCGGACTGGTTGTCGCGCCACAGCGTGCCGATGCCGGCGTGGTCGAGCACGTGCAGCAGCGACTGGTGCGCGCGGATATTCTTCTCATCGTAATCGTGGCGGCCATAGGGCGAGAACAGGCAGGGCAGCGACACTTCCGTGCTGGTACCGCACGAATGCATGTCCGGGAAGTTGATCGCGCTGGTCTGCGCCAGCTGCGGCGTGGTCTGCCGGGCGTAGCCGTTCAAGCCCCAGTTCTGCGCACGCGCGGTTTCACCCATCACGATCACCAGCAGCCGCGGCTTGCTGTCGGCCGCGCGCGGGGTGGCCTTGGCGTCCATCCCGATCGGCAGCTTCGGTGCGCGCTGGATCGGGTTGTCGCCGCGCAGCGCCTTGGGCAGGCCCAGCAGGTAGTTGCCCGGCGTGGCCAGGTAGCGCACCTCGCGCTGGTTGCGCATCAGCGCCGACATTTCCTGGAACGACAGCAGCGAACCGCCCAGTGCCACGGCGGCCGACAGCAGCAGGAAGCCGCCACGCCACAGCAGCGCCTTGCCCCAGCTGCGGCGCAGCAGCTGCACGCGCCACAGCACGACCATCGGCAGCGCCGCCAGCAGCACCAGCGGCGCGATCAGGCTGGGAGTGATCAGCTCGCGGCTTTCCTTGTGGTCGGTCGCCAGCACGTTGCGCAGCATGTCCGCATCCAGGTAGATGTGGTAACTGCCCATGTAATGGGCGGCCATCGCCGTGCCCAGCAGCAGCACGCCGACCATCACCTTCGCATTCCAGCGCCACACCAGCAGGCCCATCAGCAGGCTGTGCGCGCCGACCAGCAGCAACAGCAGCGAAAGACCGAAGCGCAGGCTGCCCGGATGGGTGGCCATCGCGCTGTGCCAGAACAGGCCGTTGCAGGCCAGCGCGAAGAACACGCTGGTGAGCGCGATCAGGACTTCCGTGGACCAGGTCGGGCGCCAGTTGCGCACGGTGGTGAACGCGGAGAGGCGTGGCACGCGCGATGCGAGGGTGTTCATGCGCGGACTCCGCGGGCGGTGATGCGGCGTACCAGCAGGAACAACAGCAGCGACACCGTCCAGCAGGTCGCCAGCGTCCACAGGTCATGCGAAAGGAAATGCGCGCCGCGCAGCTGCTGCGCGGCACCGAACACGCCGCCGGCGACCAGCCCCACGGCAAGGCCACGCCATCGCCATGCAGGGCGCACCAGCAGCGCGAAGAAGTACAGGCTCACCCAGGCAAAGCCGGCGCTGGAATGCCCGGCCGGGAAGCACACCCCGCGCGGCATGCCGTGCGGGCGGGTGGCGAACAGGCCCACGTACTCGCGCAGGCCGCCGTAACGCGCCAGGTCCCACGGGCAATCCATGTTGGTGAGCGACTTCAGCAGCGACACCACGCCGGTGCCCAGCGCGACGGCCATTACCAGGTACAGCAGCGGCCAGCGCCATGCGGCCGCGCGTTCGTGGCGCCAGGCGTGGAAGCACAGCACGAGGGTCAGCAGCGTTGCCGCTGCGCTCAGCCACTTGCCACCCTTGTGGATCAACTGGCTCGTCGCCCATGCGTTCTGCAGGAGCCAGTGATGGCCTTCCATGCGGTACAGCTGGTCCGCAAGCCACTGGTCACCCCCGCCCGCCATCAGTGCGGCACTGGCGGCCAGCACGGCCAGCAGCGGCCAACCGAGATGGCGGCGCAGGAACCCGGACGCCTGCGCGGGCGCATCGGAAGCGAGCGGGACAAGTGCAGGGGAAGCAGGAAGCATCAGGCAGGGCCGGCGGGGAAACCGGCGCCATGGTCATCAGCGGCGTGTCGGAGACCGGTCGGAGCGATGTTCCCCGCGCGTTAATCGGCCGCGCCGTGCATCCGCGATTCAGTCACCGTCGTCCACGCCGGCGGCTGCATCCTTGGACAGTTCCGCGTGGCAGGCTGCATTCCATGCCGTGCCGGGTACCAGCCACCAGCGGTTGCGGTTGGCACTTCCGATCATCACCGCCTGCGCGCGATCCACGCACGGACTGATGGCCTGTTCCAGCACCAGCAGCCAGCGGTTGTGCGGCGCCTGCGCCAGCCACGGGCCGGCGTCATGCCACTGTTCGTCCCAGGGGCGCTTGAACCCGAAGTCGGTCACCGGCCGGTCGGCCTGCAGCAGGTTCTGCTCGCGCCAGGCCAGCGCGCCCAGCTCGGCCGACGGGCCGATCCGCTCGCCGACCTGCTGCATCAATGCCGACGAAGAACTGTACGGACCCAATGCAGGCATCAGGCCCCAGCCGTGCAGGTTCCACAACAGCATCGCAGTCAGCACGGCAAGCATGCCGGCACGCCGCTGGCGCAGCCAGGCGGCCAGCAGCAGCACCACAATGCCGAAGCCGAGGAGCCACGCCCCGAGTACCGGCAGCAGGGTTTCCGGCATGCCGCGCTTGGCCAGCTGCGCATGCGCCCAGGCACCGTCGCCCAGCAACTGCGCGCCAATCCCCAGCGCCGCTGCGCCCAGCACCAGCACGTAGGCCAGCAGCAGCCAGCGCGGACCAGCCCGGCGCAGCAGGCCGGGCAACAGCGGCGCCGCGGCCACGCACAGCGCCGGCAGCATCGGGAAGATATAGACCTCGCGCTTGCCGGGGCTGGCACTGAAGAACAGCAGCACCAGCAGCGCCCAACCGAGCAGCAGCCAGTAGCGTCCATCCAGACGCTTCAGCCGCCTCCACCACGCCGGAACCAGCGCGGGCAGCAGCAGGCTGCCGGGCAGCCACAGCGTGGCGATCACCTGCAGGTAATACCAGGCCGGCTGCACGTGGTGCCACGCGTTGGCGTAGCGGGTGCCGGTCTGCTTGAACAGCAATTCGCGCGCATAGCCCTGCAGCTCCGGCGAGGGGTCGTTGAGCAGGGCGATGCCAAGTGGGCCCAGCCACACGGCGGTGCCGAGCAGGAATGCCGGTATCAGCCACAGCAGTGAACGCGCGCGGGGCGGGGCAGCGCCAGGCCGCGGCTGGACCTTCCAGCGCCACAGCGCCCACGGCAGCAGCACCAGCAGCGGCAGGAAGCCTACGCCCTTGGTGACCGTGCCGAGACCCGCGGCGAACCCGGCCACCCACAGCATCCGCGTGTTCGGCCGTTCCAGCAGGTGGCGCAGCAGCGCCCACAACGACAGGGTGGTGAGCGCGACCAGCACCATGTCGATCTGTGCACGCTTGGCCATCAGCCCGAACTGCAGGCAGCTGGCCAACGCCAGCAGCGCCCACCAGGCGATGCGCCGGTTCCACAGGCGCCGCGCCAGGTCCCAGCTCAGCCACAACGTGGCCAGCGCGGCCGCCAGCGAGGGCAGCAGGAAGGCCAGGTTCCAGTTCCCGATGACCTGGTAGGTCGCCGCCTGGATCCACATGAACACCGGCGGCTTTTCGGCGTACAGCTCACTGCCGCGGTGGGGCAGGAGCCACTGGCCGGTCTCCACCATGGCCCGGGCGGCCAGCACGAAACGGGGCTCATCCGGCGGGGTAGGGGCGCGCAGTCCGATCCCTGCGGCAAGGGCCAACAGCAGGGCGAGGCAGGCCAGCAGTCGCCACCGATGGCGGGTCAGGATCGTCGGCAAGGGCAAGGGATCGGTTGGAAAGCCCGCACTGTCGCCCAGCCGATGTAAGAAAGGCGTCGAATCGGGGCGATTGCGACCGGATTCCGACATTGCAGGAGCTACCATGGCGGTATCACCCCCGAGTTCCCGACGCATGCGGCTCCTGGTCATTGAAGACAACCGCCAACTGGTCGCCAACCTGTTCGAGTATTTCGAAGCGCGTGGCCATGTCCTCGACGTCGCCCCCGATGGCGTCACCGGCCTGCACCTGGCCGCCACCCAGAACTACGACGCGCTGATCCTGGACTGGATGCTGCCGCGCATGGAAGGCCCCGACGTGCTGCGCCGCCTGCGAAACGAGCACGGCTCGGAAGTGCCGGTGATCATGCTCACCGCGCGCGATGAACTGCCCGACAAGATCGCCGGCTTCCGCGCCGGCGCCGACGACTACCTGACCAAGCCGTTCGCCCTGCCGGAACTGGAAGTCCGGCTGGAAGCGCTGCGCGTGCGCGCGCAGGGGCGCAACCCGCGCAAGGTGCTGGAAGTAGCCGATCTCACCCTGGACCTGGCCACGCTGGAGGCACAGCGCGACGGCCAGGCCCTGCACCTGTACCCGGCCTGCCGCAAGCTGCTTGAAGTGTTGATGCGCGCCAGCCCGGCGGCGGTCACCCGCCAGCAGCTGGAATTCGCGCTGTGGGGCGATGAGCTGCCCGACGGCGACCTGCTGCGTTCCCACATCTACGAACTGCGCCGCAGCGTGGACGGCCCGTTCCAGCGCAAGCTCATTCATACCCTGCCGCGCGTGGGGTATCGCCTCGGTGCACCGGCCACCGAAGGCCACGATGAAACTGCGTAAACCCGCGCCGCTGCACCGGCGGCTGGTCTGGTGGCTGCTGGGCTACCTCGCGTTGATCTCGCTGGCGGTATTCAGCGTGGGCAACTACGTGCACGAACACGCCGAGCATTCGGCGTGGCGCGCACTGTTGAACTCCGAACTGGACAGCATCGTCAGCCACATCGAACACGAACCGCACTACCGCTGGCAGGACTCGGACACGCTGCGGCTGTTCACCGTCGATGACAGTCCCGAGGTTCCGCCGATCCTGCGCACCCTGCATCCGGGCCTGCACGACGGCGTGGAAATCGCCGGCCGCGCCAGCGCGGTGATGGTGCGCGACACCGCCGGGCAGGGACGTCTCGCACTGGCGCTGGACATCAACGACTTCCACGACCTGGAAGAGTTCGCCACCCGCTGGGTGATGCTGGCCAGCGTGGTGATGATCGTGGTGACCGTGGTGATGGCCTCGTTCGGTGTCAGCCGCCTGGTCAGCCCGCTGCGCTCGCTGGCCCGGCGAATCGACGGCCTCAAGCCCGGCGTGCCCGGCCAGCGCGTCGAAGTCGACCCGCGCGGCAGTTCCGAGCTGTACGTCATCGCCGCCGCACTCAACGACTACCTGTACCGAAACGAGCAGTTCGTGGAACGCGAACGGGTGTTCATCAGCACCGCCAGCCATGAACTACGCACCCCCATCGCGGTGATCACCGGTGCCGCCGAACTGGCACTGGAGCAGCCCGCGCTGCCCGACCGTGCGCGCCAGCAGATGCAGCGCGTGCACCGCACCGCCCAGGGCGTGGAGCAGCTCATCCAGCTGCTGCTGGTGCTCGCGCGCGAACCGGCGCGCCTGGCCGCGTTGAAGGAACGCATCCCGCTGGACCAGCTGGTGCCGGACATCATCGAAGACCATCGCCACCTGATGGGCGACAAGGACCTGCAGATCGCCGTGCAGGGCCTGGCCAACGTGGACATCATCGCGCCCCTGGGCGTGGTCCAGGCCGCGATCGGCAACCTGCTGCGCAACGCCATCGAAAACAGCGGCCGCGGCACCATCACCATCAACGTATCCGACCGTGCCGTGGTCACCCTTCAGGATCCTGGCGAAGGCATGAGCCCCGAAGAAATCGCCGCGGTGTACGCGCGCATGGCCCGCGGTGACCGCAACGGACAGAGCGGCATCGGCCTCGAACTGATCGCACGACTGTGCGAACACCTCGGCTGGGCGCTCACCATCGAACAGAGCGAACCGCGCGGTACCCGCGTCATCCTCGACCTGAGCGCATCGCTGCCAGGGTAGGCGTGGCACTGCGCGGCAGCGCAACGTGGCATGTGGTGAAGACAGTGTTACGCTCAAAGAGGCGTCGCATCATGCGGCGCTTTTTTTTGCCCTTTCGATCGACAGAGGATCGCATGCCGACCGAACCCAGTACTGCCCTCATCACCAACGACATCGTTGGCCTTGGCCTGATCGCCGCCACCCTGGCCCTGATTTTCTGGGCCGCCAGCGGCCCGACCCCCCTGCTGAAGAAAATCTTCGCCTGGGTGCCCGTGCTGCTGCTGTGCTACTTCATCCCGGCCATCTACAACACCGCTGGCCTCATCGACGGCCACGACACCGCCCTCTACAACCCCATCGCCCGCGACGTGCTGCTGCCCGCGGCCCTGGTGCTGCTCACCCTTTCCATCGACCTCAAGGGCATCCTCAAGCTCGGCCCCAAGCTGCTCATCGTGTTCTGCGCCGGCACCTTCGGCATCATGCTCGGCGCCGTGGTGTCGTTCCAGCTGATGTCGTGGATACATCCGGACACCATGGCCGGCGATACCTGGGCCGGCATGGCCGCACTGGCCGGCAGCTGGATCGGCGGCGGTGCCAACATGGTGGCCATGCGCGAAGTATTCGGCACCGACGCCACCACCTTCGGCCAGTTCGCCGTCGTCGACGTCGCCTGCGCCAGCCTGTGGATGGCGGTCCTGCTGTTCCTTGCCAACCGTGCGCAGCAGATCGACAGCCGCAACGGCGCCGATACCCGCGCCATCGATGAAATGAAAGCGCGCATCAGTGCCTACGAGGCCCAGAACGCGCGTATTCCCAGCCTGACCGACCTCATGATGATCGTCGGCGTCGCCCTCGGTGGCGTCGGCCTGGCCCACGCCATCGCCGCCCCCCTGAGCGCCTGGTTCAAGGCCAACATCAGCTGGGCCAGCCAGTTCAGCCTCGACAGCGCCTTCGTCTGGGTGGTCCTGCTCTCCACGCTGCTGGGCCTGGGCCTGAGCTTCACCCGGGCACGCAGGCTCGAATCGGCAGGCGCATCCCGCCTGGGCACCGTGTTCCTGTACTTCCTGATCGCCTGTATCGGCATGCAGATGAACCTGCTGTCGCTGCTGGATCGCCCGTGGCTGTTCCTGCTCGGCGTGATCTGGATGCTGACCCACGTTCTCGTCCTGTGGACCGTCGCCAAGCTGGTCAAGGCGCCGCTGTTCTTCTTCGGCATCGGCTCGATGGGCAACATCGGCGCAGCGGCATCGGCGCCGGTGGTGGCGGCAGCATTCCATCCCAGCCTGGCGCCGGTGGGAGTGCTCCTCGGAACAGTCGGGTACGCCACGGGAACTGCTCTGGCATACGTAACCGGCTTGATCCTTAAATGGATGGCCGGAGCATAACGACACCATCAGCATCGGGAAGGCCAGCCAACGGCTGGCGCTACCTGCTCTAGGTTCCGTCATCTGCCATCTGTGGATGGCGGGGCGGCGGTGGGGGTGCGGGACTGTAGAAAACATGGATGTTTTCTACAAGCCCCCATGGATGGGTTCACGGCGTGTCCCGCACCCCCACCGCCGTCTCGCCAAAGCCGACGGAAATGCAGAGCCAAAAGAAAAGGCGGCGCAGATGCGCCGCCTTTTCGCTTCTAGAAGCCGTCTCGACCAACGGTCGAGACCTACCGTTCAACAGCGCGATATCGCAAATGTCAGCAGCAGCGACCCCCATTGCGGCCGCCGTAACGCGCTTCCTGGCGTTCGCGGAAGAACGTCTTGTAGTCCATCGGCGTGCGATCCGGATGCTTCTCCAGTACGTGCCGTACGTAGTTGTCGTAATCGGGGATGCCGCAGCACAAGCGTGCCGTCTGCACCAGGCGCCGCCAGATCCGGCGGTGCGCCTGGTACTGCCCGACCGGAACCAGACCCGTACTCATCACAGGTCCGCCATCTGGTGCGGTTCCAGCGCCACGTACGGAGTTTCACGGTCCGTGCGCTGCGGTGCGCGACGCGCCACCACGATCGTCTTGATCGCATAGGCCAGGATCGCGAACACCACGAACAGGAACAGCACCGTCAGGCCCGTGTTGACGTACGCATTGACCACGATCTGCTGCATCTGCGCCACCGTCTTGGCCGGCGCCGTGATCGTGCCGCTGGCGATCGCATCCTGGAACTTGTGCGCCTGCGCCAGGAAGCCCTGCGACGGATTGCTGTCGAAGATCTTGATCAGGCCCGCATACGTGGTGCAGATCAGCAGCCATACCGCCGGCACCGCCGTCACCCACGCATAGCGGTCACGCTTCATCTTGAACAGCACCACCGTACCCAGCATCAGCGCGATACCCGCCAGCATCTGGTTGGAGATGCCGAACAGCGGCCACAACGTCTGGATGCCACCGAACGGATCGACCACGCCGGTGTACAGCAGGTAGCCCCACAGCGCCACGCAGCCGGCGGTGGCGATGATGTTCGCCGTCCACGACTCGGTCTTCTTCAACGCCGGGATGAAGTTGCCCAGCAGGTCCTGCAGCATGAAGCGGCCCGCACGCGTACCCGCATCCACCGCCGTCAGGATGAACAGTGCCTCGAACAGGATCGCGAAGTGGTACCAGAATGCCATCATCGCGTTGCTGCCACTCGGGATCGCCTGGTGCAGGATCTGCGCGATACCCACCGCCAGCGTCGGCGCGCCACCCGCACGGTGCAGGATCGTCGGCTCGCCAATCGCCGCCGCCGTCGCCTCCAGCTGCTCCGGCGTGATCGTGAAGCCCCACGTCGTGGTGATGTAGTGTGCCGCCGAGACCGCATCGGCGCCGATCACCGCCGCCGGGCTGTTCATCGCGAAGTAGATGCCCGGATCGATGATCGACGCCGCCACCAGCGCCATCACCGCCACGAACGATTCCATCAGCATGCCGCCGTAACCGATGTAGCGCATGTGGCGCTCATTGGCCAGCAGCTTCGGCGTCGTACCCGACGCGATCAACGCATGGAAGCCCGACACCGCACCGCACGCAATGGTGATGAACAGGAACGGGAACATGCCGCCCTTCCACACCGGACCATCGCCGCTGGCCGCGAACTGCGTCAGCGCCGGCATCTTCAGCTCCGGCATCACGATCAGGATGCCGATCGCCAGCGCCACGATCGTGCCGATCTTCAGGAACGTCGACAGGTAATCGCGCGGAGCCAGCAGCAGCCACACCGGCAGCACCGACGCCACGAAGCCGTAACCGATCAGCATCCAGGTGATCTGGATCCCGGTGAACGTGAAGGCCGGCCCCCAGACCGGGTCCGCCGCCACCTTGCCGCCGTACCAGATCGCCAGCAGCAGCAGGATCAACCCCACCACCGAGATTTCGCCGATCTTGCCGGGCCGGATGTAGCGCATGTACACGCCCATCAGGATCGCGATCGGCATCGTCGCGATCACCGTGAACATGCCCCAGGGGCTTTCCGCCAGCGCCTTCACCACCACCATCGCCAGCACCGCCAGGATGATGATCATGATCAGGAACGCACCGAAGAGTGCGATCGTGCCCGGCACCTGGCCCATTTCCTCGCGGACCAGGTCACCCAGCGAACGCCCGTTGCGGCGGCTGGAGATGAACAGCACCATGAAGTCCTGCACCGCACCGGCCAGGACCACGCCGACCACCAGCCACAACAGCCCGGGCAGGTAGCCCATCTGCGCCGCAAGTACCGGGCCCACCAGCGGGCCGGCGCCGGCGATCGCCGCGAAGTGGTGACCGAACAGCACGTGCTTGTTGGTCGGCACGTAATCCAGGCCATCGTTGTTGAGTACCGCCGGGGTTGCCCGGGTCGGGTCCAGCTGCATCACCTTGTCGGCAATGAACAGGCTGTAGAAGCGATAGGCGATCAGATAGATGGAGACTGCGGCGACCACGATCCACAGCGCGTTGATGTGCTCGCCCCGCCGCAGTGCGACGGTGCCAAGACAGAATGCGCCGAGCAGCGCGAGCGCCGCCCAGCCCAGCTTGGAAAAACCTTTCATGAGATTGCGTCTCCCTGAAGAACTCCGTAAGGGTCCGCCCTGGCAGTGACCGGGTCAATGCGCGTGCGGAGGCTTGCCGCTAGTACTTTGGTCGTACACGGGTACAGAACACCACGCTTGGAACAATCGGTTGCGGGCATGACGGTTGGCGCCTCCAGGGGCTGCGCCCATCTTGTATCCATCTTCCTTTGGCCGGAGTCAACATGAGCAGCCCAACCCCGGTGCGCGTGCAGCGCACCATCCGTGGCATGGCCACCTCCGACGGGGCCGGCGTGCGCCTGACCCGGGTCATCGGCGGCCCCTCGCTGCCGGACCTGGACCCGTTCCTGCTGCTGGATGAATTCGGCACCGACCGCGCCGAGGACTACATCGCCGGCTTCCCCAGCCACCCCCACCGTGGCTTCGAGACCGTGACCTACATGCTCGATGGCCGCATGCGGCACAAGGACAACCACGGCAACGAAGGCCTGCTCACCCCCGGCAGCGTGCAGTGGATGACCGCCGGCCGCGGCCTGGTGCATTCGGAGATGCCCGAGCAGGAGTCGGGGCAGATGCGCGGCTTCCAGCTGTGGGTGAACCTGCCCGCGCGCGACAAGATGACCGACCCGAAGTACCAGGAGTTCGCACCGGATCGCATTCCGGTGGTCACCCCGGCGCCGGGCGTGCAGGTCAAGGTGATTGCCGGGCAGGTGGGCGACACGGTGGGCCCGATCGTGCAGCCGGCCACCGATCCGCTGTATCTGGACATCCAGCTGGACGGCGACGCGGGCTGGGACTACGCGCTGCCGGAAGGCCACAACGCGTTTGCGTACGTGTTCGAAGGCACGCTGGCGATCGGCGAAGGCGAGGATGCCCGCCCGGTCGACCGGCAGGAGATGGCGGTGCTGGGCGGCGGCGAGCTGCTGCAACTGCGCGCCGGTGCCGCGGGCGCGCGGTTGATCCTGGTGGCGGGGCGTCCGTTGCGCGAACCGGTGATGCGCCATGGGCCGTTCGTGATGAATACAAAGCAGGAACTGATGCAGGCCTTCGTGGACTTCCAGGAAGGCCGCTTCTGAAACCCGGTAGCGCCGGCCAACGGTCGGCGCTACCCGATGTCACCGCTCGGCAGCCACCGCGGTGGGATTGAGGCTCAGGCCCTGCGACATCGACTGCAGCGAGCGCAGTTCGCTGGCATCGCTGGGATAGAGCGAAATCTGCGCGTACTGGTTCTTGTCGAACTTGACCACGGTCATGCGGCGGGTGGCATACCCCGGGGGCTCCTGGCCGCCCAGGTCGGGCTGGTACCAGTACAGCGACTCCCCGGCGAAGCCGCCTTTTTCCTGCCGCAGCGATCGGGACAGCGGAATTTCGGGGTCACGACCGGTCAGCATCAAGGTCATCACCTCGCGTCCGCCGGTATCGACGGCCTTGCACAGCACGTACGTGGATTGCGTCGTTTCCTGCCATTGCAGTCCACTGGCGGCGGGCAGGGCAGGACATCTGGCCGCCGACTGTGCCGATGCCACACCGGCCGTGAGTGAAAGCCCCAGCATTACCAAGGCGTGCAGGATCTTCATACGTTCCCCCGTGTCGAATTGGCCGCACCGTCCCCGAGGGGCGTTTCCACCCGCCAGGTGACGGCCTGGTGATTTTGACCTTAACGGAATGTGACTGGATCTTCAAATAACCGTTTCAATTGAATCTGAAGCCGGTTAGCGAGGTGAGGGCTCCGCGCCGATCCATCGGTAGACCATTCCGCCGATCATTCCGCCCAGCAGCGGCGCCAGCCAGAACAACCACAGCTGCCCCAGCGCGCCGCTGCCGGCGAACACCGCCACGGCGGTGGAGCGCGCAGGATTCACCGAGGTATTGGTGACCGGAATGCTGATCAGGTGGATCAGGGTCAGGGCCAGGCCGATGGCCAAGGGGGCGAACCCGGCCGGGGCGCGCCCATGGGTTGCCCCCATGATCACCACCAGGAACATGGCGGTGAGCACCACCTCGCACAGGAATGCGGCCGCCACGCTGTAGCCGCCCGGCGACAGCGCGCCGTAGCCGTTGCTGGCAAACGCACCGGCCTGGGCCCCGTCGATCTGGAAACCGGGGGCGCCGGAGGCGATCTGCAGCAGGATGAAACCGGCCAGCAGGCCACCCAGGACCTGCGCGACAAGGTAGGGCAGCAGCTCGCGTGCGGGGAAGCGGCCGCCGGCCCACAGGCCGACGCTCACCGCGGGGTTGAAGTGGGCGCCGGAGATGTGGCCGAACGCATAGGCGCCGGTCAACACGGTCAGGCCGAAGGCCAGGGCGACGCCAAGGAACCCGATGCCCAGCGGGTTGCCCTCGCCGCCGAAGTGGGCGGCGAGCACGGCACTGCCGCAACCGCCCAATACCAACCAGAACGTGCCGAGGAATTCGGCAACCACGCGCTTGCCCATGCTCATCGGGAATCTCCACGAGTGTCCAAGGGGGAACACGGCGGAAATCGGACAATGCGGCGTGTGCTCAGCGCACCGGCAGTGGAATGAATTCCATGTCATCGCCGGGGATGGTGCCGAAACGTCCGGATTCCCAGTCGTGCTTGGCCTGCTCGATGCGTTCCTGGGAGCTGGAAACGAAGTTCCACCAGAGATGGCGGGGCGCATCCAGCGGTTCACCACCGAGCAGCATGGCCTTCAACGGCGTCTTGGCGCGCAAGCGGCCACGCGCGTTCTTTTCGGGAATCACCAGGTGTTGGGCGGGCAGGTCGACGCCGTCGAGCTGTGCGTCACCCTCGAGGATGTAGAGGGCACGTTCGACGTGACCGGTATCCAGGTCGAGCTCGGCGCCGGGATCAAGATCGATGGCTACATTGAGCGTGCCGGCGAACACCTTCACCGGAGACTCCTCGCCATACGCCGTTCCGGCGATGATGCGCAGCCAGGCGCCGTTGCGCCGTTGCTGGGGCAGGGTGGCGGCGCTGTGGTGGAAGAAGCCGGGATCGGTTTCCTCGAACTCTTTCGGCAGCGCCACCCAGGTCTGCATGCCGTGGATGGGGTGGTCGTGTTCGCGTTCCACCGTCGGAGTGCGTTCGGAGTGGGCGATGCCACGGCCAGCGGTCATCCAGTTGACGTCGCCGGGGCGGATGACCTGGTCCGACCCCAGGGTGTCGCGGTGGCCGATCGCGCCGGACCAGAGGAAGGTGACGGTGGCCAGCCCGATATGCGGGTGCGGACGCACATCGATGCCGGCACCGGCGCCCATCACCGCGGGGCCCATCTGGTCGACGAACACGAACGGGCCCACGCTGCGGGCCTGGATGCTGGGCACGGCGCGGCGCACTTCCAGGCCGCCGATGTCATGGACGCGCGGGGCGATGATGGTCGTCATGCGGGCTTTCTCGCTGGCGGGGACAGGTCGAAAGGATGGCACGCGGGTCGGGCCGGTGCATGGCCCGTTCGGGTAACAGGTTGTTCCAGCCAACCGCAGGTCGCCCGCGTTTGATGTTGGTGGGTTGACCTCGTTGCGCAACCGCCTTCGGATGCTTGGACCGCGCTGCGCGCGGTGTCCGGCCAACGGCCGGGGCTACGAATTGTTACGTAACGTCCGCAGATCGGGATCAACCAACCAACGGCAAACAAAAACGCCACCGGGCGGTGGCGTTTCTGTTTTGGTCAATCAATCGTCAGATCACCGGTTCGCGCAGCACCGCCGCGTCCCACCCCGGGCGCGGGGCAAAACGGTCGCCATGACGCTGCTGCAGCACCTTCAGGCGCTCCACCAGCGCATCGGCGCCGGTGGCGCGGATGTACTGGATCGGGCCGCCGCGGAACGGGGCGAAGCCGGTGCCGAAGATGACACCGGCATCGAGCAGGTCGGCGTCAGCCACCACGCCGTCGTGCAGGCAGGCGACCGCTTCGTTGAGCAGCGGCAGGATCAGGCGGTCTTCCAGATCGTCGGGTACCTGGTAGTTGGCCGGCACGTCCGGCTTCTGCGCGCGGCCGCTGTCCCATTTGTAGATGCCCTGGCCGTCCTTCTTGCCGCGCTTGCCCGGTTCCACGGTCTGCAGCGCGGCGGGAATCTGCAGGCCCAGGAACGGCGCCAGTTCCTTGCCAACGCCAGCGGCGACGTCCAGCCCGACAGTGTCGAGCAGCTCGATCGGGCCCATCGGCATGCCGAACTTCACCGCGGCCTTGTCGATGACCGGGCCGGGGATGCCTTCGGCGTAGGCGGTCGCCGCTTCCAGCATGTACGGGAACAGCACGCGGTTGACCAGGAAGCCCGGCGTGCCGGCCACGGGCACCGGGAACTTGCCCAGCGCCTTGCAGAACGAGGCCAGGCGACGCTCGGTTTCCGCCGCCATGCCATCGTGGTGGATGATCTCCACCAGCGGCATCTGCGCCACCGGGTTGAAGTAATGCAGGCCGGCAAACTGGGCCGGGCGCTGGATGTGGTCGCGCAGTTCCACCAGCGGAATCGACGAGGTGTTGGTGGTCAGCAGCGCGTCGGCCTTCATCCTCGGCTCCAGCGTCTGGTACAGGCCGCGCTTGGCCTCGGCGTCTTCGATGATGGCTTCGATCACCAGGTCGGCCACGGCCACGCCGTCACCGGCCAGGTCGGCCTTGAGCCGCGCGGCGACCGCCGGGCGCTTGGCGTCGTCGCGTACCTTCTTCGCGAACAGCGCCTGGGCCCGCTCCATCGCCGGGTCGATGAAGCGCTGCTCGCGGTCCTGCAGGGTGACCTCGAAGCCCTTGTAGGCCGACCAGGCCGCAATGTCGCCGCCCATCACGCCGGCGCCGACCACGTGCACGTGGCGGATGCCATGGTCCTTCCCGCCCAGCGCCTTGAGACGCTCGGTCAGGAAGAAGATGCGGATCAGGTTGCGTGCGGTCGGGGTGCCGGCCAGCTTGACCACGGCGCGGCGCTCGGCATCCAGGCGGGCCTGGATGCCGCTGCCACCGGTGCGCGCCCAGGTGTTGATCAGCGCATACGGGGCGGGGTAGTGGTCCTTCTTCGCCTTGCGCGCCACCTGCTTGGCCATCTGCGGCGCGAGCAGCTTCCGCGCCAGCCAGGTGTTGGTGGCCCAGGCGGTCAGGCGCTGCCTGAGCGGGCGGGTGGTGCCCGACAGGCCCAGCGCGACGGCGGTATCCAGCAGCACCGCCGGGGCCACGACCTTGTCGACCAGGCC
This sequence comes from Stenotrophomonas sp. NPDC077420, assembly GCF_044543385.1. NCBI lineage: Bacteria > Pseudomonadati > Pseudomonadota > Gammaproteobacteria > Lysobacterales > Lysobacteraceae > Stenotrophomonas > Stenotrophomonas sp. NPDC077420. Next base: position 17,718 of record NZ_JBITVZ010000010.1, read on the forward strand.
GATGTTGCGGGCGGCCGATGCCGACAGGTTGCGCCCGGTCAGCATCATGTCCATCGCGGCCGGCGCGCCCACCAGGTGTGGCAGGCGCGCGCTGCCGCCCCAGCCCGGGAAGATGCCGAGCTGGGTCTCGGGCAGGCCGATCCGGGTGGACGGGTCGTTGGAGGCCACGCGGTAGCGGCAGGCCAGGGCCAGCTCGGTGCCGCCGCCCAGGCAGTGGCCATGGATGGCCGCCACGGTGGGGCAGGGCAGCTCGGCCAGCTTCTGGTAGGTGGTCTGGCCACGGCGGATGGCGTCGTTGACGGTACCGCGGCGATCGAATTCCTGGAATTCCTTCAGGTCGGCGCCGGCGATGAAGCCTGCCGCCTTGATCGACTGCACCACCACCGCCTTGGGCGGGTCCAGGGCCAGGCGTTCCACCAGATCGCCCAGTTCCAGCAGCACGTCCTGCGACATCGCATTGACGCTGCTGTCCTGGCGGTCGAGGCTGAGCACCACGACACCATCGTCACGGATCTCGGGGTGCCAATGTGAGAAGCGGAGCCCATCGAAGCCTGAAAGCATGGGGACGTTCCATCCGGTTGTGTATGGAGAAGGGGGCTATGATCCAGAGGTTGTTTCCCCCCCGTCAAATCCCAATAGCAGGGGGAGAAAGGGAACCTTAACGGAACCGTAGTTAAAAGCTGGTGCGGCGTTCACGGATGGGCGCTGAACTTTTCCCGGGATTGGCAGTCTCATTGCCCGACGTCGGTTGGGCTGACAGGAGTGCGGCCCCCCATGGCCGAGGTTGAAACACCACAGGAGCTGGACCTGGAGCTGGTCCGGCGCGTGCAGCGCGGCGAAAGCGCGGCGTTCGACGTACTGGTGCGCAAGTACCAGCACCGGATCGTTGCGTTGATCGGGCGCTACATCGCCGACTGGAGTGAATGTCAGGACGTCGCCCAGGACACGTTTGTTCGCGCCTACCGCGCGATCAACAGTTTCCGCGGGGATGCGCAGTTCTATACCTGGTTGCATCGGATTGCCGTGAACACCGCCAAAAACCACCTTGCCGCCCATAACCGCCGCCCGCCCACCGATGACATCGACATCGGCGATGCCGAGCAGTTCGACAGCGGTACCCGCCTGCGCGACACCGACACGCCCGAACGCGAGCTGATGCGCCAGGAACTGGAGAACACGGTGATGAAGGCGGTGGCGGCGTTGCCGGAGGAGCTGCGGTCGGCCATCACCCTGCGCGAGGTGGACGGCCTGAGCTATGAGGACATCGCGCAGAAGATGGGGTGCCCGATAGGCACCGTGCGGTCGCGGATCTTCCGCGCCCGCGAGGCGATCGACACTGAACTTCGGCCGCTGCTGGACATCGGCAGCGCCACCCGCGAGAAGAGCCGCGCATGAGCAATCAACATCCCGACACATTCGACGCCCACCACCGCCAGCAGCTGTCGGCGCTGGTCGACGGTGAGCTGCCGCTGGAGCAGGCGCGTTTCCTGGTGCGTCGGCTGGAACACGATGACGACCTGTCGCGCTGCCAGGAGCGCTGGCAGCTGCTGGGCGACGTGCTGCGCGGGCAGGCCTGTGCGCCTGCACCGTCGGGCTTTGCCGAGCGTATCCAGCTCGCCGTGGCCGCCGAGCCGCGCCCGATGGAGTCGAATGCGACACCGACGACACCGACGACGCCGGTGCGCCGGCGCGGCTGGCTGCGCATGGGCGGCGGTGCGGCGCTGGCCGCCTCGGTCGCCGCCATTGCCCTGTTCATCTCCCGCGAGCCGCTGCCCGGCGAGACCGCGCCGGTCCCGTCGACCACGGTCATCGCCAGCCAGGCGCAGCTGCCCCCGGCACCGCCGCGCGCGCCCGCTTCGCCGTCCGTGCCGGCCGTCGTGGCAGACGCCGCCCTGGCCGTGGCGACCGTGCCTGCCGCGGCCACCGCGCGCCGCAACAGCGCCACCCGTACCCAGCAGGCCGCGCGCAGCGTGGCCAGCCGTAGCGTCGAACCGATCCGTGCCGTCGCCAGTCAGGCGCCTCTGGCGCCGACCGTACCGGCCGCGACCGGCCGGTCGTTGCCGTTCGGCGATGTCAGCAGCCTTCAGGCGCGGCCCTGGCCTCGTTCGAGCCTGGGCGAGCAGGGCGCGCTCAATGCCAGTTTCCGTTCCCAGCAGCCGCAGGCCGCGTTCTATCCGTTCGAACCGCGCCTGCAGGATGACGGCGCCGATTGAGCCCGGTTCGATCTCCTGCTGCCGTCCCTTTCCCCCTGATGACCCCTGACCCGGAGGTTCGAGTCTGATGACCGCCCGTATCCGTACGCACGCCTTGGCCCTGCTGGCCATCACCCTGCCGCTGGTGGCCTGCGCGCAGTCCCCGTCTCCCGCGGCACCTGCCGCCCAGGCCGCCGCCCCGCGTGCCCCGGCCGCGCCGCTGGTCAGTGGCCTGCCGGACTTCACCCAGCTGGTCGAGCAGGTTGGGCCGGGCGTGGTGAACATCGAAACCACCATCGTGCGCAGCAACCGCCAGGCGCGCGGCGCCGGTCCGGGTCCGGGCGAGGATGAAATGCCCGAATTCTTCCGCCGCTTCTTCGGCCCGGACTTCCAGATGCCGGGCCAGCCCGGTGGCGAGGACCCGGGCCCGAGCATCCGCGGCCGCGGCATGGGGTCGGGCTTCATCATCTCGCCCGACGGCTACGTGCTGACCAACCACCACGTGGTGGCCGACGCCGGTGAGGTGAAGGTCAAGCTGGGTGACCGCCGCGAGTTCACCGCCAAGGTGGTCGGCAGCGACCAGCAGTACGACGTGGCCCTGCTCAAGATCGATGCGAAGAACCTGCCCACCGTGCGCGTGGGCGATTCCAACACGCTCAAGCCGGGCCAGTGGGTGGTCGCGATCGGTTCGCCGTTCGGGCTGGACCACTCGGTCACCGCCGGCGTGGTCAGCGCGGTCGGGCGCAGCACCGGTGGCCAGGACCAGCGCTACGTGCCGTTCATCCAGACCGACGTGGCGATCAACCAGGGCAACTCGGGCGGTCCGCTGCTCAATACCCGGGGTGAAGTGGTCGGCATCAACTCCCAGATATTCTCCGCCTCAGGCGGCTACATGGGCATCAGCTTCGCCATTCCGATCGACCTGGCCATGGGCGCGGTCGAGCAGATCAAGAAGAACGGGCGGGTCAGCCGGGGCCAGCTGGGCGCGATCGTCGGCGCGATCACCGGCGACGTCGCGCAGGGCTTCAACCTGCCCGACAGCCGCGGTGCGCTGGTCAATGATCTGGTCCCGGGCAGTGCCGCGGCCAAGTCCGGGCTGGAAGTGGGCGATGTGATCCGGTCGGTCAACGGTACCCCGATCAACACCTTCAGCGACCTGCCGCCGTTGATCGGCGCGCAGGCGCCGGGCAGCAAGGTCCGCCTGGGCGTGCTGCGCGACGGGCGCGAACGCGAGATCACCGCCACCCTGACCGAGCTGGCCGAAGATGCCGAACGCGGCGCCGCGGCCCCGGCCGCCGCCGACGCCGCGCCGCAGGCCGGCGCCAATGCCCTGCTGGGCCTGGAGGTGGCCGACCTGACCGCGCCGCAGCGCCAGCAGCTCGGCCTGGAGTCGGGCGAGGGCGTACGCATCACCGGGGTGAACGGCCAGGGCGCCCGCGATGCCGGCCTCTCGCCGGGCATGGTGGTGCTGCAGGTCGGCCGGACCCCGGTCGGCAGCGTCGCTGCGCTAAACAAGGCGTTGGCCGGCTACAAGAAGGGCGATGTGGTCATGCTGCTGGCGCGTACCCGCAACACCACCGGCTTCGTAGCGGTCAAGACCGGGCAGTAAGCCCCGCCAGTGCTGCGTTTCCGGGCCCGCTTCGGCGGGCCCGGTCGTTTCCGGCCCCCGGCACGCGGGAAGGGGCCGGCCATGCGATAATGTGCCGTTATCCTGACGACGCGCCGCGCCGCCGCCACCTATGTCCTCTGATTCGATGCGGAATATCCGCAACTTCTCCATCATCGCCCACGTCGACCACGGCAAGTCCACGCTGGCCGATCGCATCATCCAGCTTTGCGGTGGCCTCCAGGCCCGCGAGATGGAGGCGCAGGTGCTCGACTCCAATCCGATCGAGCGCGAGCGCGGCATCACCATCAAGGCGCAGTCGGTGTCGCTGCCGTACGTGGCCAAGGATGGGCAGACCTACCACCTGAACTTCATCGACACCCCCGGCCACGTCGACTTCTCCTATGAAGTCAGCCGTTCGCTGGCGGCCTGCGAAGGCGCCCTGCTGGTGGTCGATGCCGCACAGGGCGTGGAAGCGCAGTCGGTGGCCAACTGCTATACCGCCGTCGAACAGGGCCTGGAAGTGGTGCCGGTGATCAACAAGATCGACCTGCCCACCGCCGATATCGAACGCGCCAAGGCCGAGATCGAAGCGGTCATCGGCATCGATGCCACCGACGCGGTTCCGGTCAGTGCCAAGACCGGCCTGAACGTGGTGGACGTGCTGGAGGCGATCGTGCATCGCATCCCGGCCCCGCAGCCGCGCGATACCGACAAGCTGCAGGCGCTGATCATCGACTCCTGGTTCGACAACTACCTCGGCGTGGTCTCGCTGGTGCGCGTCATGCAGGGCCAGATCAAGGCCGGCGACAAGCTGCAGGTGATGTCCACCGGCCGCAACCACCAGGTCGACAACGTCGGCGTGTTCACCCCCAAGCGCAAGGTGCTGCCAGCCCTGCGCGCGGGCGAGGTGGGCTGGGTCACGGCCAGCATCAAGGACGTGCACGGCGCGCCGGTCGGCGACACCCTGACCCTGGCCGCCGACCCGGCACCGACCCCGCTGCCGGGGTTCCAGGAAATGCAGCCGCGCGTGTTCGCCGGCCTGTTTCCGGTCGACGCCGAAGACTACCCGGACCTGCGCGAAGCGCTGGACAAGCTGCGGTTGAACGACGCCGCGCTGCGTTTCGAGCCGGAAAGCTCCGAGGCCATGGGTTTCGGCTTCCGTTGCGGCTTCCTGGGCATGCTGCACATGGAAATCGTGCAGGAGCGGCTGGAGCGCGAATACAACCTGGACCTGATCAGCACCGCGCCGACGGTGGTCTACGAAGTGCTCAAGACCGACGGCACCATCATCAACATGGACAACCCGGCCAAGCTGCCGCCGGTGAACATGGTGAGCGAGATCCGCGAGCCGATCATCCGCGCCAACGTGCTCACCCCCGAGGAGTACATCGGCAACATCATCAAGCTCTGCGAGGAAAAGCGCGGCAGCCAGATCGGCATCAATTACCTGGGTAGCCAGGTGCAGATCAGCTATGAGCTGCCGATGGCCGAAGTGGTGCTGGACTTCTTCGACAAGCTCAAGTCCGTCAGCCGCGGCTATGCCTCGCTGGACTATTCGTTCGTGCGCTTCGATGCCGGCCCGTTCGTCCGCGTGGACGTGCTGATCAACGGCGACAAGGTCGACGCGCTGTCGCTGATCGTGCACCGCAGCCATGCCGACCGGCGCGGCCGCGAGCTGTGCGAGAAGATGAAGGACCTGATCCCGCGGCAGATGTTCGACGTGGCCATCCAGGCCGCCGTCGGCTCGCAGATCATCTCCCGAACCACGGTCAAGGCGATGCGCAAGAACGTCCTGGCCAAGTGCTATGGTGGCGACGTTTCGCGCAAGAAGAAGCTTCTGGAAAAGCAGAAGGAAGGCAAGAAGCGCATGAAGCAGGTGGGCCGCGTGGAGATTCCGCAGGAAGCCTTCCTGGCCGTGCTGCAGATGGACAAGTAAGGCTCCCGTTCCCAAGGACACTGCATGAAACTGTTTGAAATCCTGCTGGTCGTACTGACCCTGGCGTCGGGCCTGATCCTGCTCGCCGACAAGCTGTATTTCGCCCGGCGCCGCGCCCGGCGGGCCGGCCTGCTGGACAGCGAGCCGGTGCTGGTGGATTACTCCCGGGCGTTCTTCCCGGTGCTGGCGATCGTGCTGGTGGTGCGCAGTTTCATTGCAGAGCCGTACAAGATTCCGTCCAGCTCGATGATGCCCAACCTGCTGATCGGCGATTTCATCCTGGTCAACAAGTTCGCCTACGGCCTTCGCCTGCCGCTGAACAATGCCAAGGTCGTGCCGATCGGCGAACCGGCACGCGGCGACGTGGTGGTGTTCCACTTCCCGGGCCACTCCGACAACGATCCCAACAAGGGCGAGAACTTCATCAAGCGCGTGATCGGCGTCCCGGGCGACGAGATCGCCTTCCAGGGCGACCAGGTGATCCTCAACGGCACCCCCCTCAAGTACGAGAGCAAGGGGTTGTATGCTGGGCACCGTGGCCAGGGCGAAGGCGCGTCACTGCTGGTGGAGCACCTGCCGGGCCGCACCCATACCGTGCTGGAGACCGACTACCCGCGTGGCGAGGGGCAGTGGACCGTACCGGCGGGCAAGTACCTGGTGATGGGCGACAACCGCGACAACAGCGACGATGGCCGTTTCTGGGGCCTGCTGCCGGAAGAGAACCTCCGCGGCAAGGCGTTCCTGATCTGGCTGAACTGCTCGGGCTGGTTCTGCAAGGATGGCTTCGAGCCGTCCCGCATCGGCACCGGCATCAACTGATTCCATGTCTAACGCGCATCTGGGGAGATCGCAATGAAGATGATGAAAACGCAGCGTGGCATGACCCTGACCTCGTTCCTGGTCGTGTTGGCGGTGGTGGGGTTCGGTCTTTACATCGGCATGAAGCTGTTTCCGATGTATTCCGAGTTCTATGCAGTGAAGACCGCGCTCAAGGGCCTGGCCAAGGAGCCGGGCATCGCCAACAAGGAGCCCGGCCAGGTCCAGGAGATGTTCTTCCGCCGCCTGGACGTGAGCTACTCGGAAAGCGTCAAGCCGGCCAACGTCAAGTTCGAGCGCGTGAGCGGTGGCTGGAACATGAAGGTCAACTACGAAGTGCGTCGCCCCCTGGTGGGCAACCTCGACGTGGTTGGGAAATTTGATGCACATCAGGAATTGACCCTCAGCGGTGCCGAATAACTCTTTCAAACGTGGTGACCGCATCGGTCACGTCTTCCAGGATCCGGGCCTGCTCCAGCAGGCCCTGACGCATCGCAGCGCCGGCACGCCCAACAACGAACGGTTGGAGTTCCTGGGCGACAGCGTCGTCAACATGATGGTCGCCCATGCGCTGTACCAGCGCTGGCCGAAGGCCGACGAAGGCGCGCTGACCCGCGCCCGCGCCGAGCTGGTGCGTGAAGGCGCACTGGCGGTGATCGCCCGCACCCTGGAACTGGGCGAGCGCCTGACCCTCGGGCCGGGCGAAATGAAGTCCGGCGGCCATCGCCGTGACTCGATCCTGGCCGATGCGCTGGAGGCGGTGGTCGCCGCGATCTACCTGGACGCCGGCTTTGCGGCCTGCCAGGCGGTGGTGCTGCCCTGGTTCGCCGCCTCCATGGAGGCGCTGCCGGCGACCGGCAAGCCGGAGAAGGATCCCAAGACCCGCCTGCAGGAATGGCTGCAGGGCCGACAGAAGGCGCTGCCGCAGTACGAATTGGTGTCAGAATCGGGCGACGATCATGCCAAGACGTTCCGCGTGCGCTGCGGCGTAGCCGATCCCGCCGTCAGCACCGAAGGCGAAGGTGCCTCGCGACGGCTGGCCGAACAACAGGCGGCCGCCGCCGCCCTCGAGCAACTGGATTCCAAGTGAGCGAAGCAATTCCCCATCATTGCGGCAGCGTGGCCGTCATCGGCCGTCCCAACGTCGGCAAGTCGACCCTGACCAACGCCCTGGTGGGCGCCAAGGTCAGCATCGTCTCCAACCGCCCGCAGACCACCCGCCACCGGCTGCTGGGCATTGCCAGCTATCCGGAAGGCCAGCTGGTGCTGGTCGACACCCCCGGCCTGCACCGTGTGCAGAAGCGCGCGATGAACCGGGTGATGAACCGCGCCGCGCGCGGCTCGCTCGAAGGCGTGGACGCCGGCATGCTGGTGATCGAAGCCGGTCGCTGGGACGAGGAAGACACCCTGGCCTTCAATGTGCTCAGCGACGCCGGCATTCCGGTGGTGCTGGTGGTCAACAAGGTCGACCGGCTCAAGGACAAGGCCGCGCTGCTGCCGTTCCTGCAGCAGGTGACCGAGGGCCGCAGCTTCGCCGCCGTGCACCCCATTTCGGCGCAGAAGCGCAATGGGCTGGAAGCGCTGGTGCGCGACCTGCTCAAGCTGCTGCCCGAGGCCCCGCCGATGTTCGGCGAGGATGAGATCACCGACCGCAGCCAGCGTTTCCTGGCCGGCGAACTGGTCCGCGAGCAGCTCATGCGCCAGCTGGGCGAAGAGCTGCCGTATGCGACCACGGTGGAAATCGAGCGCTTCGTCGAAGACGGCAACCTGCTGCGCATCGGCGCGGTGATCTGGGTCGAGCGCGAGGGCCAGAAGGCCATCGTGATCGGCAAGGCCGGCACCCGCCTGAAAGACATCGGGGCCAAGTCGCGCCTGCAGATGGAGCGTCTGTTCGGGGCCAAGGTGTTCCTGGAAACCTGGGTGCGCGTGCGTGAAGGCTGGTCGGACGACGAAGCCGCGCTGAAGGCCTTCGGCTACGAGTAAGCCCGGCAGGGTAGCCTCGCCACGTCCAGGCCATGCGTATCGACGATGAACCGGCCTTCGTGCTGCATGCCCGCTCCTGGCGGGAGACCAGCCTGCTGGTCGAAGTGCTCAGCGAACAGCACGGTCGGCTGGGCCTGCTGGCCCGGGGGGTAAGCAGTCCGCGCAGCCAGGCGCTGCGCGCGGCCCTGCAGCCGCTGCAGTGGATCCGCTTCAGCGCCGTGCAGCGCGGCGAACTGGCCCAGCTGCGCGGCGCCGAGGCGCTGGACGCCGCGCCGCGCCTGAACGGCGATGCCATGCTCGCCGGCTTCTATGTCAATGAACTGGTGATGCGGCTGGCGCCGCGCCAGGACCCGCTGCCCGACCTGTACGACCACTACGCGCAGGTGAGGCAGCGGCTGGCGGCGGCCGAGCCCTTGGCCTGGACGCTGCGCCGCTTCGAACGCGACCTGCTGGAGGCGCTGGGGTTTGGTTTCGACCTGGCCCATGGCAATGACGGCGAAGCGATCGATCCTGCAGCCCGGTATGAGCTGGATCCGCTGGAGGGACCGCGACGGCTGTTGAGCGAGCGTGGGGTGGACCCGCGGCGGGGCACGGCGACCGGGAGTGCGCTGTTGGCGTTGGCCGGCGATGTCGCGCCCGGGGCGGAGGATCTGGCCAGCCTGCGCCGGGGGATGCGTGCGGTGCTGCTGCACCATCTGGGCGGGCGTGGGCTGAAGTCGTGGGAGATGCTGGAGGATCTGGCGCGCAGGCGGTGATGGGGGGCGTATCTGCGGGGTGCCTAATGCAACAGGGAATCCACCGCCGCCTTGAACTGGGTGTGGGCGCCGTTGGACTCGGGGGCCTGGTGCAGCTGGCGTACCGCGCGCGCGAGGCGCGCGGCGCCGACGAAGCCGCAGCTGGCCTGCAGGCGGTGCAGCTGGCCCTTCAGGGTGCCCAGGTCGTGCTGCTGGACCGCCTGGGCCACGGCGTCGCGGACGCCGGGCAGCTCGGCCAGGAACAGCTCGCGCAGGGCGATCAGGTGCTGGCGCTGCCCATTCAGGGCCGCCAGGGCGGTGATCTCGTCCCAATCCTCGCGCTCGGTGTCGGTCCCCGTGCCGGTGGACGCCGCTGCGGCACTGCCGGGACTGTTGACCAACGCCCGACGGACCGCCTGCAGCAACTGCTCGCGGGACAGCGGTTTGACCAGGGTTTCGCTGAATCCGGCATCGCGCAGCCGCGCGTGGATGCTGGTGTCGCCATCGGCCGTATGGGCCAACGCCGGGGTGTCCGGGCGCGACACGCGCAGGGCGCGCAGCAGCTCGCTGCCGTTGCCGTCGGGCAGGTTCACGTCGATCAGCCAGAGATCGTGTTCGCTGCCTCGGCCGCGTTCCAGCGCCGAGGCCAGTGAATCGGCGGTGTCCACCTGCGCCGGCAGGGTTTCCAGCGCGGCCCGGAAAAAGCCGCGGCTGATGGTGTCGTCCTCGACGAGCAGGAATCGGGGCATGGGAACCCTCGGGGTCATCTGCATTGGGGCTGCCTCCATGTCAGCGATGTGCATATTAAACACGATATGGCGTCCTGCAAGCGTCGGCGCCTGAACGCACGGCAGTCCACGCTGCGTATCTGCGACAATACGCACCCTTTTCGCCCGCAGCCTGTTGCCACGTGGCCCGATCCCGCTCCCGACTCGACCGTACCCCCTTCCAGACCGACATCCTCGACCTCAGCCATGACGGCCGCGGCGTTGCCCGCCGTGAAGGCGAGGGTGGGAAGGTCACGTTCATTTCCGGCGCCCTGCCGGGCGAGGTGGTGCGCGCCGAACCGACCGCCCGCAACCGCCACTTCGATGAAGCCCGGACCGTCGAGGTCCTGCAGGCGTCACCGCAGCGCGTCACCCCGCGCTGCCCGCACTTCGGGGTCTGTGCCGGCTGCGTGCTGCAGCACCTGGCCGAAGACCAGCAGATCGTGGCCAAGCAGCGCGTGCTGCTGGACAACCTGACCCGGATCGGTCACGTCAGCCCCGGCACCGTGCTGCCACCTCTGGTCGGGGAGAGCTGGGGCTATCGCCGCAAGGGGCGCTTCTCGGTGCGCCGGGTGGAAAAGAAGGACAAGACCCTGGTCGGCTTCCGTGAGCAGGATCCGCGCTTCGTCGCCGACCTGAGCCAGTGCCTGACCGTGATCCCGGAAATCGGGATGAAGGTCGCCGCACTGTCGGCCTTCATCGAAACCCTGGATGGCAAACGCGACATCCCGCAGGTCGAGTTCATCGCCGGCGACGATGCCATCGTCCTCACCATCCGCCACATGCAGCCGCTCAGTGACGCCGACAAGGCCGCCTGGGCCGGCTTTGGTGCCGAACACGGCTTCGCGATCTTCCTGCAGCCCGGCGGCGTTGAATCGGTGCATCCGCTGCTGCCCGGCGAGGTGCCGCTCTCGTTCCGGCTGGCCCCGTGGAACGTGGAGCTGGCGTTCCGGCCGCTGGACTTCATCCAGGTCAATGCCAAGCTCAACGAAAAGATGATCGCCCTGGCGCTGGAGCTGCTGGACGCCGGTCCCGACGAGCGCGTGCTTGACCTGTTCTGCGGGCTGGGCAACTTCACCCTGCCGCTGGCGCGCACCGTGCGCGAGGTAGTGGGCGTGGAAGGCGAGGCGGGGCTGGTGGCGCGGGCCAGGGAAAACGCCGCGCGCAACGGCCTGGACAACGCGCAGTTCTTCGCCGCCGACCTGACCCAGGACCAGCGCCAGACCCCGTGGATGCGCCAGGGCTTCGACAAGCTGCTGCTGGACCCGCCGCGTTCGGGTGCGATCGAAGTGCTGCAGCAGCTGCCGCTCAAGCAGTTCAAGCGCATCGTCTATGTCAGCTGCCACCCCGGCTCGCTGGCGCGCGACGCCGGCTACCTGGTCAACGAGCAGGGCTTCACCCTGGTGTCGGCCGGTGCGATGGACATGTTCCCGCATACCGCGCACGTGGAAAGCATCGCCGTGTTCGAGAAGCGCTGAGATGGGCGTGGAGATCGAGCGCAAGTTCCTGGTCAGCGGCGAGGGCTGGCGTGCCGCCGCGCACGCGGTGATCCCGATGGCGCAGGGGTACGTCAACGACACCGCGTCGATTGAAGCGGGTACGCAGAAGGCCTCGGTGCGGGTGCGTGTCCAGGGCGATGCGGCGTTCCTCAACCTGAAATCGCGCGAGATCGGCCACACCCGCCAGGAGTTCGATTACCCGATCCCGGTGGACGACGCGCGGGCGCTGCTGGCGCTGTGCGTCGGCGGGCTGATCGACAAGCGCCGCCACCTGGTCCGCCACGGCGGCCTGCTGTGGGAAGTGGACGAGTTCCTGGGCGACAACGCCGGGCTGGTGGTGGCCGAAGTCGAGCTCGAACAGGCGGACCAGGCCATCGACCTGCCGGACTGGGTGGGCGAGGAGGTCACCGACGACGTCCGCTACTACAACCTCGCCCTGGCCGCCCATCCCTACTGCCGCTGGCCCTGAATAGGCGCCCCGCGCCCGTGGCCTCCCACATGCGGCTTCTGCGACAATGCGGCAGTGCGCCATCATGGCGCCCCGTTTTGGAGATCGACCCATGCTCGTGATCGGCGTTGCCGGGACCGAACTTACCGCCCAGGAACGCGATTGGCTGCAGCACGATGCCGTGTCCGGCGTCATCCTGTTCAAGCGCAATTTCGCCTCGCGCCAGCAGGTCGCCGCGCTGTCGGCCGCGATCCGCGCCGCCGCGCCGCGCCCGCTGCTGATCTGCGTGGACCAGGAGGGCGGCCGCGTGCAGCGCTTCCGCGAAGGCTTCAGCGCGTTGCCGCCGCTGCAGGGCTTCGACTCCCTGTACGCACAGGACCCCGAGGCAGCCCTGGCCCTTGCCGAACAACACGCCTGGCTGATGGCCAGCGAAGTGCGCGCCAGCGGCGTGGACCTCAGTTTCGCCCCGGTGGTCGACCTGGGCCGCGGCAACCGCGCCATCGGCGACCGTGCCTTCAGTGCCGACCCGGCGGTCGTTGCCGCCTTCACCCGCGCCTACGTGCGCGGCATGCACAGCGTCGGCATGGCCGCCACCCTCAAGCATTTCCCCGGGCACGGCAGCGTGCTGGAAGACACCCATGTGGCCGCCGCCAGCGACCCACGCCCGCTCGAGGAACTGCGCGCGCTGGACCTGGTGCCGTTCGCCGCCGGCATCGACGCCGGTGCCGACGCGGTGATGATGGCGCACGTGGTCTACCCCCGGGTCGCGCCGGAACCGGCCGGCTACTCGGCGCGCTGGATCCAGCAGATCCTGCGGGGCGACATGGGTTTCCGTGGCGTGGTGTTCTCCGACGACATCGGCATGGCCGCCTCGTTCTCTGCCGGTGGCGTGGCCGCGCGCGTGCATGCCCACCTGGATGCCGGCTGTGACGTGGTGCTGGTCTGCCACCCGGAACTGGTCGACGACGCGCTGCGCGCGGTCGACGGCCGCCCCCTCAATACTGCCGCGCTGCTGGGCCTGATCGGGCGTGGCGCGCTTGGCTGGGACGGCCTGCTCGCCGACGCCCGCCATGGCAGCTCCCAATCCCGTTTGCTCGACACCCTTGGAAGAACCGTCTGATGCCCAACCTCACCATTTCCCAGGCCCTGGCCCAGGCCGACCTGCTGGTCGACCGCCCCACCATCGATGCGGCCATCGCACGCATCGCCGATGGCATTGCGGCTGATTACAAAGGCGAGGTGCCGCTGTTCCTGTCGATCATGCACGGCGCGCTGCCGTTCGCCGGCCAGCTGGCGCTCGAGCTGGGCGCACGCGGCCAGGACCTGCAGTTCGATTACCTGCATGCCACCCGCTACCGCGGCGAACTGACCGGCGGCGAGCTGGTCTGGAAGCACAAGCCGGCCACCTCGCTGTTCGGCCGCCGCGTGCTGCTGGTCGACGACATCCTGGACGAAGGCTTCACCCTGCAGGGCGTTCGCACCTGGTGCCTGGAGCAGGGCGCCACCGACGTGCGCATCGCCGCGCTGACGGTGAAACAGCACGACCGCGCGCTGCCTGACGTCAAGGCCGATTACGCCGGCGTCGAGCTGCCCGACCGCTACGTGTTCGGCTTCGGCATGGATGTCAACGAAGGCCTGCGCGGCGTGCCGGCCATCTACGCGATGAAGGAATAAGCAGCGCCCATGGAACCCATCAGCCTGGCCGTGATCGGCGGCACCGGTGTGTACAAGCTGGCCCAGCTCGATGACGTAAGCAGCCATGCGGTGGAAACCCGCTATGGCACGCCGTCCGGGCCCATCCGGGTCGGCACGCTGCTCGGCCAGCGCGTGGCCTTCCTGGCCCGTCATGGCGAGGGGCACTCGCTGCCGCCGCACAAGATCAATTACCGCGCCAATCTTGCGGCACTGCAGCAGATCGGTGCCACGCGCGTGCTGGCGTTGAACACCGTGGGCGGCATCACCGAACACTTCGGTCCGCGCGTGCTGGCGTGCCCGGACCAGCTGATCGATTACACCTGGGGTCGGATCTCCACGCTCAGCGAAGAGCCGGGCAGCGAGGTGCTGCATGTCGATTTTGGCCACCCCTACACCCCGATGCTGCGCAGCAAGGTACTGGCCGCAGCGAAGGTCACCGGCGTGCGCCTGCAGGAGGGTGGCTGCTACGGCGCCACCCAGGGCCCGCGGCTGGAAACCAATGCGGAGATCGCGCGGATGCGCCGGGATGGCTGCGACCTGGTCGGCATGACCGGCATGCCCGAAGCCGGGCTGGCCCGGGAACTGGGGCTGGACTACGCCTGCCTGGCCATCGTGGCCAACTGGGCGGCCGGGTGTGGCGATGGCGACGAGATCACCATGGCCGAAGTGCTGGCCAATGTTGACGCGGCTTCCGCGGGATTGCCGGAACTGATTGGCGAATTGGCACGCGGGTGATTGTCATTGCCTGACAAGCTTTGCATACTCCGGCAGTGCGCTGGTTGAGCGTACACCACCCATTCATTGAAGAAGGTCTTGCATTACCATGCCGAACGGTACCGTCAAGTGGTTCAACGACGCCAAGGGATTTGGCTTTATTTCGCCGGAGGACGGCAGCGCAGACGTCTTCGCGCACTTCTCCGCGATCAACGCCAAGGGCTTCCGCAGTCTGCAGGAAAACCAGAAGGTCACCTATGACGTGACCCAGGGCCCGAAGGGCGCCCAGGCCTCGAACATCGTGCCGGTTGCGGAGTAATTTCCACGACCGCGCATTGAAAACCCCGCTCCGGCGGGGTTTTTTTTGGACCGGGACAGGACAGGACGTCGGATGACACGACCACGCACCATCGCCATCGTCGGGTATGGCACCGCAGGGCAGGCGCTGTCGGTCCTGCTTTCACGCGACGATCACGTCGTCCACGTCTACGAGCGCGCGCCGACGCCGGGGCCGGTGGGCGCGGGGTTCCTGCTGCAACCCAGTGGGCTGGACGTGTTGTGGCAGATGGACCTGCTGCCGCCGGTGCTGCAGCATGGTGCAGCGGTGCGTCGCCTGTACGGCGAAACCCCGTGTGGGCGCGCGGTGATGGACATGCGGTACGCGGCCCTGCATGCGCACCTGCACGGCGTCGGCATGCAGCGCGGTGCGCTGTTCTCGATGCTCGCAGACGCCTGGGAACAGCCGGGCAACCTGCAGGCCGACACCACGATCGTCGACGTCGACTGCGCCAACGGGCGCGTGCGCGACGCGCGCGGGCACTGGCATGGGCCCTATGACCTGGTCATCGCCGCGGACGGATCGGCGTCGACGCTGCGCGCGCGGGTGCAGGCCACGCGGCTGGACCGCGAGTACCCGTGGGGGGCGTTGTGGTGCCTGCTGCCGCGCGGCGACTGGCCGCATTACGACGAATTGCGGCAACGCTACGTGGCCGCCCGCAAGATGATTGGCCTGCTGCCGGTGGGCACGCGTCCAGGTGACGCACAACCGCGACTCAGCTTCTTCTGGAGCCTGCCACGTGACCGGTTCGCCCAGTGGGAGCGCGATGGCCTGCCGCGCTGGCTGGAGGAGGTCCAGGCGTTGTGGTCACAGGCGCATCCGCGCCTCCAGGGCGTCACGGACGGTGCCCAGCTGGCGCGTGCCGGCTATCGCGATGCGGTGATGACGCGCTGGCACCGCGACCGGCTGGTGCTCGTCGGCGATTCGGCCCACGCCATGAGTCCACAACTGGGGCAGGGCGTGAACATGGCGCTGATGGATGCACTGGCGCTGCGAGACGCATTGCGCGCGCACCCGGCCACGCCTGCCGCGCTGCAGGCGTACCAGGCGCAGCGCAGCGCACACGTGGGCATCTACCAGTTCTGGAGCCGCTGGCTGACGCCGGTGTTCCAGTCCGAGCGGGACCTGCTGGCCGGCGCACGCAACGTCCTGTTCAAGCCGATGGGCAACCTGCCGGGCGGACGGGGGCACATGCTGCGCGTGCTGAGCGGCACCCAGCGGGGCTGGTGGGGAAGGCTGGGTCTGTCGCCCGGGTTCGTCGCTGCGATGGCGGCGAACCCGGGGGCGGATGAACGAAGCCCTCCCCTTCATTGACGGGGGAGTCACCTCGCTCGTGGCAAAAGGGTCGGGTACCCCTGAAGGAGAAACACATCATGCTGTTCCGGCCCGACGTTCTCGACTCCGAACTCTGCAAACTGCGTGGTCTGTTGCAGATGCTGCATGAGGACCAGCCGGATGTGATGGAAGAGGTGTTCGATTTCCATGTCACCAGCCTGATCACCCATGCCGCGCCGGAACACCATGCGCGCATCCGTTCGGTAGCGCGTTCCATGCTGGCCGAGGTGGTGGGCCAACCGGTGCGGCGCAATCCGCACGCACCGGAAATCCGGTTGATGGACGCTGCCTGACGGCCTAGCGCTGGAGCGGCAGCGCGATGGCGGCATCTTCCACGCAGGCCACCAGGCGTTCGCCCGCATCCAGTACCGGCGCGATTCCCGCAGTGAAATGCGAATAGGCCGGAAGCACGGTCAGGCGCTCGCGCAGCCAGAACGCAGGCCATCGCCGCTGCATGCCCGGCAGCCGCGCCAGCGGGTGCAGATGACCGCACAGCACATGCAGGGTAGGGTGCGGCTGCGGATCGTGGCGCAGCAGGAACGGCCCTTCCTGCACGCGTTCGCCGAGCAGGCGGATGCCAAGGTCCGCCTTGGGCAGCACGCGGTCGTGGTTGCCCGCCAATGCGCCGATATCCAGTGCCTGGTGTTGCTCCCGCCACCCCTGCCATTGCCGGTACCAGGACGCGCGGTGCGCGGCTCCGTGCAGCACGTCGCCGAGTATCCACAGCGTGCGCACCGGATGCTGCCGGACCAGTCGGGTCAACCGCGCCAGGTCATCGCCGGTGCCGCCGCTGGGCAGCCCGATGCCGGCCCGCCGGAACAGGTCGGCCTTTCCCAGGTGGAGGTCGGCGATCAGCAGGGCGTGGCGTGCGGGCCAGTACAGGGCACGCTCGCCCAGCAGATGGACGGGCTCGCCCGCGAGGGTGATGGCGCAGTCAGTCGGCATGGCGTTTCTCCAGCTGGCCGACCGCACGCAGCACGCGGGTCTTCCAGTCTTCATTGCTGAGCTGGCCGCGCAGCCGTTCGGCCCACAGCGGGAACGACAACGGCCCCAGCGTTGCCGGCTGCTGCACGCATACCGTGCGCGACTGGCAGCGGCGCAGGGCATGGGCCAGGTTGCCCAGCTCAAGCTGGGTGTGCAGGACTTCGCGGTCGGCCAGGCCGAGCAGGATATGGTCCGGATCATGCTGGCGCAGCACGTCGTAGAGCAGGCCGGCCGAGGCCTGCAGCTGGCGCATGCTGCGCGGCGTGCGCCCGGGCAGCGCCGGAATCAGCAGGCCCGACACGCGCGCGATGTCGCGGAACTGGCGGCGGGCCAGTTCGCTGAGGTTGAGGCTGTCGCGCAGATCCTCGAACAGGCCCTCGGGCTGCAGCAGCACGCCGACGCGTTCGGCATCGAGCTCGACCGCGCGCGCCGGTGCCAGCACGAATCCGTAATCGTTGGCCGCGTAGCCGAACGTGTTGGCCTGCAGCCGGGTCCAGCGCAGCGCCATCAGCGCGGCCATGCCCTCGTTGACCTGGCGGCCGGCGAACGGATACACGAACACGAACTGGCCCTCGCGGCGACGCACCTGTTCCACCAGCAGCAACGAGGGGCCCGGCAACGCCGACACGCGCGCCTGCAGTCGCAGCAGCGGCTCAAGCCAGCGCATCTCCGGGCTGTCCGCGCTGCTGGCGAGTACGCTCTCCATTTCCTGCCCCAGCGCTTCCGACAGCGGCAGGCGCCCCCCCTGCCAGCGCGGCACCACGCCGTCGCCGCCCTTCGCCGTCTTCACGTACGCCGTCAGGTTTTCAAGCCGGACCAGTTCAAGCAGGCGCCCGGCGAACTGGAAGCGATCGCCCGGGCGCAGGCGGCCCACGAACTGTTCTTCCACCGTGCCCAGTCGCCCGCCGCGCAGGAACTGCACCACCGCGCTGCCATCGCTGGTGATGGTGCCGATCGACAAGCGATGGCGCAGGGCCACGCGGCGGTCGTGGACGCGGTAGATGCCATCGTCGTCGCGCACCACCTTGTGGAAGTCGGGGTACTGCGCCAGCGCCCGCCCGCCCTGCACGATGAAGTCGAGCACGCCTTGCCAGTGCGCGTCGTCCAGCGCAGCGAAGGCATGCGTGCGCCGCACCTGGGCCAGCAGCGCATCGGCGTCGAATCCGCCGCCCAGCGCGCAGCTCACGCAGTGCTGGGCCAGCACGTCCAGCGACAGCTGCAGCGGGCGCCGCGCTTCGATCACCCCGCTGGCCAGCGCGCGCCGCGCGGCCGCGTATTCGACCAGCTCGAGCGCATGCGAGGGCACGCACACGATGTGCCCTGATTCGCCTGGACGGTGGCGGGCGCGTCCGGCGCGCTGGACCAGGCGCGCGATGCCTTTCGGGCTGCCGATCTGCAGTACCTGGTCCACTGCCGGAAAATCCACGCCCAGGTCGAGGCTGGAGGTGGCGACCACGCACCGCAGCGCGCCATCGCGCAGGCCCTGTTCGACCACGCGACGCTGCGCCGGGTCCAGCGAACCATGGTGCAGGGCCAGCGTGGCCGCGTCCTCCGGCCACACGGCGGCCAGCGCCTGGTGCCACAGTTCGGCCTGCGCGCGGGTGTTGGTGAACAGCAGGCTGGTGCCTACGGCGAACAGCTTCTGCTGCACGCGCTGCAGCTGCGACAGTCCAAGGTGGCCCGCCCACGGGAAGCGCTCGCCGTGCGCCGGCAGCAGCGTTTCCACCGCGACCGGGCGCGGCCGCGCACCCGCGACCAGCGGCGCGTCGGGCCGATCGGGCAGCAGCACCTGGCGCGCCTCGTCCAGGTTGCCCAGTGTTGCCGACAGGCCCCACACCTGCAGCGCGGGCAGCGCATCGCGCAGCCGGCGCAGGTTCAACTGCAGCAGCACGCCGCGCTTGTTGCCAAGCAGTTCGTGCCACTCGTCCACCACCACGCAGCGCAGCCGGCGCAGCTTTTCCGGGGTGTCGGGGTAGCTCAGCAGCAACGCCAGCGATTCGGGCGTGGTCACCAGCACATCGACCCGGCCCTCGCGCGCCAGCCGCTTGTCGCGCGCACTGGCATCGCCGGTGCGCAGCCCCACCTGCCAGTCCAGTCCCAGTGCGGACAGCGGCTCGCGCAGCGCGCGGGCGGTGTCGCTGGCCAGTGCGCGCAACGGGGTGATCCACAGCACCTGCAGCGCCGGCACGGTCTTGCCACCGCGGCCGCCCTTTGCGCGCGGCACCGGGTCGGCCAGTGCCTGCAGCAGCGGGCCGCCGAACATCGCCAGGGTCTTGCCGCTGCCGGTGGGCGTGTGCAGCAGTCCGGACTCGCCGGCCAGATAGTGTCGCCACATCGTTTTCTGGAAGGGCAGGGGAGCCCAGCCGCGACTGGCGAACCACGCGGCCAGCCGTGCCATCGCCTCGCGGCGCGTCACCGGGCCAGGGCCTGCAGCTGGGCCAGGGTGTCGGCTTCGCTGGCCGGTTTGTCATGGCGCCAGCGCAGGATCCGTGGGAACCGCACTGCGATGCCGGACTTGTGCCGGCTGCTGCGGTTGACGGCTTCGAAACCCAGTTCGAACACCTGCTCGCCCCGCACGCTGCGCACCGGACCGAAACGTTCGACGGTGTTGGCGCGGATCCACCGGTCCAACGCCAGGATTTCCTTGTCATCCAACCCCGAATACGCCTTGGCCACCGGCACCAGCCGTTCGCCGTCCCAGACCCCGAAGGTGTAGTCGGTGTAGAGCGTGCTGCGCCGGCCATGGCCGGCCTGCGCGTAGATCATCACCGCATCGATGGTGAGCGGTTCGATCTTCCATTTCCACCAGTCGCCGCGGCGTCGGCCGCTCTGGTAGGGCGAATCGCGGCGCTTGAGCATCAACCCTTCCACGCCGCGCTCGCGGGCCTGCGTGCGTTGCACGGCGGCGTCGTCCCAATCGGCCGCCCGCAGCGTGGGCGACAACAGCAGCCGGCGGTCGTCCAGGCGGTCCAGCAGGTCGGCCAGCCGCGCGCGGCGCTCGGCCAGCGGGTGGGTGCGCAGGTCCTGGCCGTCCAGTTCCAGCAGGTCGTAGGCCAGTACGCGGACCGGGGTATCGGCCAGAGTTTTCGGGCCTGGCTTGCGGCGCTGGATGCGCGTCTGCAGTGCGGTGAACGGCAACGGTTGGGTGTCGCCGTCGCGCCAGGCCAGCAGCTCGCCGTCGATCACCGTGCCGTCCGGCAGCCCCATCGCCGCCGCCTCGATTTCCGGGAAGCGCCCGTCCAGGCGTTCCTCGCCGCGCGACCACAACGCGGCTTCGCCCTGGCGACGCAGCAGCTGCAGGCGGATCCCGTCCCACTTCCATTCCAGTATCCAGTCGTCCACGGACCCCAGGCGTTCGACCTCGGCTTCCAGCGGCGAGGCAAGGAAGAACGGATAGGGCTGCTGACGGTCCTGCGGCAGCTCCTCGGTGCTCAGCAGCGAGGCGAGCAGGCCCGGGGACGGCACCCAGTCGCCCAGCATGCGCTGGGCGATGCGCGCGATGTCGATGCCCGACAGCTCGGCCAGTGCCTGCTGGACCAGGCGCTGCGACACGCCGACCCGCAGCGCGCCGGTGAGCAGTTTGTTGAACACCAGCCGCTCGCCCGCAGGCAGCTGCGCCCACCCCGCTTCGACCGCAGCGCGGCGTACCGCTTCGGGTTGATTGGCCACGCCCAGCAGATGCACTTCGATCCACTCCGCCAGGGGTCGGTCCGGCGCCGCGTCGAGCGGATCATCCAGCAGCAGGGTCAGGGTTTCGGCCAGGTCGCCGACCTGGTCGTAGCTGTCGGCCACCAGCCATGCCGGCAGCGCCGCGGCCTCGGCGATCCACGCACGCAGTTCGCCGCTGGCGGCAATCTTCCGGCGCGCGCCACCGACTTTGCCACCGCTGAGCAGGTACAGCGCCCATGCCGCATCGTGCGGGCGTGCGTCGCGGAAATACGCGACCAGCGCGGCGCGCTTGTCCAGGGTGGCGGTGCTGCGGTCCAGGCGCTGGTACAACGCGGCGAACGCCCTCATTCCTCGCTCCCGAAATCGGTGCGGAAGGCCTCGGCGGCGACGCCCCGTTCGCGCAGGAACGGAATCAGCGCATCGGTGTTCCCATGCGTGGCGATCACCCGGCGCGCGCCGGTCTGTTCGATGGTCTGCAGCAGGGCGGGCCAGTCGGCATGGTCGGAGACCACGAAACCGCGGTCGTAGTTGCGGCGGCGGCGGTTGCCGCGCAGCCGCATCCAGCCCGAGGCGAAGCCCAGCTGGTGCTTGCCGAAGCGACGCAGCCACGGGGTACCGGCCGCCGAGGGCGGTGCCAGGATCAGTTTGCCGGCCGCGTCGGGCGCGCGCCCCTGCTCGGCCACGGTATGCGTGTCCAGCATCGCAACCCCCGCCTCGCGGTAGACCGCCACGCCCTTGGCGATGGCGCCGTGCAGCCATGCCGCTTGATCATCCAGCGGCAGCAGTTCGGCCAACACCCGCTGCGCCTTGCCCAGCGCGTAGCAGAGCAGAATCGCCGCTTCGCCCCGCTGTTCGCACTCGCGCCGCCAGGCGACGATCTCGGCAGCGACCTCGGCGGTGTCCTGCCAGCGGTAGATCGGCAGGGCGAACGTCGCTTCGGTGATGAAGACATCGCAGGGCACCACCTCGAATGGCGCGCAGGTCGGGTCGGGCTGGCGCTTGTAGTCGCCCGAGGCCACCCAGACCTGTCGCCCATCGTCGATGCGGACCTGGGCCGAGCCAAGCACATGGCCGGCCGAGTGCAGCGACACCCGCACCGCGCCCAGGGTGAAGGGTTCACCGTAGTCGAAGGCCTGCAGGGGCACATCGCCCAGCCGCCAGCGCAGGATCGGCACGCTGCCGGTGCTGCTGTAGTACTGACCCATGCCGCTGCGTGCATGGTCGCCATGGCCATGGGTGATCACCGCCCGCGGCACCGGGCGCCAGGGATCGATATGGAAATCGCCTGCGGGGCAGTACAGGCCCTCCGGACGCAGTACCACCAGGTCGTTGTCTGCAGCAGTCGTGCTCATGCCTGCACTGTGCCGCCGCACTCGTGCAGGAGGTGAGAATCCAGCTGAACGGCGCCCCGCCCGCGGATGCGGCAGAATCGGGCGATCCGCACGAGGCCTGCACCATGACACCTGCGCCCACCGCATTCGAGACCCAC
This sequence comes from Stenotrophomonas sp. NPDC077420, assembly GCF_044543385.1. Taxonomy (NCBI): domain Bacteria; kingdom Pseudomonadati; phylum Pseudomonadota; class Gammaproteobacteria; order Lysobacterales; family Lysobacteraceae; genus Stenotrophomonas; species Stenotrophomonas sp. NPDC077420. The sequence goes on from NZ_JBITVZ010000010.1 coordinate 39,925, forward strand.
GAGGTCGACAACCAGCCGCCCCCCTTCGCCGGCCGCAATCTGTGGGCGGACGACGTGGCGTTGGCCGAGGCCGTGCAGCGTGAAGGCGGCGCAGCCTTCATCGACGCGCTGCAGGCCTATGGCGCGATCGCCGGCGACACGCTGTACCGGCTGGGCTTCGAGGCCAACCGCGACAGGCCACGTCTGCGCACGCACGACGGCCAGGGCCACCGCATCGACACCGTGGAATTCCACCCGGCCTACCACCAGTTGATGGACCTGGCCAAGCGCAACGGCGTGGCCGGGCTGTCCTGGCAGGACGGTCGACCCGGCGCGCATGTCGCACGCGCGGCGCTCAGTTTCCTGCATCACCAGGCCGAAGCGGGTACCAGCTGCCCGTTGACCATGACCCATGCGGCCGTTGCCGTGCTGCGCCAGGATCCGCTGCTGGCCGAGTGGGCCGACAAGGCGGCCGCGCCGGTCTACGACCCGCGCGACGTGCCGATGGCCGACAAGGCCGGCATCACCCTGGGCATGGGCATGACCGAGAAGCAGGGCGGCTCGGACGTACGCAGCAACACCACCCGCGCCGAACTGCGCGAAGACGGCAGCTACGCGCTGGTCGGGCACAAATGGTTCTTCTCCGCGCCGATGTCCGACGCGTTCCTGGTGTTGGCGCAGGCGCCGGCCGGGCTCACCTGCTTCCTGATGCCGCGGCGGCTGGGCAATGGCAATCGCAACGCGTTCCGGCTGATGCGGCTCAAGGACAAGCTTGGCGACTGGTCGAATGCCTCCAGCGAAGTGGAGCTGTGCGGTGCGTGGGCGCGGCGCGTGGGCGAGGAGGGCAGGGGCGTGGCAACCATCATCGGCATGGTGATGATGACCCGGCTGGACTGCATGCTGGGCGCCGCCGCCGAGATGCGCATGGCGCTGGCACAGGCGCTGCACCACACCCGCCACCGCAGTGCGTTCGGTCGGCGCCTGAGCGGGCAGCCGCTGATGGCCAACGTGCTGGCCGACCTGGCGATGGAATCGGAGGCGGCCACGGCCTTTGCGATGCGCGTGGCGCGCGCGGTCGACCAGGCCCCGCACGATGCGCAGGCTGCGGCGTTCGCGCGCATCGCCACCGCGGTAGGGAAGTATTGGGTGTGCAAACGCGCGGCGGTGTTCGTCAATGAAGCGCAGGAGTGCCTGGGCGGCGCCGGCTACGTGGAAGAGTCGATGCTGCCGCGGTTGTACCGGCAGGCGCCGTTGAACTCGATCTGGGAAGGCAGCGGCAACATCCAGTGCCTGGATGTGCTGCGTGCGCTGGCGCGGGAGCCGCAGGTGCTGCCGGTGCTGGAGGCGGAACTGGAGGCGGTGGCCGGGCGCGATGCCGACTACGATGGTGCGCTGCAGTCGCTGCGCGCGCTGCTTGCCGCTGCGCCGGCCGAGGCGCAGGCGCGGACGGTAACCGAACGATTGGCGCTGTTGCTGCAGGCGGCGGTGCTGTTGCGCAGCGGCAGCCCGCTGGCGGAGGCGTTCGTGAGGTCACGCCTGGGGGGACGGCACGGGATGGCGTTCGGCACGCTGGATGACGCGGTGGACTGCCAGGCGATCATGCAGCGCGCGCTGCCATGACGCCGCGCGCGGTGGGAACTGCGCGCGGCGATCACGCCCTCCCTCAATGCTTGGCGTCGTCCGCGTTCTGGCGGGCGTCATCGGCCACGTCGCGGGCTTTGTCGGCGACCTTTTCCGCCGCATTGGCGGTGGCGTCGCTGGCATTGGCAGCGGCATCGCGCGCGGCGACCTTGGCATCGGCCGCCGCCGCTGCGGTGGCGTCGGCAGCGCGATCCAGTGCGGGCTGCACATCGGCGGCAGCGCGTTCGGACGCGGCAGCGGCCTCGTCTGCGGCGTTGCGGGTGGAGGCGGCGGCCTGGTCAACCGCTGCACGCGCCGCCTCGCCGGTGCTGTCGGCCGCCTGCGCGGCGTCGGCGCGGGCCTGCTCGGCTTCCGGGCCCTTGCATGCAGCCAGCGCCAGCAGCAGCGAAGCCGCCATCAGCGGCGTGGTGATCGAACGAATCTTCATGGCGCTCTCCATCAGGGTTCCAGGGAGAGCCGATCCTATTTAGCCGACCGTGAAGGCGCGGTCGGCACCCGCGAAGCCGGGCGGTACCCACCGTTGGTCGGTACACGCGAAGCCGGCAGGTACCGACCGTTGGTCGGTACGCGCGGAACCGGTAGGTACCGACCGTTGGTCGGTACGCGCGGAGCCGGTAGGTACCGACCGTTGGTCGGTACGCGCGAAGCCGGCAGGTACCGACCGTTGGTCGGTACGCGCAAAGCCGGTAGGTACCGACCGTTGGTCGGTACGCGCGAAGCCGGTAGGTACCGACCGTTGGTCGGTACGCTTCCCCAAAGAAAAAGCCGCTGGCGAACCAGCGGCTTTTTCAGACTTGCCTGAAGAAAGAAGTGATTACTTCTTGGCTTCTTCAGCAGCGTCCTTGGCCTGCTCGGCGGTGGCTTCACCGGCCTTGGCAGCGTCGGCAGCGGCGTCGGCAGCAGCGTCGGTGGCAGCAGCGCCAGCCTGGGCAGCGGCATCAGCCGAAGCGTCAGCAGCGGTGGTGGCGGTGTCGGCGGCAGCCTGGGCAGCGTCGGCGGTCTGGGCGCCAGCAGCAGCGGCCTGGTCGGCAGCGACCTGGGCGTCGGCAGCGGCTTCGTTGGCCGAAGCAGCGGCGTCAGCAGCCTGTTCCTGCTTCGAGCAGGCGGTCAGAGCCAGGCCCAGGGCCATTGCGATCAGCAGCTTGTTGATGCTCATTAGTGTGAATCCTCGTCGTTAGATTAGGCAACGCGCTATTGCGCGCCCGGCAACATGATGACAAGCCACGATGGGCTGTCAAGCGATCCCGCATTCATTTTTGCGAAACGGGTGTTAATTCCAATCAAATCAATTCGATGGCGATGGCCGTGGCTTCGCCGCCACCAATGCACAGTGTAGCAATTCCGCGCTTTGCATCACGCTTGCGCAGCGCGTTGACCAAGGTGACCACCAGGCGCGCACCGGAAGCGCCGATCGGGTGACCCAGTGCGCAGGCACCGCCATTCACGTTGACCTTCTCGTGGGCGATGCCCAGCTCGCGGATGGGCGCCATCGCCACCACCGCGAACGCCTCGTTGATTTCGAACAGGTCCACCTCGTCCAGATGCCAGCCGGCCTTGGCAAGCACCTTGTGGATCGCCCCGATCGGCGCGGTGGTGAACCACTCCGGCTCTTGGGAATGGGTGGCATGTGCCACGATCCGGGCCAGCGGCTGCACCCCACGCGCGGCGGCATCGTCTTCGGCCAGCAGGACCACGGCGGCGGCACCGTCGGAGATGCTCGACGAACTTGCGGCGGTGACCGTACCGTCTTTCCTGAAGGCCGGGCGCAGGGTGGGGATCTTGGCGATATCCGAGCGTCCGGGCTGTTCGTCCTGGCGGTATTCGACCTCGCCCTTGCGGCCGGCCACCTTCACCGCAACGATCTCATCGTCGAAGGCCCCGGCGGCCTGCGCGGCCTGCGCACGGCGGACCGATTCGATGGCGTAGGCGTCCTGCTCCTCGCGCGTCACCTGGTACTTGTCCACCGCACATTCGGCGAATTCGCCCATGGCCTTGCCGTCGTACGCATTGACCAGGCCGTCGTGGGCCATGTGGTCCACCGCCTGGAAATTGCCGAAGCGGTTGCCGGTCCGCGAGTTGGGCAGCAGGTGCGGCGCATTGGACATCGATTCCATGCCGCCGGCCACCACGATGCTGGCGGTGCCGGCCTTGATCAGGTCGTGCCCGAGCATGATCGCCTTCATGCCCGAGCCGCAGACCTTGTTGAGGGTGGTGGCGCCGGTGGAGTAGGGAATGCCGGCGGCGACCGCGGCCTGGCGCGCCGGCGCCTGGCCCAGGTTGGCCGGCAGCACGCAGCCCATGATCACTTCGGTAACATCCGCCGCCGGCACGCCGGACTGTTCCAGCGCGGCCGCGATCGCGGTGGCGCCCAGGGCAGGGGTGGGCACGCCGTTGAACTGGCCGAGGAAGGAACCGATGGCGGTCCGCTTGGCAGCGGCGATGACAATGTTGGACATGGCAATCTCGTTTGTTGCGTGAGCGATTTACGAAAAGGAAACGCAGGGCATGGTATGGCGACGCGTTTCCCGGCAGACTGCGTGGGGGTGACCCAGTATAGAGGGTCAGGGTTTACCACCGGTGTCGGCCGGAAGGGCCGGAAACCGGGGGTGGTTTTCATTTATTTCGGGGAACAGGGATGAAGCAGGCAGTTTTCAGCAGGAACGTGCTGGCCGGTGCGCTGGCCGTGGCATTGAGCGCGTGTGGCGGTGGGGGTGGCGGCGGAAATACCCGCGGGGACATGCCGGTTGCACCGGTGGTGCCGCCGGTGACGCCACCGGTCACGCCACCGGTGACGCCGCCGGTCACGCCCACGCAGCCGTCGATCGACGGGCATCTCACCCTGATCAATGCCGTGGAGCGCCAGGGGTTGACCGGCAGCGGCGTGCGTATCGGCATCGTCGATTCCGGCGTGAACCGCGCGCATCTCACCCTGGCCGGTCGGGTCGTGTCCAGCCATACCTACGTCGATCCGAAGGTCAACAATCTCGCCGTGGATGACGTCGTCGGCCACGGCACCAGCGTGGCGTCGCTGGCGGCCGGCAGCGCCTTCGGCAACTGGCCCGGTGGCGTGGCGCCCGGCGCGGAGATCGTGTCGGCCCGCATCATCGCCGACAAGGCGCCGGCCGACGACGGCACCGGCAACGGCAACCAGGTCAATGGCGCGCTGGGGCTGGCGCCGGTGCATCAGGATCTGATCGCCGACGGCGTGAAGATCATGAACAACTCCTGGGGCGGGCTGTACTGGACCAACGCCTCCGCCACGGCGTCCATCGCCGCGGAGTACCGTCCGTTCATCATCGCCAACGATGGCCTGGTGGTGTTCGCCACGGGTAATGAGAAGAAGGCCGATCCCTCCAACATGGCGGCGCTGCCCAGCCAGCCCGGCCCGAACAACACGCGTCCGGCCGCCGACCTGGAGCGCGGCTGGCTGGCGGTGACCGCCGTGGACTTCGCCAAGCCGGACACCCTGTCCAGCTACGCCAATGCCTGTGGCATCGCGGCCAACTACTGCCTGGCCGCACCCGGCGAAGCAGTGTTCGTCGACCCCAAGAGCACCGGCGGCACCCCCAGCTACCTGTGGGGCGGCGGCACCTCGTATGCGGCACCGCTGGTCTCCGGTGCGGCCGCGCTGGTCTGGCAGAGCTACCCGTACTTCACCAACGACATGGTGCGGCAGACCCTGCTGGGCACCGCCACCGACCTCGGCGAGCCGGGCGTGGACGCGGTGTTCGGGCATGGCCTGCTCAACGTCGGCAAGGCCATCAACGGCCCCGGTCGGTTCGACTGGGGCACCATGGTGGTCAACGTGCCCGGGGAAAATTCGCTGACCGAGTGGGGCAACGACATCAGTGGTGCCGGCGGGCTGGACAAGTCCGGTGCCGGAACGCTGATCCTGACCGGCAAGAATTCCTATACCGGCGGCACCATCGTCCGCTCGGGCGCGCTCTCGCTGCGTGACGGCGCATCGCTGGGGTCCAGCGTGCAGGTGCTGCCGGCCGGTGGCCTGCAGTTCCGTACGGGAAGCACCCGGGTCTCCGGCAACCTGGTCAACAGCGGTACGTTGTACATGTTCGAGGCGGGCGTGAACGCGCTCATCGACGGCAACTTCACCCAGGAGGCCACCGGCGTGTTCTCGACCGCGCTGGGCGCGCAGTCGTTGAAGGTGAGCGGTACGGCACAGCTCAACGGCGGCAACGTGGTCATCGACCGCGTCGTGGAAGGCTACGTGCCGCAGGCCGGCATCCGGCAGGAGCTGATCGTCGCGGCCCAGGGCGTGAATGGCGCCTTTGCCCGCTACACCGCGCTGGGCGACATCGTGCTGCTGGATGCGACGTTCTCCTACGACAAGTACACCGCTGGGCTGAACATCAACCGCGTGAGCGTGACCGGCGCGGCCGCAGCGGCCGGTCTGGGGACCATTTCGGCTGCATCGGCCCTGCGCGTGGAACAGGCCTTCGACGTCCTCGACACCGGTACCGGCATCGGGACGCCAGGCTTCGCCGACGCGGCCGGCGAGCTGCAGCGGGTGCAGGGAGCTGCCGGTCTGCAGGCCAGCCTGGAGAGCCTGTCGGGCAAGGCGCACAGCCTGGCCAACGGCATGACCTTCGACAACCTGGACATGAATCGCCGCGCGCTGTCGACGCGATTCGACACGGTATCGGCGGCGCCCCGTCTTCGCGGCGCGTGGCAGAGTGCGCTGGGTGAGGCCGGGCAGGGCAGCTTTGCCGGCAGCGGCTTCCAGACCCAGGGCTGGATGATGGGCCAGGACATGGCGCTGGGCAGCAACGGCGTGATGGGCTTTGCCTTCGGTGAGACCCGCAGCAACAGCAGTCGCGAGTGGGGCGGCGACAGCGGTCGTGACCGTCAGTCGCAGGCGCAACTGTATGCCGGCTGGAACAGCGGCGCGGCCTACACGCTGGCGCAGCTGGGCGCGGGCCAGTTCACCCGCGAGATCGACCGCCAGCTGTTGCTGGGGCCGGGGCAGTATGGTGTCAATGCCCGTTACGGCGGCGACTTCAGTACCGCCAGCGTGGAGTCGGGTTACCGCTTCGGCGGCGCTGGGGCGTCGTTGACCCCGTACCTCGGCGCCGACTACGCGCACCTGCGCAGCGACGGTTTCAGCGAGAACGGCGGCTTCGGGTTCGGTCTGCGTGCCGACAGCCGCGCGTCGAGCCGCAGCCAGGCACTGGCCGGCCTGCGGGCCGAGACGCGCCTGCAGGGTTGGTCGCTGCGCGGCTACGCCGAATGGCAGCAGACCCTGTCCAGCGATGGCCTGGCATTCGATGCCAGCTTTGTCGGCGTCGATGCCTGGGCACCGGTTGCCGGGTTGCAGCCGGCGCGCTCGGGCGGTCTGTTCGGCGTGTCCGTACAGTCCTGGCTGACCCGTAACTCGCAGCTGTCGTTCGGCTACGACCAGCGTTTCGGCCCGCGTGGCGACCTGAGCCAGGTAGCCCTGCGCTATTCGGCCGCGTTCTGATCGCATCGCGGCGGCCGGCGCCGCCGCGGCAGGGAAAAAGGGCGCGACAGGGTCGCGCCCTTTTTTTTCAGCTCCGGCAGGTTCAGCCGCCGCGCAGCGTACCCAGCCGTGGCCGGGCCCGGCCCAGCGGCATCTTCAACTTGCCGATCGACTGGATGCGCGTCTCGGCGATGCGGTCGGCGGCGCGTTGCGGTGCGATGTTTTCCTGCTGGGACAGCGCGAAGATGCGCCCCAGGTTGTGGTAGATGCTGCGGATCAGCCGCATCGCGCGTTCGCGGTTGTAGCCGTCGATTTCCAGCGACACATTCATCACTCCGCCCGCATTGACCGCGTAATCCGGGGCATACAGGATGCCCCGGGCGTGCAGTTCGTCGCCGATCTCCGGGCTGGACAGCTGGTTGTTGGCGGTGCCGCAGACGATCCTGCACTTGAGGCGCGGCAGGGTCTGCGGATTGATCGCCCCTTCCAGCGCGCAGGGCGCGAACACATCGGCGTTGACGTCGTAGATATCGTCCGGCTTCACCGCCTCGGCGCCGTACTCGGTCACCGCACGTTCGACCAGCGCGCTGTCCAGGTCGGTGACGAACAGCTTGGCGCCGCGATCGCGCAGCAGCTTCACCAGTTCCATGCCGATGTGGCCCAGGCCCTGGACCGCGATGCTGACCTTGCCCACTTCCTCGTGGCCCAGCTTGTGCTGCATGGCCGCCATCAGCGCCTGCAGCGCACCGTAGGCGGTGAATGGCGCCGGGTCGCCGGAGCCACCATGCACCTGGTGCACGCCGGTCACGTACTCGCTTTCGAGGTAGATGCTTTCCATGTCATTGACGTCGGTGCCCACGTCTTCGGCGGTGATGTAGCGGCCGCCCAGCGAATCCACGTAGCGACCGAACGCGCGGAACAGCACTTCGGTCTTGTCCCTGCGCGGATCGCCGATGATCACCGCCTTGCCGCCGCCCACGTTCAACCCGGCCAGCGCGTTCTTGTAGGTCATGGTGCGGCTGAGCCGCAGCGCGTCCGCCAGGGCCTCGTCGGTGCTGGCGTACGGGCGCATGCGCACGCCGCCCAGCGCCGGGCCCAGGGTGGTGTTGTGGATGGCGATGATCGCCCTCAGACCGGCATCGCGGCTGTGGCAGAACACCACCTGTTCGTGACCGGTCGTTTCGAGGGTTTCAAATAACATGGTGACTCCGATGCTGCGAACGTCGGCAAACGCCGGCGAACGCGGCAGGAAATGGTTGGGTGTAAAACAAAAAAGGCGACGTCACGGGTTGGCCGGGACGGTCGCGCGGCGCCATTCTAGTGCATTCCGTCGGACGGCGTTGTCTGCAGGCGGTGACCATTGCAGGTCGGCGCTAAAGTTGCCGGGCGCGCGGCCGATGCCGTGGCAACGGTGCGCGGTACCGGCAAGCCAGGACGGAACGACGTGGGTGCAGTGGCAACAATGCGCGTGAACAGCCGCGCCGTGACGGGACCGTGCCGATGACCGGCCTCCTGGTCGGGGCCGCCGGGCTGCTGGTGGCGGCCGGCGTTGGTTGGGGCCTGTACCGGCGCCCGGCCGCGGCACCCGTGGTCCGGGCCCGGGTCGAGCCGGGCGCGCGCCCGGCCGCGCCGACGGCAGGCCCCACCGAGGGCGATACCGGGGCGATCCTGCAGGCAGGCCTGCATGCGCTGGCGCTGGCGCCTGGTGGGGGTGTCGAGCGTGCTACCCGCGCGCAGGATGTCGCGCTGCAGGCGGCCGTGGCGGCGGCGCTGGACGCCCAGGACTGGTCGGCCCGGCATCTGCCGCGCCGGCCGCAGTTGCTGCCCCAGCTGATCCAGACCGTGAACGACAACGATGCGTCGGCGCGCAGCATGGCGGCCATCATCGGCCAGGACGCGGTGCTGACCGGCAACCTGCTGCGTATCGCCAACAGCCCGGTGTACCGCCTGCAGGCCAAGCCGGTGGACAGCCTGCAGCGCGCGGTGACCCTGGTCGGCACCGACGGCATCCGCCAGATCATCAGCGCGGTGCTGGTCCAGCCGGTGATGCAGCTCCACAGCGACGCCTTTCCGCAGTTTGGCACGGTGGTGTGGGAACACGCATTGCTGGCCTCGCGGGCCGCGGCCGACCATGCGCGGCTGGTCACCCACGAGGATGGCTTTGCCGCGCAATGGATGGGACTGACCCAGGGCCTGGGCGCGGCCCTGGTCATGCGGCAATTGCTGGATGCGGCCTGGCAGCAGGGCGCGGTGCCGTCGCAGGCGTTGGCCACCGGACTGCTGGACAGCTGGAGCCTGCCGGTCGCCAGTCGCATCGCTGCCGCCTGGGAGCTGCCGCCGTCGGTGCACGAGGCATTGCTGCGCGATCCCGAGCCCAGCGGCGCCGGGCTGGCGGCCAGCCTGCAGTTCGCCCGCGCTGCGGCCTCGGCCAGTCTGCTGTGCCGCCATGGCCGGATCAGCCAGGCCCAGGCGATGGCGCTGCTGGAGCAGCTGCCGGGAACCCCGGCGCACGCCCTGCAATGGATCTGGCGGCGCCTGCACGGGCGCGGCGTGGAGACATTGGATGCCGAAGAGGACGCCACCGAGGCGTAGCGCCCTGCGTGGCTGCCGCTGACATGGTGGCCGCTACAGCTGCGACTCCAGCGGCAGCCAGCCGATCGCGCGGGCGATGGCGCGCTGACGCCATGAGGTGTCCGGTTCGTGGTCCAGCATCCGCGGCGGCTGCGCGGCGCGATCCAGCCAGCGCACCTGGTTCCCGGGCGTGCGGGTGACCCAGTAACTCAGGTCAGGGCCAGCCAGGCGCAGGTATTCCCCGCGCAGCTGCGCGGCCAGCGCCGGGTCCTCGAACATCACGCCCATCTCGGTATTGAGGTAGGCCGAGCGCGGGTCGAGGTTGAACGAGCCGACGAAACCGCGGCGGTCGTCGAGCATGAACGCCTTGGTGTGCAGGCTGGCGCCGCTGCTGCCGAACGGCCCGCTGCCACCGCCGGCATGCCCGCGTGACTTCAGTTCGTACAGGTGCACGCCATCCTGTAGCAGCGGCAGGCGGTAGTGCATGTAGCCGCTGTGCACCGCAGCCACGTCATTGGCCGCGAGCGAGTTGGTCACCACCCCGACCGAGGCACCGCGCCGCACCAGCTCGCCGAGTCCACGCGCTCCGGCGTCGCCGGGCACGAAGTAGGGCGATATCAGCAACGCCTTGTGCCGGGTGGCCTCGATCTCACGCACCAGGCGGGTGACCAGCCAGTTTCCCGGGTCGTCGCGGCGATGCTTCATCGGCGGGTCGGACAGGATCTCCACCTGCGCCGACCAATGCAGGTCCACGGCATTGCGGTAGTAGGACTGCGCCGACGCCGCGCGCTGCACCCGTTGCAGGAACGGCTGCGCTGCCGCCAGCTTGGCTTCGTTGTCCGATTCCAGCAGCAGCAGGCGCAGTTCGGCGGGAGTATGGAAGGCCAGGGCGGCGATTGGCACCGCCGCATCGCTGTTCCAGTAGTCGTCGAAGATGGCGTTGGCCTGGCGCACGGCCGTGCCCGCCACCAGCAGGTCCAGGTCGCGGAAGTTCACATCGCTGCGCGCGCTGAAATACTCTTCGCCGATGTTGCGCCCGCCCACGATGGCGACCCGCCCGTCGGCGATCCACTGCTTGTTGTGCATGCGGTGGTTGACGCTGAAGAAGCGCTGCACCATCTCCACCAGCCGCCACAGCCCGTCGCGGTTGCGGAACGGGTTGTACAGGCGGATCTCGATGTTGGGGTGTTCGTCCAGCGCCATCATCAGCGCATCCTTGTCCAGCGCGTTCATGTCGTCCAGCAGCAGGCGCACGCGCACGCCGCGTTCGGCGGCCTGGTACAGCTCGCGGGCCATCAGGTGGCCGATCAGGTCGTCCTTCCACATGTAGTACTGCAGGTCCAGGCTGCGCGCCGCGTGGCGGGTGACCACCGCGCGCGCGGCATACGCATCCAGGCCTTCGGCCAGGAACGCCACCCCGGAGCGACCGGGATGCTCGGCCTGCAGCCGCGCCACCTCGCGGTCGATCGGGCCCTGCGCCGGCTGCAGCGGCAGCACCGTGCTGTGGGGGCCCATCGCCTTGGGGGTGAGGTGGTCGCCCAGCAGCAGGCCGCTGAGCACCAGCAGGATCAGGATCGCCAGCACTACGCAGATGCCGCGCAGCAACCGGCGCCACAACGGCTTCTTTTCGGTCATCGCATGATCGTAAGCGGCCTGCCCGTACACTGCGAGTGCACGGCCGGCGCGCGGATCAGAAGCGTTCGTCGGGCGCCAGGTAGCGCCACTGGCCCGGGGCGAGCTTGCCCAGCGCCACCCGGCCGATGCGCAGGCGACGCACGCTGACCACGTCCAGCCCCACCTGGCGGCACATGTCGCGCAGCTGGCCGGGGGCGACCGGCTTGATCGCGAAGCGCAGCCGGGTTTCGTTCTGCCAGCTGACCTTGCACGGCGGCAGTGGCCAGCTGCGGAAGCTCAGGCCGTGGGCGAGACGCTTCATGCCGTACGGCACCAGTTCGCCGCTCACTTCCACCAGGTATTCCTGCTCCAGCGTGGCGCCGCGGTCCTTCAGGTGCGAGAGCACGCGACCGTCCTGGCTGACCACCACCAGGCCGCTGTCTTCGGCGGCCAGCGGCATCGCCAGCTGCAGGGCGTGGAAATGCCGCTGCAGCAGGGCCACGCCGGTGGCGTCCAGTTCACTGCGGCTGTCCGGGGTGACCATCGCGCACAGCTCGGCGGCGGGGACGCCGGCGGGTTTGTACAGCAGCATGCTCACCGTCTCGGCGCGGGTCGCTTCGGCGTTCTCGCGCAGCACCACGGCTTCGTCGGTCACCATCGCCTGCGGCTGCTCCACCACCACGCCATCGACGGTGACCCAGCCGCCCTCGATGTAGCGCTGGGCGTCGCCCCGGGAGCAGCCGATCAGCTGGGTCAGGCGTTTGTCGAGTCGGATCGGGTCGGTCATCAGGGGGGCAACAGAAGGCAGGACGCGGGCGGGGAGTGTACTGGCTTGGCGCCGGCCGCGCCGTGCGCGCTGCGCTGGCGCGTCGGTGCTGGCATGATCCGATGATGAACTGGCGCGCATCCCCTGCCGTGAAAGTCGGCCTCTCGATTGCCGTGGCGACTGGCCTGTATGGCATTTCCTTCGGTGCCCTGGCAGTGGCTGCCGGGCTCAGCCCGTGGCAGGCGCAGGCGCTGAGCCTGTTGATGTTCACCGGCGGCTCGCAGTTCGCCTTCATTGGCGTCATCGCCGGCGGCGGCGCCGGGTCGGCGGCGTTCACCGCCGCCACGCTGCTGGGCGTGCGCAATGCGGTGTACGGCATGCAGATGAACCGGATGCTGGGACTGCGCGGCTGGCGGCGCTGGCTGGGCGCGCAGGTCACCATCGATGAATCGGCGGCGACCGCGTCCAGCCAGGTCGTGGCGCTGGAACAGCGGCGGGGGTTCTGGGCCGCCGGTATCGGCGTGTTCGTGCTGTGGAATGTGTTCACCGCAGTGGGCGCGCTGGCCGGCGATGCGCTTGGCGACCCGCGCCGCTGGGGACTGGACGGGGCCGCGGTGGCGGCATTCCTGGCGCTGTTGTGGCCGCGCCTGCGCCAGCGCGATGCAGTGGCCATCGCGATCGTGGCCGCGCTGGTTACGGTGCTGGCGCTGCCGTGGGTACCGCCCGGCATTCCGATCCTGTTGGCCGCCGCCGTGGCCGCGCTCTGGGGCGCGCTGGTGCCGGGGCCACGTGACGAGGGGCTCGAGCCGGATGTCGAGCCACGTTCGACGCAGGAGCGCGCATGAGCCTGTGGGGGTGGCTGTTGGTGGCCTGCGCGGCGGCCTATGCGATCAAACTGGCCGGCTGGCGGGTGCCGGCGCGCTGGCTGGAATCGCCGCGCATGACACGGGTTGCCGGCACCCTCACCATTGGCCTGCTGGCGTCGCTGACGGCAATGAATGCGGTGGCCGATGGCGCGGCGGTCGCGCTGGATGCGCGGCTGGGTGCGCTGGCCGTGGCAGCGCTGGCACTGCTGCTGCGGCTGCCGTTCCTTCTGGTGGTGGTGCTGGGCGCGGCAGCGGCGGCACTGCTGCGCTGGGCCGGGGTCGGGTAGGCGTCAGCCGTTGCCGCGTTCCAGGTGGGTCAGGTACAGGCGCAGGTCGAATTCCAGCTGGTGGTAATCCGCTTCCATGTGCGTGCACAGCTGGTAGAACGCCTTGGTGTGGTCCGATTCCTTCAGGTGCGCCAGTTCGTGCACCACGATCATCTTCAGGAACGGCGCCGGGGCCTCGCGGAACACGCTGGCGATGCGGATTTCGCGACTGGCCTTGAGCCGGCTGCCCTGTACCCGCGATACGGTGGTGTGGGTGCCCAGGGCATGCTTGAGCACCTGCAGGCGGCTGTCGTAGATCACCTTGGACAGCGGCACCGACTGCCGCAGGTAGCGTTCCTTCAGCGCCTGGGTGTAGTCATACAGCTGGCGGTCGTTGCGGACCGTGTGCAGCTCGGCGTAGCGCTGCTCCAGCCACGGTCCCAGGCGGTCGGCCGCGATCAGCTCGCGCACCTGCTGCTGCAGGGCGTCAGGGTAGCCGGCGAGGTACTTCAGGGCGGTCATGCGGCGGTTGGGGAGCGGTGGCCAGGGCAGTATGATGGCGCCAGGAATCCCGCAACAACAAATGCACAGGCAATGGCGAAGGCAAATCCCCTGCAGGAACAGCTGCTCAAGGCCGGGCTGGTCAAGAAGTCCCAGGTGTCCCAGGCCGCGCGCGAACAGGTGAAGGCCCGCCACGGCAAAGCCCCGCAGGCGCCCACCGACAGCCAGCGCGACGCCGAGCGCCTGCGCGTGGAAAAGGCCGAGCGCGACCGCGCCATCGAAGCCGAGCGCAAGGAAAAGAACCGCCAGCAGGAACTGCAGGCGCAGGTGCGGCAGATCATTGAAAGCAACCGGGTCAAGCGCGAAGGCGAAAGCGAGTACCGCTTCAACGACGGCACCCGGATCCGCACGCTGCTGGTCAACGAAGCACTGCGACGCCAGCTGGCGGCGGGCAGCCTGGTGATCGTGCGCCTGGGCGAGGGCGTCGAGCTGGTACCGCGCCCTGCCGCCGACAAGATCCGCGAACGCGATGCATCGGCGATCGTCGTGGACAACGGCAAGGACCGCGGGGCCTCGACCGAGCCCAGCACCGGCAATGCCGACGACGATGCGTATTACGCGCAGTTCCAGGTGCCTGACGACCTGATCTGGTAACGCGCGCGCCCGCATGGCTGCGGCGCGATGCGCCTGAAGCATTCAGTCCCGCCCCCGGCATTCAGCCAGCCTTCGCACCACCTGCATCACCCGGGACTAAAGTGATCGCAGGCGGTTATCGGGAGAGAGGCCATGGCGACAGGTTGGGCAGGAGACGGCGCGGTCCAGGACCAGATCGACGCCACCGTCGACGACGCCATCCAGCGTGCCCGTGCGCGGCTGCGGCACGGCCCCGGGCTTACCCATTGCGAGGAATGCGAAGCGCCCATCCCGGAAGCGCGCCGACGGGCCGTCCCCGGCGTGCGCCTGTGCGTGCGCTGCCAGGAAGCCGAAGACGCCTCCCACCACGACGCGGGCGGGGTCAACCGGCGCGGCAGCAAGGACAGCCAGCTGCGCTGACGGTCATTGCGTATCCGATTGCGTATCCGGCAGGTGCCGACCGTGGGTCCGCACGCGCGATCAACCGTCCCCCTGGATTCCACCCGGCGCCTGCGACGGGTCGCGCCACCGCCGCACCGTACGCTGGAAGAACATGTTGTTCGGAATCTGCAGCACCGTGCCCTCGTGCCCGCCGCTGTTTTCCTGCAGGGTGGTGTAGATCAGGTTGACGTCGATCACCCGACCCTTCAGCCCGGGCTTTTCGCCGTTTTCCAGCACCTCGATGTAGTCGTGCAGGCGGAACGGGCGGGTGGTGAAAATCAGCAGCGTGCAGAAGATGTTGGACAGCACGCTCCACGCGGCGAAGAAGGCCACCGCACCCACGGCGGCGAAGCCGGTGAAGGCCGTCCACAGCACGCTGGCCTGCACGCCGATGATCTGCAGCACGACCATCAACACCGCGAAATACACCACGAAGGTGAACACCCGGCGCGCGCCCATGACCATCTCCGGCGGCAGGGTGTAATGGTCGCCCACCCGGCGCAGCAGGCGCCGCGCCACCAGGCGCAGCAGCCATGCCACCAGCAGGGTCACTACGATCTGCAGGGCAGGCACCCCGTAGTGCAGCCACTCGTGGGTCCAGGCAGGCAGGTGTTCTTTCATGGACAGCGAAGGACGTGACGTGGGGTCCGCAGTTTACCCCGGCCCGTTGCGACGGACTGCGAGGTCGCGCCGGGCTCCTCCCGGCTGGACCCACGCGATGATCGCCGCAACGCACACCGGCGCCTCCTGCCGGTAGCGCACGCACAGGTCCGGCTGTGGGGGCAGCGAGACACGCACGGTCACCGGACTGCCCGGCAGCGTGCAGGCGCTGGCCAGTGACAACAGCAGGGCAAGGCAACGGTGTGGCATGGAACGCTCCTGACCCGCGCGGGTGACGCAAGTTTGGATGCGGCCGGAAGCGAAAAGGTTTAACCGCTCGGGTTTAAACCTTTTCGATCGTCGCTGCATCCAACGGCTATGCTCGATACGACCATGCCCGCCCACCGTGCCGCCCATGACGCCGACCCTGCCGACGACGCCGCGCTGGTGCGGGCTGCCGTCGCCGGTGACACGGCCGCCTATGAGCGCATCTACCATCGGCATGCGCCACGGCTGTATGCCGTGCTGTGGCGCTTGTGCGGCGGCCAGGCCGCACGCGCCGAAGACGCGCTGCAGGAAGCCTTCCTGCAGGCGTGGCGCGCGCTGCCGGGGTACCGCTTCGACAGCAGCCTGGGGACCTGGCTGCATCGACTCGGGGTCAATGCAGCGTTGATGGAGCTGCGCGCCAATGCCGCCCGTGACGCCGCCGCCAGCGGCGATGAGGGCGGGGACCTGCTCGCATCGGTGCCCGCGCTGGACCGCTGCGCCGGCACCGCCCTGGACCTTGAGCGCGCGCTGGAAACCCTGCCGCCCCGCGCCCGCGCCGTCCTGGTCCTGCACGACATCGAAGGCTGGAAACACCACGAAATCGCCGACCAGCTGCAGATGGCCGTCGGCAGTTCCAAGGCACAGCTGCACCGCGCGCGTGGCCTGCTGCGCGCGCGCCTGGGAGAACCCGCATGAACGAGCACGACACCCCCGCATTCCATGCCGACCTGCAGGCACGCCTGCGCGCGCTGCCAGCCGAGCGGCTGCCGCCTGCGCAGGCCTGGCAGCGGATCGCCACGCAGTTGCCGCCGCGCGCAGCGGCCCCCGCCCCGGTCGCGCCTGCGCCGCGGCGCACCGCGCGCCGCTGGCCGCTGCGGGTCGGACTGGGCCTGGCGGCCGCAGTGGCGGTGCTGATGGTGGTACCGACCGCCACGCCGCCGACGCCACGTCCGTCGCCGCTGCAGCGCCAGGCCGATGTCATCGCCGCCGAGTACCAGCAGGCGATGGCCTCCCTGCCTGCCACGCGGATCGGAAGCGAATGGCAACCAGCGCTGCACGAGCTGGATGCCAGTGCACGCTCGATCCGCGCCGCGATCGCCGAGAGCCCACGCTCCGGTTTCCTGCTTTCCCAGCTGCAGCGCACCTATGCGCTGCGGCTTGAATTGACCCAGCAGGCCGTAAGCGCCGCTGGCCTCGCGTCCTGACGGAGACTTCCATGACCATGCCCAAGCGTTTCGTTCTTGCCCTTGCCCTGCTGCTGCCGTTGGCGGCGCAGGCCGCCACCCGCGTCGACGAACGCCATCCGCTCGCGGCGGGGGGACGGGTGGAACTCAGCAACATCGCCGGCAAGGTCAGCGTGCGTGGCTGGGACCGCAATGAAGTGGCGTTGAGCGGCAGCATGGCCGACGGCCTGCGCCTGCAGCAGGTCAAGAGCGCCAACCGCGTGCGCTGGGAGGTGATCTACCCGCGCAACGGCAACAACGGCGGCGCCACCCTTGAGCTGCGGGTACCGCGTTCGGTCGACGTGCAGCTGGGCACGGTCAGTGCGGATATCGACGTGGCCGAGGTGGACCTGCGCCGCCTGCAGGCCAACGCGGTCAGCGGCGACATCGCGGCCACCGGGCGCAGCACCGACGCGTCGCTGGCCACGGTCAGCGGCAGCATCCGTTCGCAGGTGCAGACCCCGCGCCTGTCGTTGCGGGCCGTAAGTGGCTCGATCCAGGCCGGCGGGGGCGCGGCGGGCGAGGTGTCGGCGGAGACGGTGTCAGGCAGCATCCGCCTGGAGGCGGCGCAGGTACGCCGACTGGACGCCGAGGCGGTGTCGGGCAGCCTGACGGTGGCCGCAGCCGGCCTGGCGCCCGGCGGCAAGGTCAGTCTGCAGACGGTCAGTGGCTCCATCGCGCTGCGCCTGCCTGCGAAGGTGTCGGCGCAGCTGGCGGTAAAGACCTTCAGTGGCGACATCCAGTCCGATGCCGGCCAGGTGGAACGGCCGCGTTACGGCCCGGGCCGCAGCCTGGATACCCGGCTGGGCGGGGGCGACGGCGATATTTCGATCAATGCCCACTCGGGCAATGTGCGGGTCACGCTGGACGGCCGCTGAGTGCGGCCCCCGCACCGGCCCGGGGCCGGTGCGGACGGCTGCGGCATCAGCCGGCCTTTTTCAGCGCCAGCGTATTGCCCAGTACTTCGATCTTGCCACCGCTTTTGCGGAACGCAGCCAGGTCGGCAGCGATGCTGGCGCTGCTCAGCGCAGTGGTGGAACCCTGCTTGCGGTCAACGCGAACGGTGTTGCCTGCCTTGGGGGAGGTCTTTGGCGAACGGGCCATGGATGCTCCTGTCATGGGTGTTACGTGGAAAAAATCGTCGACGCGTCATGCTGCTGCCGACGGTAGTCCTGCCGCACCGAGCGGCAGTCATCGCCGCCCATCGAAAACTGGCGGCAGATTGTGGGACGCTGCGAATAGATCGTGCAGCGCAGGTGATAGGGGTCGATCGCGGCACACCAGCCCTCGTCGTTACGCGCCATGACGGTGCGGCCGGCTTCATCGGTATCCAGCAGGTAGCCGGGCACCGCATCGTCGGGCATGACGGTCACCGACAACCGGCAGCACACAGCGTCGCAGCGGCGGCAGTCGATGGGGTCAGGCGTGGCGGATGCGCCCAATCGAAATCTCTCGTGGCGGCTCAGGAGTACAGCGTGCTGGGAGCGAGCCGGATCTCAGCGGTGAGCGATGCCAACGCCGCGGACAGGTCCGGACGGCGGCGGTATCGGTAAGGGACGGTGGCCTCTTCGAGGCTGGGTACGACATGCGCATTGCGCATCGAAGCCGAAAGATGATAGCGCTTCCGGCGTAACGTTTTGTTAATGCGCCGGTTCCACGCCCCGAAACCCTTGCGGTGCAAGGGCTCTGCGCCGCGGCGCGATCAGCGGGCGGCCGCCCAGGCCAGGCCGTGCACCACCCCGAACGAGGGATTGCCGCGCACCAGCGTCGAGCCGGGGAAGGCGGCGCCGACCGCCGCCTGCAGGTAGCCGGCGCGCGACATGCCGCCGGTCAGGAAGACCGCGGCAGGGTCGTGGCCGATGTCGGCGCGAACCTGTTCAAGCAGGGCGGTGAGCTCGACCAGGTAGTTGCCAGCGGCGGTCTCCAGCCGCGAACGGTCCACGTCCACGCCCAGGCCAGGTTCGATGAAATCCAGCGCGCTGGCGTGCGCCTGCGCCGTGCTCAGCGCGATCTTGCAACGTTCCACCTCGCGGTACAGGCGCGCGGTATTGCCGGTGTCCTGCAGGGCCTGCAGCCGCGTGCCCCATGGGGCGTCCACCTCGCGGTAGGCATGCTGGCGGAAGTCGCGCTGGCGGGTCATGTCCTGCACCATCGCCGCTTCCACGTAGTGATGGGCCGGCACCCGGCTGCTGCCGCGGCCGAACAGCGGCATGTACGCGCCCAGGCTCAGCGCCAGGTCGATGTCGGTGCCGCCGCGCGCGATACCCCAGGCGCGGTGGATCAGCGGCGCCTGGGCGCCGCCGACCCGCGCATGCGCCACATCGGTGGTACCACCGCCGATATCCACCACCACCGCGTCGTGTTCCTGCGTGCTTCCGGCGTGGTAGTGCATGGCCGCCGCCGCGGGCTCTTCAAGGAAATCCACACTGTCAAAACCTGCCGCGATCGCTGCGGTGTGCAGGATGTCGAGCGCCTGGTCGTTGCCGGCTGCGCCGATCGAGCTGCGGAACTGCACCGGGCGGCCGAGCGTGGCGTTACGCACCGGCGTGTCCAGCTGCCGCGAGGCGGTCAAGCGGATGTGTTCGAGGATGTGCGTGGCGATGCCGGTAATGGTCTGGCGCGCGCGCGGGTGCAGGTTGTAGCCCAGCATCGACTTCGGGCTCTGCACCAGGTTGCCTTCGTTTTCCTCGAAGTAGGCTTCCAGCGCGTCGTCGCCGTACAGCGCGTTCTGCAGCAGCCGGGTCGAACTCAGCGGTGCGCGCATCTGCTCCTCCATCCACTGTCGGCGCACCACCCGGAGCGCTTCGCGGCGCAGCGCGTCGGGCGCGCGTTCCTGGCCGGCCGCGCGCGCGTCGCGTGCCGCGGCGTCCATCAGCCGCGCCAGCTCGTGCTCCAGCGCCGGGGTCAGTTCGAAGTCGTTGGGGTCGCGCATCACCTCGGGGAAGTACACCGTGGTGCGGAACTGTTCGGCCTGGCCGAAGCGGATCGGCACCACCTGGCCCTCCACCACGGCGGCGGCGGCGGAATTGCTGGTACCAAAGTCGATGCCGATTTTCATGCGGGCCGGGCCGAACGGGTCAGGGGGCGCGCACTGTGCGCCAAGCGGACCGCCGGTGCAAGGCCCGTCCGGGCCGGGCGGTTACAATGGCCGCTGTTCGATTCCTGAAGGCTTCACCATGTCCGCCGTACCCGCCTGCCCGCAGTGCACCCTTGAAAACACCTACGCCGATGGCGCGCTGTTCATCTGCGCCGACTGCGGCCACGAGTGGGCGGCGGGGGACGCAGGCAGCCAGGCGCCGGTGGTGCGCGACAGCAACGGCAACGTGCTGGTGGCCGGCGACACGGTCACCGTGATCAAGGACCTCAAGGTCAAGGGCTCCTCGATTCCGCTGAAGCAGGGCACCGTGATCCGCAACATCCGCCTGGTCGAAGACGACGCCGAGCACATCGAAGGCAATTCGGAAAAGATCAAGGGGCTGGTCCTCAAGACCTGTTTCCTAAAGAAGGCGTAAACGCCTGCGCGTGCAGCTGCCGGCCAGCGGCCGGTGCCGTCCCGCACGCCGCCCTTCAATTGGCGGCCGTCCGCTGCCGCAGGCGTTGCAGGCTGTCCAGCTTGGCCTGGTAGGTGGAGCGCAGGACATCGGCATCATCGCCGGACAGATCGCGCGCGCGCGCCATCTCCAACGACGCGCGGCGCGTATCGCCGGCCAGGAAATACGCGCGGGCCAGCCCGAAATGGAACTGGTGCGCGGTGCCATACAGACGGATCGCCCGCGTGTAGTAATCGATGGCCTGGGCGTAGTCGTGACGCTGTTCGGCCTCGTTGCCCATGCGGAACTGCGCGAACGGGTCTGCCTTCTGCACCTGCTCCAGGCGCCGTGCCAGCCGCTCGGCGCGACGCCCGTCACCCAGGCGCTGATACAGGGCACTGGCATTGGTCAACGCCGCCACATGCCGCGGTTGCAGCTGCAGCGCCGTTTCATAATCCTGCCGTGCCTGGCCCAGGTCGCCCATGCGGGTGTCGAGCACGCCAAGGTTGTTCCACCCGGCGGCGAAGGCCGGGGCAATGGCCAGCGCCGCGTCCAGGTAGGCCCGTGCCTGCGCCGTGTTGCCGTCGGCCATCTGCGCCGCGCCGCGGTTGTTGTAGAAATGCGCCAGGGCGCGCGCTTCGCTGATCGGCCGCGGGCCATAGCGGTCGTACAGCACGTTGCGGTCCAGGTCGACCACGGCGGTCCGCCCGTTCAGCGTGAGCCCCACGTTGACGTGGCCGACGTTGTAGATCACCCCTTCGTCCTGGTGCCAGGTCACCACCTGCGCCACTTCCTGGACGCGCGCGTCGATACCGGCCGCGCGCGCGAGGGTGACGAACATCAGCGTGAAGGACAGGCAGTTGGCGCGCTGGGTCTGCCAGGTCTCGGCCAGGGTGTTGGTGGCGTAAGGATCGTATTCCAGGTGCATGCCATCGGCGTCGAAGATCAGGTGCACCAGCCGTTCCAGCCGCTGTTCGCGCGAATTGACCGGCGCGATCACCCGCTGCTGCAGCAACGCGGCCAGGTCGGGTGGAATCCGCAGGATGTCTTCCGGCGAGGGCACCGGCTGGAGGGCGTTGACCGGCGCCAGCAGGGGGGGCGGCGGCCCGGCAGATGCAGGCACTGCCGGGCACGCCAGCAGGACCAGCAGGACCAGCGATTGCCAGCGTTTCATCGCCCTCACCTCGCAGCCGACGGGATGTTCGTGCGCCCAGTCTAGGCCCGCTGGCCGCCGCCGGTACGCCGCTTGTCGGGCCCGTGTGCCCACGGTCGCCCAGGCCCGGGCAGTGCCTGCCGACCCGCCGCAACGATGATCGCGCTTGCCACGGGCCCCGGCGGCGGCCAATGATGCGGCCATGACCTTCGCACCGCTCTCCCTGCCGGCGGCCATGCAGGCCGATCTGGAAGCCGCCTACGCGGTCCCGCCGCGGGCGTATCACGGGTATGCACACGCGCGGGCGGTGCTGGCGCATTGCCAGGACGTCGCCGACGGGCCCGGCTGGCGGCACCCCGGCGAGGTGCAGCTGGCCGCGCTCTACCACGATGCGATCTATGACGCCGGGCGCAAGGACAACGAGGCGCGCTCGGCCGCACTGGCGCTGGCGCAGATCGAACGCTGGCTGCCCGGGGCCGGGGTCGACGCGCAGCGGGTGGAGCAGCTGATCCTGCTGACCGCGCGCCACGGGACGCTGGGCGTGGGCGATGTCGACCCCGAAGCGGCCCTGTTCCTGGACTGCGACATGGCCATTCTGGGGGCGCCGGCGACGGTATTCGATGCCTACGACCGCGGCATCGCCGAGGAATACGCCGGGCATGTGCCAAGCCTGCTGTTCCGGCTCAACCGGCGGCGTTTTCTCGGTCACCTGCTGCGCAGCCCGCGCATCTTCCTCAGCGACTTCTTCCACCAGCGACTCGACGCGGCCGCGCGCGACAACCTGCGCCGTCGCCTGGGGCGCTGAGCCGGGTCGATTACACTGGTCGGGCTATTACTGCCGCCACGCCCATGCCCGTGCCCCTGCCCACCCTCGTCACCGACCCCGATCCACGCCCGCAGCCGCCGGACGCGCCGGGTCCCAACGAATGCTGTGGCAGCGGCTGTCCGTTGTGCGTGCTGGACCTGTACAGCGACGAGCTGCAGCGATACCGGACCGCGTTGGCCGCCTGGCGACTGCGCCACCCCGATGCGGAGCCGTGAATGCCGCTGGCCCCGTTGGCAACCGCTGAACCGCGCACCGGCGCGACCGTCCATGCCCATGTAGCGCAGCTGGCGCTGCTGGCGTTGACCGGCTTCGTGCTGACCGCGCTATGGACGCAATGGGTGCGCAGCGACCTGGATTGGGTGCAGGCCACCTTGAGCCTGTACCTGCACGGCCCGTGGGGCCTGGCGTTGCGCACGGCGTACTGCGTGCTGGCGCTGGCGATCATGCTGCTGGCCTGGTCGCTGCACGCCGGCAGTGGGTCGCCGCGGCGCAGCGTGGTGGCGCCGCTGCTGTTCTGCATGGCCGCGGTGGGCCTGATGGGCGTGGCGATCGGCGACAGCTGGCTACCGGAGCGCGCGCCCCTGCTGGCGCCGCTGGTCCACGCGGTGGCGGCCAACACCGCCTTCCTGTGCGTGAGCGTGGCCATGCTGCTGCAGAGCTGGTACCTGCGCGCCGACCCGCACTGGGCGCGCTGGGCCGGCATTGCCTGGGGGTGGGCGTGGCTGTGTTTCGCGCTGCTCTGGTTGCACGTGCTGTGGCGGGGCCCGCCTCGCGGTGCCGGGCAGAAGCTGGTGATTGCCGCCGTGGTGCTGTGGCTGGCGGGTGCGGCGCTGCAGTCATGGCGCCAGGCGCGACGCGCTGCGGCGGCTGGCACCGACCCCTGAGCGCTGCGGCCAGCCTGTGTACATGCCCTTGGCGGTGGACGGGCGTATCGTTGAGTGACTTTTCCCGGGTGCGTGACAATGCGGCGAACCAGTGTGTGCAGGGGCCTTGGCGTGGTATTGGGGGTGGCATCGATGCTCGGCGCGGCGTGCGCGTCGGCGGCCACGCAACAGGTAAGCCACGGACGCTTCCAGGACATCCCCATCCACGCCCCCGACGGCCGCCCGCAACGCGTGGTGATCTGGTTCGACGGCGGCCAGGACCCGACCGCGACCCGGCAGCGCCTGGACGCCCTGCGCGGGCAGGGTGCCCTGGTGGCGCAGGTCGACGTGCACCGGCTGCGCAAAGGCCTGGCGGGCGAGGGGAGCGGCAGCTGTGCGTTCGGCGCCGGCGACGTCGAGAACTTCTCGCGTTGGGTGCAGGCCTACCTGCACGTGCCGGGCTATCACCTGCCGCTGATCGGCGGCGACGGCGCCGGTGCCGAGTTGGCCTATGCGGTGGCGGCACAGGCCGACAGCGGGATCTTCGCGGGCCTGGTCACCAGTGGATTCTGCCCGGACCAGGCCCACGAACGTGCGGTATGCGGTGCCGGTGTCAGCCATGGCCGTCTACAGCCCACCGAACTGGACGTCCCCTGGTTGAACGCGGCGGGCGACCGTCGGTGTGCGGCGGGCAACGCGGCGGCGTTCGTGCGCCGGGTCGCGATGGGGCGTGAATTCCAGCGCACCGCCAGCGGCTCGGACCTGCCCGGGTTGCAGGCTGCCGTGGCGGTGATGGGCGCGCGCAGGGGCGTGAGCCTGGCGCCGCCGCCGGACGATCTCAAGGGGCTGCCGGTGGTGGAAATTCCCTCGAAGGTGCCCGGCGACACGCTGGCCATCTTCGTTTCCGGCGACGGCGGCTGGGCGGGGTTGGACAAGGACGTGGCCGCCGCGCTCAGCGACGCGGGCGTGTCGGTGGTGGGCGTGGATTCGTTGCGCTACTTCTGGACGGCGCGCACCCCCGAGGGTTTCGCCCGTGACCTGGAACGCATCGCACGCCATTACAGCGCGCAATGGCAGCGCAGGCGCCTGCTGCTGGTGGGGTTCTCGCAGGGCGCGGACGTGCTGCCGGCGGCCATCAACCAACTCGCGCCCACGGTGCGCGACTCGGTCGTGCTGATCGGGCTGATGTCGGTCGGGCGCAAGGCCGATTACGAATTCCATGTCAGTAACTGGTTGGGCAGTGGTGACGGTGGCCTGCCGATCGCCCCCGAGATCGCCCGCCTGCCGGCAGGACGCACGCTGTGCCTGTATGGCGAGCAGGACGGGGACGCACTGTGTCCGGAACTGCCCAAGGGGCAGGCGACGGTGATCGCGCTGCCGGGCGACCACCACTTCAAGGGCGACTACGACCGGTTGGCGGCCACCCTGCTGGCGCATCTGCCCCCTCGCTGATGGAATCCTGCAAGCGCCTCGCGCCGGTTCGGCCGATCCTGCGTACTGATCATCGTTGGTGGGGTGTCGCATGCGTTCTGTTTCCGCAGCCGGGCCGGCGTCGCAGGTTTCCCGGGCGTCGACTGCCGCGGTGCCGTCGGCAGCGCCCGCACCTGCGCTGGCCATCGCCATGATCCGCAACGACGCAACGGTAGCGAAGCTGTATTCGCTGTTGGCCAGTGATGCCCGCGCAGCGCCGGCGCCGGCCGCGACCGCAGCGCAGAAAATGGCCGATGCAATGTCGCTCTGGCGTGCCGGCAACCAGGCGGCATCCACGTCCGAGCTGTTCTGCGACGGGTTGAAGGCGATTCTCCAGCAGCGGGTCAAGGACAATGACGTCGACCTGCACAGGGCGATCATGGAACACGACTCCACCGCAGTGAAAGCGTACCGGCAGCTGGTCGCCAACCCAGCGTGCGGTGTCGCCCTGCGTGAGGCGAAGCGGCTCGGCGATGCCGCGCATCCGGAAGTGATCAAGCGCGAGACCGACCCTGCACGGAAGGCGCAGCTGCAGGCACTGTCCGCCGCCGTGGACGCTGCCCGGGCTGGCCACGGAGACTGGAACAGTGTCCAGTCCGCCGCCCGCGCAGTGAAACCCGCGCTCGCCGATCGCTTCGAACCGCACCGGGCTCTGCTGATCGAGAAGCAACGTCTGGAGACGGACAAGGACGTGATTGCGATGCTGGCGCTGCCCAACGCGCAGGGGGCGTCGTCCGGCGGCGCCGCGCGCGGGCGTGCGGTCGAGGATCGGGTAGGCGCCGCGCTGACCGTGCTGTGCAATGCAATGAACCTGGCCGCGGGCGACGCCGACGGCTTCCGCATCGTCCGCAGCGCCAATGTGCCGCCCGCCCTGCGCCCGGCGGACGGCAGCCACGTCAAGGCTGAGCTCGACTTCCTGCTGATGCATGGCGACGACGCGGTACTGGTGGGCGAAACCAAGGCCGGTGGTGCAACGGCCATCGGCGCGGACTGCGTGAAGCTGCGCAATGCGGTGGCCCACATGGCAACGCGTGCGCAGCCCACGATGACCTACCGGTTCCCGCTGGGTTCGGACAAGCGTTCCCAGCCAGCCGGCGGCAAGGCAGCGCCGCAGGCGCTGCAGGTCAGTGGGGCCTCGCTGCAGCAACTGATGGACCCGCCAACGGCGTCGCCTGCAGCGCCGCCGCACTGGCCTGCCAGCGCCCGCTATTTCCTGCCCGAGGCGGTCGGCGCCATCCCGCTGTCACAGCGTGCGGTGGCCTACCTCACCTGGCGCCCTGCAAGCCTGGAGTATGCAAAGGCGCTGTTCGCGGGAGAGACACCCTCCGCCGAGGCATTGGCCCCGGTGTGGCGCGAACTGGGCGAAGCACCCAAGCTCGCCTGGATATGGGAAGAGCGTGCGCTCGCCGATCAGGCCCTGCACGCCGTGCACGGCAGCGACAGCATCGCGCGCTTCGCAGAGGCCTTCATGCCGAAAAACGTAACCGGCTGAAGCGGACCGTGGGTCCACTGATTACGCTTGGTTCGGCATGTCCAGCAGCGCTGCGTGAAATGCTGCAGGCCACGGGCGCATGGCGATGCGTTCATCCCGATAGCGCGTCGTTGCCAACCTTGCGCGGGGCCACCGATATCAACCGCGTTGCATCCAGCAACGCCGCCGGCAGGTGCATGCCACCCGGGGCGGCCAGGTAACGCGCCCGCCAGTGCGGCGCGAACTTGGACTTGAAGCGCCGCAGCCCGCTGAATCCATAGAAGCGCTCGCCGTGCCGCGCCACCACGTTGGCGAACCGGTTCCAGCGCCCGGCCAGCCGGTGCTGGGCCAGCCCGGACAGCGGCGCCATGCCCAGCGAGAAGCGCTGGAAGCCGTGGTCGCGGCCCCACAGGAACAGCTCGATGAACAGGAAATCCATGGTCCCTTTCGGCGCATCGTCCACGTGTCGCATCAGGTCCACGGACAGCTCTTTCCCGGCCGGGGCCTGCCACAGGTTGGCGAAGGCCACGATGCGGCCCTCGGCTTCCACCACCGCCAGCGGGAACCGCGCCAGATAGTCCGGGTCGAAACTGCCGAGCGAGAAGCCCTTTTCGTCGCCGGCCTTGTCGTCCAGCCATTGCCGCGACACCACCGCGAGCGCCGGGATCATTGCCGGTACCTCCGCAGGCGGCACGACGCGGAAGCTCAGTCCGCCGCGCTTGCCGCGGTTCCAGGCCTGGCGCAGGTCGGCGCGATCGCGACCCTCCAGGCTGAAATCCTGCAGCGGCACCATCGCTTCCTCGCCCAGTTTCACCAGGGTCAGGCCCAGGTCCAGATAGGTCTGCCAATAGGCTTCCCCCACCTGGTAGAACACCGGCCGCAGGCCCAGCCGGTCGGCTTCCTCGCGGAACCGCCAGATCAGGGCGCGCGCCACGTCCGGTGGACCGACCGGGTCGCCCATCGCGATCAGTGAACCGCCATAGCGCTGCATCATCACAAAGCCGTGCCCGGCGGCGTCGCGCAGCACCGCTTTGTCGGCGGTGAGCACCAGGCAGGCCTGGGTGTCCTGCGCCTGCTGCAGGATCGGCGCCAGCGCGTCCAGGGTGTCCGGGTCGGCCGCGGGCAGGGGCGTACGCGTACTGTGCAGCAACCGCGCCAGGCCGAAGATGGCCAACGCGATGGCCACCACCAGCAGGGCACGCAACGCGCGTGGCGCATTGCCCTGCGCGGCGAACTGCCACCACAGTTCATTCTGGTACTCGACATGGCTGTAGACGAAGAACAGCAGCCAGATCACCGCCACCAGCACCAGTCCCAGGTTGCGGATCCACGGCCACGACCAGGCTTCGTCCAGCAGCGCGCCCTGCCGGTAGAACTCGCGGCGCGAGGCCCACAGCGCCATCGCCACCAGCACCGACGCGCCCGCGATCAGCACCTGGCCACCCCGCAGCCAGATCGGCAGCGGGGCGATCACGCAGATCGCCAGCGCCAGCACCCACGCGGCGTGGCTGCGCCGCTGCAGGCCCTGGCCGATCAGCAGCAGCACCACCCCGGCCAGGCTGCCCAGCAGGTGCGAGGTTTCCAGGATGGGCAGGGAGGCATGCAGCAGGTGCCGGCGCGGGGTCGGCAACGTGCCGTCGATGACCAGCGCGGCGCCCACGCTGAACACCGCCAGCGCGATGATCTGCGGCAGCCACGGGCGCAACGCGCTCCAGCCGGCACGGGTGGCACCGGCCCCCACCCGCAGCGGGCGACGCAGCGCCGGGGCCACCGCCAGCAGCGTGGCCAGCAACAGCGGCAGCACGTAGTAGGTGACCCGGTACACCAGCGCGGCGGCCAGCACCGCGGCCGGCGCCACCTGCGGCAGCAGTTTGAGCAGGCTCCATTCGAATACGCCCAACCCGGCCGGCACGCTGGACACCAACCCGGCCAGCACCGCGACCAGGTACAGCCCGACGAAACCGGGCAGGCCGGTCGGCGTGTCCATCGGCAACAACACGTAGAACGCTGCGCTGGCCAGGACCAGCTCCACCACGCTGAGCGCGGTCACCCCCAGCATGGTGCGGCGGTCAGGCAGCCACAGCGCGTGGCCGCGTACCCGGAAGGTGCGTCCCTCGCGTCCGACCAGCAGCACCGTGCCGGCATAGGCCAGCAACCCCAGTGCGCCGAGCACACGCACCGCCTGCACCGACACCGGCAGCGCCAGCGCCGCCGCGCCGGGTTCCAGCAGGAACGCCAGCGACAGCAGCAGCCACGCGCCGAACACGAAGCCCAGGGTGCTCATCAGCACCACCTGGCCGATGTCGGCCAGGCCCAGGCCGGCGCTGCCGTAGCCGCGCAGGCGCACCGCGCCGCCGGTCAGTGCGGCAAATCCCAGGGTCTGGCCCAGGGTGTGCGCCAGGAACGCGGTGATGCCCACCCGTGCCGGGTGCAGGTGCTTGCCGCTGCGGCGCAGGCCGATGGCATCGAAACCGATCAGGCAGGCGTAGCTGGCCAGCCCGAGGACCACCGTGAGTGCGATCTGGCCTGCGCCCAGATGGCGGAAGGCGTCGCGGATGGCGCCATACCCGTGATCGTCGAATTCGTTGGCCAGGCCATGCAGGGCCAGCGCCAGGATCCCCAGGCTGAAGATCACGGTCGCCGCGCGGCGCCAGCC
Source organism: Stenotrophomonas sp. NPDC077420 (assembly GCF_044543385.1). NCBI lineage: Bacteria > Pseudomonadati > Pseudomonadota > Gammaproteobacteria > Lysobacterales > Lysobacteraceae > Stenotrophomonas > Stenotrophomonas sp. NPDC077420. The sequence continues at coordinate 68,717 of NZ_JBITVZ010000010.1, forward strand.
GATGCGGGACGAGGGGGGAGTGACGGGTTCGGTCATCGGGACAGCGGGCTCCGGGCACGCCACCGTGCCTGCTGCCGAATCGTGCGCTTCCGGGCTGCTGTTGCCAAGACGCGGATGGCGTTGATACAGGTGCGTGTCACGACGACCGTGGGTCGAGCGGTTTCGGATCGAGCGGTTTCGGGTGGCATCGGTGACAATGGGCCACCACCACAGAGGAGCCCTCACCATGTTCGAACGTTACGACGTGGGTCCGCGCATGTCCGAGATGACCGTGCACAACAAGGTCGCCTATCTGTCCGGACAGATTCCCGAAGACACCAGCGAGGACATCACCGGGCAGACCCGGCAGGTGCTGGCGGAGATCGACAAGCTGCTGGCGCTGGTCGCCAGCGACAAGCAGCACGTGCTGCGCGCCGAGGTCTACCTGGCCGACATCAACGATTTCGCCGGCATGAATGCTGCGTGGGACGAGTGGGTGGTGCCGGGCATGACCCCGGCCCGCGCGACGGTGGAAGCCAAGCTGGCCGACCCGGCCTGGAAGGTAGAGATCGTCATCACCGCAGCGTTGCCCTGAACACCCGCCGCCATCGCGTACCGCCACGCCTGCGTGGCGGTACCGGTCAGGGCGCCCGTACCAGGTCGATGCAGTCCACCGGACACGGTGGAATGCACAGCGCGCAGCCGGTGCACAGATCGGCAATGACGGTGTGCATGTACTTGGCGCCGCCGACGATGGCATCCACCGGACAGGCCTGGATGCACTTGGTGCAGCCGATGCAGTCGGCTTCGATCACCCGCGCCACCTGGGGCGGCGTGCAGTCGCCGCGGCTGCGGTCGAACGGTAGCGCAGGAACGTCCAGCACGCGGGCCAACGCACGCGCCCCGGCATCGCCGCCGGGCGGGCAATGGTCCACGCCCGCCTCGCCGCGCGCCATGGCCTCGGCGTACGGGCGGCAGCCGTCGTAGCCGCATTGCCCGCACTGGGTCTGCGGCAACAGGCGGTCGAGGCGTTCGACCAGGGGCAGGGAAGGCGATGTCATGCGTGGCGTCGGCTGCGCGGGAGGTTCATTTCAGGGGTTTGCCGCGGTACCAGCGTTCCTGCGCCAATGCGAGCATCGGTCGGTCTTCGCGGCTGTCGCCGTACGCATGGATGCGTACGTAACGTGACAGATCGTAGCGCGCACGGATCCGGTCCGCCTTGTGCGGCGCGCAGTCGCCGTCGGCATACCGCCCGGTCAAGCGCCCGTCCTGGCTTTCCAGACGGTTGCAGATCAGGTCCAGGCCCAGCGCCTCGCACCACGGGCGCAGGTACAGGTCCAGCGAGCCGGACACGATCACCACCGTATGCCGCTGTTGCAGGTGCCAGCGGATCTGCTCCAGCATCTGCGGGCGCACCACCTCGGGCAGCACCTCGCGGGAGAACCCGGCCGCCAGGGTGGCGATATCGTCGGCGTGGCGGTCGCGCAGGGTCAACCGGGTCACGCGCGCACGGATGCGCTCGGCGGAAATCAACTTCAACCGATAGGCCAACAGCCACGGACCCACCTTCCACCACGCCTGGGCCAGCTGCTCGGGCGTGGCCACCCGGCGCAGGAAACGCCCATACGTATCGCAGTCGGTGACGGTGTGGTCGAAGTCAACCAGGGCCAGTTCCATCTACACCCTCCCGGCAGGCCACGACCGGAGGTCGTGGCACGTTGGCCTCAGCGAACCGGCATGCCGGGCAGGGCGCCGCTGTCGGCGTCCAGCAGCGCCAGCGCGCCGCCGTCGAAGCCGGCCGACAGGATCATGCCTTCGCTCAGGCCGAAGCGCATCTTGCGCGGGGCCAGGTTGGCGATGAACACCACGCTGCGGCCGACCAGCGCTTCGGGTTCGCCATAGCTGGCACGGATACCGGAGAAGATCTGGCGCTTGCCCAGTTCGCCGGCATCCAGCTCGAAGCGCAGCAGCTTGTCCGAACCTTCGACGAACTCGCAGGCCAGCACCTTGCCGATGCGCAGGTCCAGCTTGGCGAAATCGTCGATACCGATATACGCCGGGCCTTCCGCCGTCGCAGCGGGAGCGGCGGCAGGCGCGGCAGCAGGCGCCGCCGGCTTGGCGGGCTTGGCCGGGGCCGCAGGTGCGGGGGCGGCGAGGGTGTCTCTGGAAGCGTCGGTCATGGCGTCAATCATTTTCGGGTCGATACGGGTGAACAGCGGGCTGTACACGGCGATGGTGTGGGCCAGCAGCGGCGAGGCGATGTCGGTCCAGCGCTGCACCGGGGCGGCCAGGAATGTTTCGGCCTGCGCGGCAGTAGCCGGCAGCACTGGCTTGAGCGCGGTGACCAGCACGCGGAACAGGTTCAGGCCCTGGGTGCACACCGACTGCAGCTGCGCGTCGGCGCCCTCCTGCTTGGCGATCACCCACGGCTTCTGTTCGTCGATGTAACGGTTGGCCTCGTCGGCCAGGGCCATGGTCAGGCGCAGCGCGGCCGCCGGATCATTGCGCTCGTATGCTTCGCGCACCGGCGCCAGCGCGGCCACGAAGCGGTCGTACTGTGCGGCATCGGGCAGCGCGTCGGCGAGGCGGCCATCGAAACGCTTGCTGATGAAGCCGGCGCAGCGGCTGGCCAGGTTGACGAACTTGCCGACCAGGTCGGCGTTGACCCGCGCGATGAAGTCGCCCAGGTTCAGGTCGAGATCGTCCACGCCGCCGGAGGACTTGGCCGCGAAGTAGTAGCGCAGCGCTTCCGGCTCCAGCCCGGCATCCAGGAAGGTGCGGGCCATGACGAATGTACCGCGCGACTTGGACATCTTCGCGCCGTCCACGGTGAGATAGCCGTTGACGTGCAGGCGGGTCGGCGCGCGGTGGCCGGTGCCGTGCAGCACCGCCGGCCAGAACAGGCCATGGAAGTTGACGATGTCCTTGCCGATGAAGTGGTGCAGTTCGGTGCTGGTGCCGGCACGCAGGTGCGCGTCGAAATCCTCGCCGTTCTTCGCGCACAGCGCCTGGAAGCTGGACAGGTAGCCGATCGGCGCATCCAGCCAGACATAGAAGTACTTGCCCGGGTGGCCTGGGATCTGGAAGCCGAAATAGGGCGCATCCCGGGAAATGTCCCACGCGCGCAGGCCGCCCTCGGCATTGAGCCACTCACCCAGCTTGGCCTTCACCCCGGGCAGGGCGACATCGCCGGCCAGCCATTCGCGCAGGAAGCGTTCAAAACGGCCCACCTCGAAGAAGAAGTGCTCCGAATCGCGGATTTCCGGCGTGGCGCCGGAAATGACCGAGCGCGGGTCCTTCAGGTCGGTGGGGGCGTAGGTGGCGCCACACACTTCGCAGTTGTCGCCGTACTGATCGGGCGTGCCGCAGTTGGGGCAGATCCCCTTGATGTAGCGGTCGGGCAGGAACATGCCCTTGGCCGGGTCGTAGAACTGGGCCACGGAACGGCGCGAGATGTGGCCTTCCGCCTCGAGCTTGAGGTAGAACGCCTCGGTCAGGGCCTTGTTGCCGGCCGAGTTGGTCGAGTCGTAATGATCGAACGCAACGCCGAAGGCGGCGAAGTCGCGCTCGTGGCTGGCCTGGATGTTGGCGATGAACGTTTCCGGGGTCACGCCGGCTTTTTCCGCCGCCAGCATGATCGGGGTGCCGTGGGTGTCATCAGCGCACACGAACCAGGTCCTGCCGCCGCTCATTCGACGCGCACGCACCCAGATGTCAGCCTGGATGTAGCCGACCAGATGGCCCAGGTGCAGCGGGCCGTTGGCGTAGGGCAGGGCGGTGGTGACGAGAGCGGTGCGGGTCATGGGCTGCACGGGTGCGGGGGAACACGGGATTATCGCATGCTCCCGGAAAAGACGAAGGGCCGGGGCGGTCACCCCGCACCGGCCCCGGGCCGTTGATCCTGCAGCGCGTTGCCGCGCAGGTGGTTACTCGCGGATCCAGGTCTGGGCGCGGCAGATGAACGCCACGCAGCCGGACATGTCCAGCTTCTTTCCGCCCGGCTGCAGCTCCAGCTTGGACTTGTAGGTCTTGCCGTTGGCCGGGTCCAGCACGGTGCCGCCGGACCACTGGGTGGTGCTGCCCTTGTCCTGCTTCAGGTTCCACAGGATGGTCATGCCCTTCACCGGCTTGCCCTTGTTGGCGCCGCTGCAGTCGTCGCAGACCGGGTTCGGGCCCTTGTCCGAATGCAGTACTTCCACCACCTTGCCGCTCAGCGTGCCGTTGGCGGCCTGGGTAATCTCCACGATCGACTTCACCTTGCCGGTCTTGTCGTCGATGGTCTTCCAGCGGCCGACCGCGCCGTCGGCGGCCGAAGCGGACATCGCGGCCATCACCAGCGGCAGTGCCAGCAGCAGGGTCTTGAAGGTCTTGCGCATGTTTCCCCTCCCAGGGATGTACGTGGATGCCGGCGCAGGGCCGGGACAGCTGGACTGTATACCCATTCGCCCTGGTACGGAACGCTGCGGCGCGGGGCGCGGCAACCCGTTCAGCCCCCTTCGTACAGCTCCAGCGGCAGCCCGTCGGGGTCGGCGAAGAAGGTGAAGCGCCGGCCGGTGTACTCATCGGTGCGGACCGGCTCGCAGGCCACCCCCGCGGCGGCCAGCCGTTCGATCATCGGTTCCAGCCGCGCCACCCGGAACGCCAGGTGGCGCAGCCCCTGGGCTTCGGGTCGGCTCGGTCGCGGCGGTGGCGAGGGAAACGAAAACAGCTCCAGCTGTCCGCCATCGGGCAGGGCCAGGTCCAGTTTCCAGGAGTCGCGGGCGGCGCGGTGGTGCTCTGCCTTGATCGCCAGGCCGAGCACGCGGACGTAAAAATCGCGCGACCTGTCGTAATCGGCGCAGATCACGGCGACGTGGTGGATGCCAAGCAACAGTGACATGGGGATCGATTCCTGGTGGCGCGGATGCGCGACTGTCTGAGCGGGATCGATACAAATACATCAAGTTGCGTCGGCTTTCTAATTTGTTGTAGAGCGTTGCCCCGGCCCCGTCTTCACCATGCAGCCCTTGTCGAAGGCGGCGCAGCACTGCGCTGCGTCGAAGTACGCATGAACGGGAGTGGTCGGATGCACGTGATCGTCAATGCTGGGCAGGCCGCCACCGAGCTCACGGCCGGGGGGCGGCCGGTCCGCCTTCTGCCCGGCGATCGCCTGCTCCTGGCCGGGCTGCCGCTGCCACGCGGCAGCGGGCTGGACACGGTCGCGGTGGCCGGCAGCGGCATGCCCCGCGCCCTGGCCCATTACGACCATGCCAGCGGCATGCAACGCGCGGCGGGAGAGCCTGAGCCCCTGTGCTGGGTGGTGCCGGCGGCCCTGGAAGTGCCCGACGTGGCGGCGGCCTGGCTGATCGGCCAGTTGGCGCGTGGCGCCGGCCAGGTCGAGGACAGCCCGCCGGCGCAGCTGCTGCGGCACCTGGCGCGCAGCGAAAGCTACGGCCTGATGCGCTTCCTGCTGGAGGAAGGCGGCGACAACACCGTCGCCGCGCTGGCCCAGCGTTACGGCCTGTCGTCGGCACAGTTCCACCGGCGCTGCCGGCAGGTCCTGGGTCGCCCGTTGAAACGCGAGCTGCGCATCCAGCGCGCCGCGCGGGCGTTGCTTGCCTATCCCGGGCGGGCGCGCTCGTTCACCTATCTCGCCGCCGATCACGGCTACGCGTCGCTGTCGCATTTCTGCACCGACGTGAAATCCCTGATCGGTCGTTCACCCCTCTCCGTCTACCGGGCGGTTTCAACCCCCCACGAGTAAGCCATGCGTTCCCTGCCGCTGTACCTGCTGTTGCTGTCGTTCACCGTGCCGGCTGTCGCCCAGACGCCGCTGGAAGGCACCGCCATCACCGACCGCGCCGACCTGCCGCATGCCTCGGGCTTTGTCTCGCGCGCGGACAGCGCCGACCATCTGCTCAACGCCATCGGCGTCCGCGCGCGCCAGGCGCTGGTGATCAGCCCCAAGGCCCAGAAGAAGAAGATCACCGGCAACTTCGACCTGGCCCGGCCGTTCGACGTGCTGGCCAAGGTCACCGCCGAACTGGGACTGGTCTGGTACAGCGACAGCACCTCCATCTATGTCTACGACGCCAGCGAACAGAAGAATGCCGTGGGTCGCCTGCGCTCCACCTCGGTGGCCACGCTGTCGGACTTCCTGCGCAAGGCGCGGCTGGCCGATGCGCGCTATCCGGTGCGCGGGGGCGGCGCCGACGGCACCTTCTACGTGGCCGGGCCGCCGGTGTACGTGGACATCGTGCTCAACGCCGCGCGCTACCTGGATGACCTGTACGAAGGCGCCGACGCCAGCCCGCACCACGTGGAAGTGATCAAGCTGGAGCACAGTTTCGTCAATGGTCGCAGCTACGGGCTGCGCGGTCGCGAGGGATCGCTGCCGGGCGTGGCCGATGTGCTGGCCGGTGTGCTCAAGCTGGGCGACTTCGGTGCCGTGGTCAAGCAGCCGGTGATGCCGGACGCTGCGGCCACCGTCACCGAGCAGCTGCTGCCGGCCGCGCCGACCGCGCAACCGGTGGCGCAGGCCGCCACCTCGGTTCCCACCGGCCCGACCCCGGCGGTCGTCATGGCCTATGCGGAAACCAACAGCCTGATCGTGCGCGGCACGCTGGCGCAGATCGAACAGGTCAAGCGCCTGGTCGGCGAGCTGGACATCCCGCGCAAGCAGATCGAACTGTCGCTGTGGATCATCGACATCAAGAAGACCGAGCTCGACCGCCTGGGCGTGAACTGGAGTGGCGGCATCAACATCGGCAATCGTCTGTCGATCGGCATCAACCAGTCGCCCTCGGTCAGCACGCTCGATGGCAGCCGCTTCCTCGCGTCGGTGCAGGCCATGGCCAGCAAGGGCAACGCGCACATCATCTCGCGCCCGGTGCTGTTGACCCAGGAAAACATCCCGGCGTACTTCGACAGCAACCAGACCTTCTATACGCAGTTGATCGGTGAGCGCGCGACGTCGCTGGAGCAGGTCACCTACGGCACGCTGGTCAGTGTGCATCCGCGCATTTCCAGTGGCAACGACGTGGAAATGCAGCTGAAGATCGAGGATGGCGCGGCCGACGGCACGCGTTCGGTCGACGCGCTGCCGCTGGTCAACCGCACCGTGATCGACACGGTCGCGCGCGTGCCGCAGCAGCTCAGCCTGCTGGTGGGCGGCTACACCCGCAGCCAGTCCGACCAGGGCTACAGCGGCATTCCGGGGCTGCGCCGCATTCCCGGCGTAGGCAAGCTGTTCGGCCAGGACAGCACCTCGTCCGAAAACCTGGTGCGGGTGTTCCTGATCCAGCCGCGGCTGCTCACCGGCAGCGATCCGGTCGATGCCTACCGCATGCCGGACGTCTACGGTCCGACCGTGGGTGAATCCGTGCGTGACGCGATCCGTGGCCTGCATCCGCAGCTCAACGACGGGGAGGGCGCGCATGGCACTGCCGGCCATTAATCGCCCGGTCACTTCCCTATTGCCCAACACACCGCGTCAGACCGGTGGCAGCGGCAGAGGAGAAGACACGGAGAAGGGCTCTCTGTCGTCATCGGGGCGGTCCTCGCAGAAAAGTGAGCTGCATACGGCGTTTTCCATGCAGGACGACGTGGGCGCCCTGATCGCGTCGCTGCAGCGACGCCGTGACAGGCAGAGCAGCAGCGGCACCGGCGAGACGCAGGCGTGGATCGACCACGTGCTCGACGAGCAGGTTGACAGCAAGATGAGCGACCTGCGCGCGCTGCTCGATGGCCTGCGCAGCCCGGTGCAGCTGCTCGGCCTGCTCAAGCAGTTTTTCCCCGATCCCAGCGACATGCTGGCGGTGCTGCGCGCGCTGCTGACCGACGAGGAACTGCAGGAACTGCGCGAGCTGCTACAGGCTGCGCTTGAGCAGCTGCTTGCCGAACAGGCGGCCCAGGGCAATGCCGCCGCCATGCGCGGCGGCATGAACGTGGCCGTCAAAGCCCGGCTGGCCGCAAGCGGCAATCGCTTCTCGGCGCGGGCACTGCGCCAGAGCTACCGCGACTTCATCGGCAATCCGCGCGACTGCGTGGGCGAATACGCCGGCTGGATCGCCACGTTCGGTTTCGACCGGCGCGCGCAGGTGGTGGATTTCATGGAACAGGCCCTGGGTGCGGACATGTACTCGCTGGATCCCAGCGCCTCGCACCTGGAGTTCGGCCAGTTGCTGCACCAGGTGCGCAACCTGGCCGTGCTGCGCTCGGCCGACCAACTGCTGGTCCAGGAAGCGACCCGCGACGGACTGCTGGCGCGTCTTTCGACCAGCGCCGAAGCGATGGTGGGCGGGCTGCTGGACGTCGTGCGCGGCCTGCAGGACTGGGCGGGGCTGTTCGCCGGGCCGCTGGCGGACATGCGCGTGGCGCTGTCGGCGCCGGAGCGCGCGCGCGTCGTGCAGGCGCTGCGGCGCGCGGTGGGTGGCCTGCCCGACGCGGTTTGGAGCGATGAACTGGCGCGCGAACGCACCGCCGACGCGCTGGAGGAACTGGTGGTGGAAAGCATGAAACGCGAACGCTGGCGTGCCGGCCACGCCGGAGGAATCAGCGTATGAGCAGCACCGCCCCCACGACGACCACCGGCTTCGGCGCGCGCGCACGCGGCGTGCTGCGCCCGGAACTGGCCCTGGTCGTGCTGATGGCCGTGATCGTGGCCATGCTGATCATTCCGCTGCCGACCTTCCTGGTCGACCTGCTGATCGGCCTGAACATGGCCGTGGCCATCGTCATCTTCCTCAGCTCCTTCTACGTGGAGCGCATCCTCAACTTCTCCACGTTCCCGTCGGTGCTGCTGTTCACCACCCTGATGCGGCTGGCGCTGTCGGTCAGCACCAGCCGGCTGATCCTGCTCGACGCCGACGCGGGGCACATCATCAGTGCGTTCGGCGACTTCGTGGTGGGCGACAACCTGGTGGTGGGCGCGGTGATCTTCGCCATCATCACCCTGGTCCAGTTCATCGTCATCACCAAGGGGTCCGAACGCATCGGTGAGGTGGTGGCACGCTTCTCCCTGGACGGCATGCCCGGCAAGCAGATGAGCATCGACGCCGACCTGCGTGCCGAAGCGATCACTTCGGAGGAAGCGCAGCGTCGCCGGCGTGACGTGGAGCGCGAAAGCCAGCTGTACGGCTCGTACGACGGTGCCATGAAGTTCGTCAAGGGCGATGCCATCGCCGGCATCGTGATCGTGTTCGTCAACCTGTTCGGCGGTATCGCCGTGGGCATGCTGCAGCATGGGATGGCGTTCTCGCAGGCGCTCAACACCTTCACCCTGCTGACCATCGGCGATGGCCTGGTGGCGCAGATTCCGGCGCTGCTCATCTGCATCAGTGCCGGCTTCATCGTCACCCGGGTCAGCGGCGAGAGCAACAACCTGGGCGCCAACATCCTCGGCGAGCTGTTCAAGAGCAACCTGGTGCTGGGCACCGGCGCGGTGCTGGTGCTGCTGCTGGGCTTCCTGCCGGGCTTCCCGCTGCCGGTGTTCGCCGGCCTGGCGGTGGGCCTGGGGGCCATGTTGGTCTGGCGCCTGCGCCGCGCCCGCACCGACGAGGCGGCCGGCAGCGCCGGTGCCGGGCAGGGCGGTGCGGCCACCGCGACCGCCGGCAAGGGCGACGCCACTGCGGCGCGCCTGACCAGTGAAACCCTTCCGCTGATCCTGCTGATGCCGGCACCGCTGCACGAGGCGGGCGTGGCCGGCAACTGGGAAGAGCAGCTGCGCCATGACGCCTTCATCAACACCGGCATGCAGCTTGCGCCGCTGGTGCTGCGTGGCCATGTGCCGACGCGCGAGCATGAAGTGAAGGTCCTGATCAACGAGATCCCGGCGGCCAGCGCACCTGTGGTGAACGGGCACGTACGGGTCTGGGGACGCCAGGACGAACTGGACGTGCTGGACATGGGCCTGGTGGTGCCGCATGACGGCGGCAGCGCACGCTGGGTCCTGGCCGGGGCGCAGGAGGACGTGCGTGCGCTCGGTTGCGAGGTGTCCAGCGATTACGAGGAACTGCGCCGGCTGGTGCACGGCGCGGTGCTGCGCAACGTGGGCGAACTGTTCGGTATCCAGGAAGCCAAGCACGTGCTGGACGCGCTGGAGAAGCGCTTCCCGGAACTGGTCAAGGAAACCTACCGGCACATGCCGATCCAGCGCGTGGCCGAAGTGCTGCAGCGCCTGCTGCGCGAGGACGTCTCCATCCGCAACATGAAGGTCGTGCTGGAAACCCTGGCGCAGTGGGGCCAGCGCGAAAAGGACGTGATCCTGCTGGTGGAGCACGTGCGTGGTGCCTTGGCCCGCTACATCTCGGCGCGCTTCGCGCGCGACGGCCGCATTCCCGCGATCCTGGTGTCCAGCTCGGTGGAAGACCAGATCCGCGCCGGCATCCGCCAGAGCCAGGGCGCGGCCTACCTCAACCTCGAACCGGCCGAATCCGGTGCGCTGATGGACCGCTTCGCCCTGCACGTCGGCGAAGTCAGCGCCCACCGTCCCGACGTGGTGCTGATGGTGGCGCCGGACATCCGCCGCTTCGTCAAGCGCTTCATTGAAAACCGCCTCCCCGCGACCCCGGTGCTCTCGTTTGCCGAGATTTCCGACACGGTCACCCTTGATGTGATGAGAAGCATATGACCTCCCTGCTAGATACCCTCAATGCCGCCCTCCAGGAGCTGGGCTGCGACCCGTCGCGGTTCCAGTTCGACACCCATTCGTCCGTGGTGATGGGCTTTGCCGACGTGGGCGAGCTGCTGCTCGACCCGGTGGACGACATGGTCTATCTGTGGGGGCGCCTGGACACCTCGCCCAACGATCGCTTCAGCAATCGCGCCGATGAGCTGCTCAGCGCGCTGTCCGCGCCGGCCGCGCACTTCGCCAACGGCTGCCTGGCCCTGCGCCAGCTGGACGAAGGCTGCCTGGTGGGCGGCGTGCTGCAACCCGACTGCCGGCACGACGCTTCGCTGCTGGCTGCTGCGATCGAAGGGTTCCACGCGCGCGTGCTGGACCTGCAGGGCATGCTGCGGTGACAGCCGCCGTGCCCTGCTGGCGCCCTTGCGCCACCCCGTTGGCGATGCGCGCAGGCGAACTGCGGGTACCGCTGGCGGACGTGGCGGTGGGCGAGCACTGCCACGTGCGCCGCTCGGCCTGCGATGACCGCGTGCTGACCCACGGCGTGGTGACCCGGGTCGACCACGGCGTGGCCACGCTCGCGTTGATCGGCGCGCCGGTGCGGTTGGCCGCCGACGTGGTGGTGGCGGCTACCGGCCGTCCGCTCGAGGTGGCGCTGGGCAACCACCTGCTGGGCAGCGTGCTGGACGGGTTTGGCGAGGTGGTGGAGCGGCTGCACGAGGGACAGCCGCTCGACGCCGATGCCGGCACGACCGCCGCCGCCGTGCAGGCAGTGCCGCTGGACTACCGGCAGCGGCGCCCCATCCAGACTCCGTTCGCCACCGGCATCCGCGCCCTGGACGCGCTGCTGACCGTGGGCGAGGGTCAGCGCATGGGCGTGTTCGCCGCGGCCGGCTGCGGCAAGACCACCCTGGTTGAAATGCTGCTGGCCAACGCCGACTGCGACGTCCGCGTGGTGGCGCTGGTCGGCGAGCGCGGCCGTGAAGTGGCCTCGTTCGTGGCGGCGATCCGGCAGGGCCCTGCGGCGGCACGCACCATCGTCGTGCAGGCCACCTCCGATTCCTCGCCGGCGACCCGGGTCAACGCGGCGATGGTCGCCACCCGTGTCGCCGAGTTCTTCCGCGACCAGGGCAGCCGGGTACTGCTGGTGATGGATTCGGCCACGCGCTATGCGCGGGCCCTGCGCGATGTAGCGCTGGCCGCCGGTGAGCCGCCGGCACGGCGTGGTTTCCCGGCCTCGGTGTTCGAGGCGCTGCCGCGGCTGGTGGAACGGCCGGGCAATGCGGGCTGCGGCAGCATTACCGCCTTCTACACGGTGCTGCTGGAGGACGACGCCGACCCCGACCCGGTCGGCGAGGAAGTCAAATCGCTGCTGGACGGCCATGTCTACCTGAGCCCCCGCCTGGCGCAGCGCGGTCATTTCCCGGCCATCGACGTGCTGCGCAGTGCCAGCCGTCTTTATCCGCAGCTGGCCAGCCCGGGCCAGGCCGCTGCCGCCACCCGCGTGCGTGCGGTCATGGGGCGGCTGGACGACCTGCAGCTGCTGCGCGACATCGGCGAGTACCGGCCCGGCGCGCAGCCCGAGCAGGACGACGCCGTGGCGCGCGAACCGCGACTGCTGGCGTTCCTGCGCCAGGGCCTGCATGAACCGGTTGCGTTCGACGACGCGGTGGAGGCACTCGATGCGCTCGCCCGCTGATCCGGCGCAGCTGGCCACGTTGCTGACCCACCGTGCGCAGCGCCTGCGCGGCGAAGCGCGTGGGCAGGCGGAGCAGGCCGCGCAGCACGAAACCGAGGCGCGCTCGCTGCGCGGCGAGGCCGACGAGAAACTGCAGCAGGCGCAGCTTGGCGAAGAACACGGGCTGGACCGGCAAACCCTGTTCGAACGGCTGCGTGGCGTTGCCATCGCGCGCGCGCACGTTCTGGAGTGCGGCCTGCGTGCCGAGCACCTGCTGGAACAGGCCGCCGCCGCGCAGGCGCAGGAACAGCAGCTGCGCCAGGCCGCCGCGGCCCATCACTCACGAGCGCGCCGCCTGGAGGCGGTGGGCTCGCACATCCATCAACGGCTCCGGCAGGCGCGTCAGCGCCGCCAGGAGCGTCAGGTTCAAGAGGAACACGCATGTCGGTAAAGATCCAACCCCAGCCGGCCGCCATCGCGGCCACCGGACCGGTTGACGCGGTGTCGTTGAGCGAACGGGTGCAGGCCCACCCGAATCCGCCGCTCGAGGTCCCGTACGCCGAGGACGCGTGGTCGGCACCTCCGGAAGCGGTCGAGGTGCCGGATCAGGGCGATACGCCGGATCAGGACGACCTCCCCGATCAGGTCGATGCCGCAGTGCCGCGCGAGGCGGCTCCCGACCGCAGCGACGCGCCCGGCGACGCACCACGGCCGCTCATGGAGGGCCCGCGCGCGCTGCAGCCGCAGCCAGGTCACGCAGCGGCGGCGTCCACGTCGCGCATCCGCATGGGAATGCCGTCCCCGCAGACAGCGACGCCGTCCCTCGCCACGGCGCTGCCGGTTGCCGGGAAGGCCGGTGATGCAGGCGCCCCGGTCGCGGATGCGTCCGCAGCAGTGCCGGGTCGTGCTCCGGCCGTGGCGGGCAGTACGGTCGTGCACACGCCGGGCGAACCTCCGGCAACATCTGCGGCATCCACCGCCGACGCGCCGCACGCCGCCATTGCGTCCGGCGCGCCCCAGCGCAACGCGCGCGCGCTGGCTGCGCGACCGGTCGTACCACCGGCCGCTGCTGCGTCGCCGGCGTCGCCTGCGGCGGCGCCGGGGGCCGTTATCAGCGACAGTCGCACCGCCTCGGCGCCCGTGGCCATGGAGAGCGCGTTCGCCGTCGATGCCACCGCAGCCAACCCCGCGACCTCCGCCACGGCCACTGCCACACCGCAGCCGGGTGGCGAACCCCATGACAGCCAGTCGCTGGCCGACGCGCGCCGTGCCGAAGCCAATCTGGGTACCCGCCAGTTGGTGCGCGCCGCCCGCCAGGCCGAGGCACTGCAGACCGCCATGAGCGCCCGCACCGTTGCCGGCAGCCAGATCAATGTCGCGTTCAGCAGTTGGGGCGCGGGTCATTCGGTCATCGCGCGTCTCGAGGCAGATCGTCTGCACATGCTGCCGTCCAGCGCACGGGTCGGCAACGCGCTGGCGGCCTCGCTGGCCCCGGCCGGCAGCGACCTGGTGATCGCCGTGGACAGCAGCGACAGCGCCACCGACGAACGCCGTCGCCGCCGCGACCACCAGGGCCACGCATGAACGCGCAGCGCTGGCCTTTTCCCGTGCTGGGCGCCGCCGACGTGGCCAACGCCGCCACGCTCGCCGGTTGCGCGCGGGCGGGCATCGTGCCCGACGCGCAGCCGCTGCCGGCACGCGGCGCGATGCTGCGCTTCGATGTCGAGGCGCCGGCCGGCGTGCTGCGCCTGGCGGTGGCCGCCGAGCCGTGGTGCGCGGCCATGCTGCCTGAGCTGGCCGGACTGGCGTGGTCCGAACTGGTCGACCGCCAGACCCTGGCGTGCTGGCTGCCCGAACAGGACCTGCTGGACATCGCCGCGCCCCCTTTCACGCAGGCGCGGACAACGCTGCGTGAGGTGGTGCCGGTCAGCGTGCTCGCACGGGGCGAGGGTCCGCAGCCCTGCCTGCCCACCACGCAGGGGCCGGCCTGGATCGAACGCATCGACGCCAGGCCCGGCCACGCCCTGACCCCCATGACCCGCCGCCTGCGGCTGCCGGTGGAGCTGGGCATCTCGCGCCTGCAGCTGCCGCTGCAGCGACTGCGCCGCCTGGCGCCGGGCGCGGTGGTGCTGCTGGACCAGCTTGAACCCATCGCACGCCTCGCGCGCCGTCGCCTGTACGCCTTCGATTTCACCCTTGAGACCATTTCCGTGAATACACCCTTCGATTTCCTCGACGACGAAGACGGCGCCGCCGACCTCGCCCTGCCTGCGGCACCGGCCGCCCATGCCGACCCCGCAGCGGCCGCCGGCGGGATCGACCTGCGCCAGCTGCCGGTTACCGTGGACGTGGTGCTGTGCCAGCTGCAGCAGGCCATCGGTGAACTGGACGGATTGCAGCCGGGCACCGTGTTCAACCTGCCGGTCGACGCCTGGAAGCAGCTGCAGCTGCGCGTCAACGGCCAGACCGTTGCCCGTGGCGAGCTGGTCCAGGTCGGCGACCAGCTCGGCGTACAACTGGCGCAGGCGCCCTTGCTGCCATGAATTTCGTCAACAACGACATCTCGCTGATCGCGGTCATGTCGATGGCGGCGCTGCTTCCGTTCCTGATCGCCGCGGGCACCTGCTACCTGAAGTTCTCCGTGGTGTTCGTGCTGCTGCGCAACGGGCTGGGCCTGCAGCAGGTACCGTCCAACATGGTGCTCAACGCGCTGGCGCTGATGCTGGCGTTCTACGTCATGCAGCCCATCGTGCAGAACATGTACGACGCCTATCTTGCGCTGGAGGCCCCGCTCAACTCGGTGGCCGCGGTGGTGACCTTCCTCGACAGCAGCCTGGACGGCTACAAGGTCTACCTGGCCACCTACTCGGACCCGGAGCTGCTGAAGTTCTTCGAACGTGCGCGCCACGCCGGGACCGGCGTGCCGGTGCCCGACCTGGAGCCGCATGAGCGCTCGCTGTTCGCGCTGATGCCGACCTACGCACTGAGCGAACTCAAGGACGCCTTCCGCATCGGCTTCTACCTGTACCTGCCGTTCGTGGTGATCGACCTGGTGGTGTCCAGCGTGCTGCTGTCGCTGGGCATGATGATGATGAGCCCGGTGACCATTTCCGCGCCGATCAAGCTGATCCTGTTCGTGGCGATGGACGGCTGGAGCCTGCTGTCGCAGGGTCTGGTGCGCCAGTACCTCGACGTGCCGATGTAGCCATGGACGCGATCATGTTCATGGGCAACAAAAGCCTGCTGCTCATCCTGCTGCTCTCGGCTGCGCCGGTCGCGGTGGCCACCCTCGTGGGCCTGGCCATCGGCCTGTTCCAGACCGTGACCCAGCTCCAGGAGCAGACCCTTCCCTATGGTGCCAAGCTGCTGGCGGTGATTGCCTGCCTGCTGGTGCTGATGACCTGGATGTCCGCGCGCATGCTGGATTTCGCGCGGCTGGCGCTGCATACCGCGCTGAACGGGTAGGGCAGTGCAGCTTTCCGCGCTCGACGCCGAACTGGTTGCGCTGGCCCGCGACCATGGGCTGACCGCCCTGCTGGGCATGGCCCGCATTGGCGCCTGCCTGGTCTGGATTCCGTACCTGTCGCCGGGCGTCATGCCGGCCAAGATGACCCGGACCGTGGTGGCGATGATGATCCTGATCGGCCTGTGGCCCGCCACGGCGGGCGCCACGGTGCCGCCGGACATCCTCTCGATGGCCGGCGTGGTCCTGCGCGAGGTGCTGATCGGCACCGCCATCGGACTGGTGGTGGCGTTGCCGTTCCATATCTTCCACGGCATGGGCGCCATCGTCGACAACCAGCGCGGCGCCGGCATTGGCGCCATGCTCGACCCGGTCAGCGGCATGGAAGCCACGGAGACCTCCAACCTGCTGCAGATGATGAGCGTGGTGGTGTTCCTGGCGACCGACGGCATGATCGTGCTGCTGGAGGTGATCCAGGACAGCTACGCGCTCATTCCCATGGGCGCGGGGATGACCCTCGACCTGGCGCGGCTGCAGGCGTTTGCCGGCACGCTGCTGGCCGGCGCGCTGCGCATGGCCCTGCCGGTGCTGCTGCTGCTGTTCCTGGTGGAAGTGCTGCTGGGCGTGCTGTCGCGCTTCGCCCAGCAGATGAACCCGTTCTCGATCTCGCTGGCGGTCAAGTCGTACATCGCCTTCATCGCGCTGCTGTTCTACCTGATGCCTACGGTGGTCCAGCAGGTGCCGCTCATCCGCGACACCACCGATGCGCTGCAGCTGCTGCTGGCGGTGCCGCAATGAAGACCGAAAAGCCCACACCGCACCGCCTGCTCAAGGAATCGAAGAAGGGCAAGAGCTACGTCAGCCGTGACCTTGCTGCCGCGGCGATGCTGGTGGCCGGGCTGATCGCCGTGGCCACCCTGACCTCCACCCGGGCGCTGCAGGGCTTCTACCGCGGCATGGCCGAGCGCGGCTTCAGCCTGACGCCGTCCGAAGCCGCCTGGCAGGCCACGCAGGCGTTCCTGTGGATTGCGGTGCCGGTGGGCGCGTCCGCCATCGTGGCCGCCGTGCTGATCTCGCTGGTGCAGAGCCGCGGCGTGATCGCCGCCGAAGCGGTGCGCCTGGACCTCGCCCGGGTCAATCCGATTTCAGGCTTCAAGAACCTGTTTTCGCTGAAGACCGTCAAAAGCGTGATCACCGCTGCGCTGTACCTGCTGGCCGGTCTGGTGTTCGTCGTGCTGGCCTGGACGCTGTTCTCACCGATCATCTTCGCGCAGGTGCAGATGCCCGACAACGCTGCCGGCGCCATCTGGCACCGCGTGGGCTGGCAGAGCACCGCGCTGCTGCTGGCGGTGCTGGCGCCGATCGTGCTGGCCGCGGCCTTCATCGAATACCGGCTGTACATCCGCGAAATGCGCATGGAAAAGCACGAGGTCAAGCAGGAGCACAAGGACCACAACGGCAACCCCGAAATCAAGCAGCGCCGCCGCCAGATCGGCGAAGAGCTGTCTGGCCAGGTGCAGGCCGACGTGGCGGGGTCGTCGATGATCCTGGCCAACCCGACCCACATCGCGGTCGGCATCTTCACCCACCCCGACTACCCCGGCCTGCAGTTCGTGTCCGTGCGCGAGCGCGGCAACCGCGCACGCAAGGTGATCGCGCTGGCCGAGAAGTGGGGCATTCCGGTCGTCCGCGACATTCCGGTCGCGCGCGCCGTCTACTTCAAGACGCGGCGCTACCAGTTCGTGCCGGCCGACCTCACCGCGCCGATCACCCGGATCCTGGCCTGGCTGAAAGACATCGAGCGCAATCACGCCGACCCGCCATCAGATTCCGATCCTGCCGGCCATTCCGGTCCGGATCCGACGCCCCCGCTTGACCAGGCCCCCCCGCGTCCTCCTGCGGGATGAGGGAATCCCGAAAGCCCCCCCTTTGCAACCCCGCCAGACTGTGCTTGTCCTGCAGCGCCGTTGGCCACAACCCGGAACCCACCATGACCCCTGCCTCCGACGCCCACGACACCCCCACCGGACCTGATGAAGAACAGGCCCAGCTCGACCAGATGGCCCAGCTGTTGTTCGAAGGCGCCCAGACCGGCGCCGCGATCAAGGACCTGAAAGGGGTCAGTGACGACCTGCTGGAGAGCGTCTACGCCTACGCGCACCGTTTCTACACCGACGGTCGCCTGGACGAAGCCGAAACGTTCTTCCGCTTCCTGTACCTGTACGACTTCTACAACGGCGACTACGCCCTCGGCCTGGCCGCGGTGCTGCAGATGAAGAAGGAATACGCCAAGGCCATCGACATGTACGCGCTGGCCTATGCGCTGCTGAAAGGCGACGAGCGACCGATGCTGCATGTCGGTCAGTGCCACCTGGCCATGGGCAAGCTCGCCATGGCCAAGGGCTGCTTCGAAACCGTGCAGCTGCGTTCCACCGATCCGGCCCTGCTTGCGCGGGCCAGGGTTTACCTGCAGGCGCTGGCCAGCACCGCTGCCGTCCCGCCTGACAACAACGAGGACACGATTTCCGAATGAACACCATTGCTTCCGCCGGCCTGACGCCGCTGGCCTTCACCTCTACCGCCGCAGCGCGCAACGACGCCGCCGCTGTCGCCGCCGGCTTCGGCGCGGTGTCGCTGCAGCGCATCCAGGCCATCGACAGCCAGGTCCAGCAGCTGCTGGCCGACGCCGCCGGCGAGCGCCAGGCATCGTCCGAGACGGAAGCACCCAACTCCAACACCCCCGCCCTGCGCAGGGCCGACCTGCCGCGCCTGCTGCGAGCCGCCCAGCAGCAGGCTGCCGCCCGCAGCGCATCGCAGGTGCCGATGACGCCGGAAGCGGCGATGAACTACCTGGCCATGCAGCTCAGCGAGCTGATCACCACGGAAAACAGTCGCAGCCTGTCCGCGCAGCTGGAGCTGGTCAAGCTGCGCCTGGCCGAGCGCGCCGCCAGCGCCGCCGAGCTGTCCGAAGCCATCCGCCTGGCCCAGGCCCTGGTGGACGCCGCCATGGGCGATGTCGGCACTGCCGAAGGCGAGCTCGCGGCCGCAGTGGAAGCACTGAAGAAGGCCGAGGCAGACGTGGCTCGACTGGAACAGGCGCTGGCCGACGCCCCGCCGGAAGAGCAGGACGCCCTCCGCGCCCAGCTCGAAGCCGCCAAAGGCAAGGTGACCGAGCAGCAGGCCCGCGTGGGCGAGGCCACCAAGGCCCTGGCCGACGCGGTGGCCGTGCTCGACAAGGCGCTGGGCGACCTCGACGCCTTCAAGAGTGAGGCCGACAAGCTGGACCCCAACGGCAGCGTGAGTGCCCGTGGCGACGAAAAGGCCCGCACCAATGCGGCGATGCTGGGCGAGCTGCTGGCCGTGCTGCAGGAAATCATCGGCAAGGCCAACGACGCCAAGCTCGAGGCCGACACCCGGCTGGTGCAGGAAGTGCTGCGCCTGCGTGAGGCGGAAAACCTGCGCCGCTCCCAGGAATACCAGGACGAACTGGCCAAGGCCGAAGCCGCGCAGAAGAAGATGGGCTGCATCGGCAAGATCATCGGCTGGGTGGTGACCGCCGTGGCCGTGGTCGCCGCACCGTTCACCGGCGGCGCCAGCATGGTGCTGGCCGGCGTGGGCCTGGCCCTGGCGATCGGCGAAGAGCTGGGCCTGAACGTGATGGGCAAGATCATGGAGCCGATCATGAAGCTGGTGATGGAGCTGGTGAAGCAGGTGGGCAACATCATCGGCGACGTGCTGACATCGCTGGGCGTTTCCTCCGCGTTCGTGGACAAGATCAAGGACGTGCTCGGCGTGATCGCCGTGGCCGCCATGATCATCGCCGCCGTGGTGCTCACCAAGCGCGTGGCCGGCACCGTCGCCGTGCAGCAGCTGGCCAAGGCAGTCACCCGGGCCGTGTCCGAGGCCATCAGCAAGGCGCTGCCGCAGATGATCAAGGCCGCCGCGCGTTCGGTCAGCCAGACCGTGGACGATGTGGCCAGGTCGCTCAGCCAGACCGTCGCCAAGCTCACCCACAGCAACGCCGACACGTTGGCGGTACGCACCGGCCAGGCCATCAAGGCCTCGCACACCCTGCAGTTCGCCAATCAGACCAGCCAGGGCGTTGGGGCCATCGTGATCGCGGAGATGTATGTCGATGCTGCGAAGCTGCTGAAGGAACTGGAAATCGGCATGGCCGACAGCAAGATCTTCCGCGACCTGATCCAGAAGATCCTGCAGTACTTCATGCAGACCAACAACCTGGTCAACGACCTGTTCCAGAAAATGGCCAACGTGCAGGAATCGCAGCACGACGCCGCCCGCTTCGTCACCGCCCGCATCGGCAACGGCAACGCCTGAGCGCGTCGTCCCGCCATTACGTCACACAAGGATCAACATGGAACTCACTACCCTCCAGCAGGCCGGTCACGCCACCAACTTCCTGCCGCGCCACCACGCGCTGACCCAGCCGCCCAGCACCGCCGGGCTCCCCCAGGAAATGAACCTCGACACGCTGGCTACGCTGGTCGAGGCGGTCACGTCCGGTACCACCGAAGAGCAGCGCACCCGCGGCAAGAGCGCCGGCGCCAGCGCCGTCCAGTTGCGCGAGCCGGCGATGGACGAGGCAGCCGCCAAGCTGGTGCTCGCAGGCGTGATCATCACGCTGCCCAACCTGCTGGCCGCGCTGGCAACCGCCCGCGACCCGGTCCAGACGGAAGCCGGCACGGAAGCGCGTATCAGTGAAGGGGTCGCCGTCCAGTCGCCGCCGCGCGCGGCCGTGGAAGGGCCCGCAGCCACGATCAGCCAGGTGCCGGTGACCGGCGCGGACACCGACATCGCAGACCGCTCGGCGAACGTCGGCGCATGGCTCAAGAGCAGCCCGTTCAGCAACCTGCTGGCGCTGCTGCGCCAGATCCTGCTCAAGTTCGAAAAGCTGGATCGCGACAACAGCGCGCAGATGGTCCAGATCCAGCGGGACATCACCGTCATCGCAGGCGAGAAGGGCGTTGAAAAAGCGCGTGAGGGGCTGGCGGGTGCCCTGGGTGCGGCATTCGTAACCGCAGGGGTTGGTGCGGCGTCGTTGCACCAGAGTTCCAAAGCGACGTCGATGGAGGTGGGAAGCATCAAGAACAACCTCAACGTCGCCAACAAGACCAAGATCGCCAGTGAGACGGCGCCGGGTGGCATCCGCTCCAGTGGTACCCCCAGCGACGAACTGCGCGCCGCGCGCAACGTCGACGGCGCCAGGCCCGCAGCACAGAAGGGTAACGAGCGGGTGCGGGCAGACCTGCAGGCGGACGTCGACGCCGATCGGTCGGCCATGGATGCCGCAGCCAAGCACAGCAGCCAGCGTGCCAGCGAGGAAAGCGCCCAGGCAGGTCACGCCGAGTACATGGCCAAGGCCCGGATTCCCGCCAGCCACGCCATGATGCTGAACATGATGGCGCCTGCCGTCGGCGGATCAGTGTCCGCCGGCGTGCAGATCGAAGCCGAAATGACCGAAGCCGAGCGCCAGCTGTTCCTGCAGGTGGCGGACGTGTTCCGGCGTATCGCCGATGGGCAGCAGGACCAGTCGGTCCGGTCACGCGAAATGCGCGACGCCGCCGCGCAACTGTATGAAGCCCTGCTCAACCTGATCTCGGCCACCAGCGCCCATATCATTTCGAAGTCCTGAGTCCGAACATGACCAATGCCATTGACACCACTGCGTTCCGTACCGGGACGCAGTTCATGCAGAATCTCCAGTCCGACCTGCAGCTGGAATCGCTGAAGGCGCCTGCCATGGATCCGGAGATCCGCTCCCGCCTGCTGCAGTTGGGGAACGTCATCCGCAGCGCCTCCCGCGCTGCCACCACACAGCTGATGCTTACGGGGCAGTTGATGGAGGAGGGCGTGGGTACCGCGGGCCCACCCCATACCGACGTGCTCAGCGATCCCGGTGCGTTGGAAGAGCTGAACAGGAAGAAGCAGAAGGAGCGCGTGCTGGTGTCGAGCCTGCGCAAGGCGCTGGATGACTCGGCCCGCACCCAGGCCGACCTGCTGGCCGCTTTCTCCTTCCTGCTGCCACAGATCACCCCGGGCATGCTGCCGGAGGATGAGCCGGACATCGGACTGCCGGGCTTCCAGTCGCCGATGAAGAACCCGGCCGACATGGACATGAGCGGCCTGATCTGGAACTCCCATGCCGATTTCTTTGCCCAGATCAGCGCGCTGCTGGAAGTCCTCAAGACCGAATGGCTGAGCAAGTACCAGGATTCGCTGGCGAAGTTCCTTGAGTTCTACCAGGAGTTCTCCGACATCATGGAGCAGATCAAGCCAGAAGCGTCGGGTGACAAGGGCGATGTCGTCATCGACTTCAACAAGATTGCCCACGCGCTGAAAGATCTGATGCAGAAGTACGGGCAGGACGCCAATGCGCTGGCCTCCTTCCCTACGCGCGCCGCTGCAGAAGCATTCGTCAAGTCGATGGGAATCCCACTGACGATCACGGAATCGGCAGACGGAACGTTCCACGTCAAGATGGATATGAAGGCGGTTTCGGACCTGGTGGGGCAGATGCCGCATCTGCCCAACAACCCTTCGTTCTCGTATCCGGTGAAATGGGACAGTGCAAAGTACAACGCCTGGGTGAACGCCAAAGACAGCAACATGGAGCAGATCAAGCACGTGAGCAAGGTGCTGGGTGAGAAGCTCAACGAGATGACCCAGAAATTCGACAACATCGTGAAGATCCTCAGCTCGTCCATCGAGAAGATGTCCGAAGCCAACAATGCCTACGTGCACAACACCTGATCACCCGCCGCGCGGCGATCTCACCGCGGCCCGAGCAGCAACCGTGCGCAGCAGATGATCACTCGGCCGGTGCCATTCCCTGGCACCGGCGTCCCATCAGCGGAATATGGAGAGGAGCAACGCCGTGCCTTACATCACCCAGGCGCCATCGCCGGTCGCCGTCCTTCGTCCGTTTGGTCTGCCGCCGTCCGAGTCCTTCACGGTGCCGGTGGAAGCGGCGGACATGAATCCCGAGCTGCGGTCCCGACTGAAGCAGGCGCTTCGTGTGCTGCAGACCTCGAGCCGCGACGCGGAGCGATTCTTGCAGGCGGCGACGTCGGCCCTGGGCGCGGAGGCGGCGAAGACAGCCGTGCTGCACCTTGAGCACGCCGAAGAGGCAAGCCGCCGCTCGCGAGCGGATGCGCAGCGCGCCATGGCCTTCCTGCTGCCACGCATGGACCCGGATGAGCAATCGGAGGCCGAGGCAGCGGTCATCGACGCGCTGAGCGAAAGTGCCGAGAAGCTGGATGCCGGTGCGCTGGTGTGGCAGTCGCATGCCGACTTCTTTGAACAGATCGGGGTGCTGCTGGCCGTACTGCAGACGGAGTGGTTGAGCAGGTACCAGGACGCAGTGAGCAGGTTCATTGAGTTCTACCAGAAGTTCTCCGACATCATGGAACGGCTGAAGGTGGCCGCGTCCGGTGACAAAGGGGCGGTGGCGGTTGATTTCACCGCGATCCATCTGAAGCTGACCCTGCTTGCCCGTGACTATGCGCTCGATGGGAACGCATTGGCGAGTTTCAGCAGCAAGGGGGCCGCAGAGGCCTTCAAGCAGTCGCTGGGTCTACCCGGATTGGAAGCGACCGGACCTGACGCCAATGGCGTCTACCACGTGAAGATGGATCTCTCCCCTGTCACCGACCTGATCACCAGCATGGAAAGTGGAAAGCCATCGGAGGCGGGTAATCCCTTGCCCGCCGGCCACGTGATGGACAGCGCACGCTACAACGCCTGGGTGAGCGCGAAGGACAGCAACATGGAGCAGATCAAACACGTGAGCAAAGTGCTGGGCGAGAAGTTGAATGAAATGACCCAGAAGTACGACAACATCGTGAAGATTCTCAGCTCGTCCATCGAGAAGATGTCGGAAGCGAATAACGCTTACGCGCGCAATACGTGATCCATCCGGCACCAGACCGCCAGGATCGGACCGTCCCCGGTCGAACTTCATACTCAATACATTGTAGAGATTAATGGCGTGCCCATTGCCAAGATGGGCAACGTCAATCCGTACCGAATGCACGTCGCGTTGCGGATGCAATCCCCTGGAGAATTGTCATGCCTGATCTGATTGCGGCACCCGCCGCGCCCGTTGCCCCGCCCCGCAGAGACCGTGTGCCGGTCCTGGGTGATGTTGTTGGAAAGCTGCAGTTGAACGAGCTTCGGAATGACGCCGCCGCCTTGAGGAGTCCCTCGGATGCAGCCCGTTGCCGGCTGGCTTACTCGGCGGGGGACTACGAGTCCATGGCTGGCGCGGACGCGATGAAGTCGGCCCGCAATGTGATGTGCGGTGCGCTCGATGCGCAGTCTGGCGCAGACGCAGTGGCGCTCAAGCGAACCGTCCATCTGTTTGGTGCCACCAGCGCTGAGCAGGTCGGGCCGACGCTGGTCGAGAACCTGACCACCTTGGGCGCAGCACGGGCCGGTGTGCAGGAACTTATCCGCGAAGGTAAACGGACTGATCTGGGACCCCTGCTGCGCAGGCTCGATGCCTGCATCGTTGATATCGGCGTCAAAGCCGGAAAGTGCAAGGGCATTCCAGAAGCGGTGCTCACGGACAAGGCGTCCGGCCAGCTCTGTGCAGCGGTTCGGCACGGCAAGGCGGCCATGGTGGAGTGCGCCGGGAGCGTGGGTGGACAGGAGCTGCTGCGCGGCATCGCGCAATCCATTCTGCCCAGGTCGATCACGCACGCCATCCAGGACAGGCTCTCTCTGGTGGCTGACAAGTACATCGGTCCCACGGCACAGGGAAGGCTGCTGGATGCGCTGCAGGCGCAGGCAGCCGGCAAGCTGGAGCAACGCATCGTCGGCAATTTGAATGCCGGCGGTCCGGAGGCGCTGAACGCCGCCATCCTGCACGTGCTGAAGACGGCGGAGTACATCATTCAGGGTGAGCCGGGTGGCGCGAATGGTCCGATCACGCCGTCCAACGCGTCGAAGCTGCCTGACGACGCGCCGACATGGCTGCGCGACCTCGCCAAAGCGAACACGCCGTTCATCTACAACGTCGCCAAGAATGAAGTGAGCGACCTGGCCAAACAGTCCCACAGCCCGCCGCTGCAGATGGACTACGTACGCAATCTGACGCGCGACGCATTCCGGAATGGCGTTGCCTTCGGCCGCCAGCTGGAGCGCAACCGTCAACTTGAGCACCGCGTTGATCAGCTGGAGCGCGCGCTGAAGGCGGCACGGGAGAGCAATGGCGCCGGGCTGATCCGGAGTGAACCTCTTGCGCAGAAGGTTGCTCAGGCATCGGAGGGTGTGCTCCCGCCCGGCGGCGAGCTGGATCCCCTTTGGCTCGATGACGTCGGTCAGGCGCACGTCCGCTTGCAGCCCAGCGATCCACCCGCCGATGAATCCCGTCGTGTCCTGCAACGGCAGCATTCCCTGCACCAGGCGTCTGACAACGCCATCCCCGCGGATGAAGATACTGACTCGATCGCCAGTGGGCACAACGCGTGGGACTTCACGTGGCTGCAGCTTGACCAGGCAGATCGGAACAGCCAGCAGGATGCAGACGCGCTGAACGGGCAGGGGGCCCAGCACCTGGGCCGCAACCAGCGCAGCCAGGAGGATGAAAGCACCCGCCGCACGCAGGGCAACCGCAACCACCAGCTCGACCGGACGGACGAGAACCAGCATGGCGACCGCCAGTTGCACAACGCGTCGAACGAGCAGCTACCGCCCAGTGGGCAACTGGACGACACGGCGCGCCCGGACGGCGGACAACGGAACGCCCGCGTTCTGGAGCAGACCCATCTGTCGAACCGCAACCAGCAGCACCAGCGTCTGGGCGACGGGCAGCAACGTGTGCAGGCGCGCACTGACCTGCATGACGCACGCAGCAGCGGCGGTGCAGCCGCGGGCACGTCGGTGGTCGGCGAATTCGTCAGCTACCTGCAGGCGCTTGGCATAGAAGAGCGTCCGATGCCCCTCGATCCGTTCCGGCCGCTTGGCGAGTGGACGATGACCGAGCATGACCTGGAGCCGGATATGCAGCGTCCCAGCGCGAATCGAACGCTGCAGCCCGGTAACGCCCAGGAATTCTTCAAGGCACGGGCCAGCAGGATGGGCCAGCCCTACCGTCCCTTCAGCACCGGTCCGATTCGTGCGCCCGAGACGGCCAAGCTGCCTGAGCTGTTGGACCTCATCCAGCGGCATGGCCAGGAGAACCTCGCGCCCGGTCATGTGCTGGCGCGCCGGGGGCTGGCTGCCGTCCCGCCGACCCCGATGACCATCCGCGAGGCCGACTCCCCGCTCGCAGAGAAGTTCGCGGCGCTGCAGGACCGGAAGATCAAGGCCGCTGCGCGCGGTGCTTGGCCGAGCGTGGCCGCCGACCACGGGCGCGCGCCGAAGCTGTTCATGTCGCCGCGCGAGGAAGCGCTGCTTGGACCCGCCGTGATCCGCAGCGTCGCTGCCGAGTTCAGCCGCGACAGCCAGCCGAACCCGCCGCAGACGGCCTCCGCGTCTGCTGACCCTGCTACCAGCGTCAGCACCCCGGTGAGCGGGGCATCGCGTCCGGCGCGGGCCTCTGCCATTCCCGAGCTTGCGCGCTCCGTGGTTCTGCCCTCGCGCGCCGACCGGCTCAGTGCCATGCGCGTTCGATCAGCATCGATGGTCAATGCGGGCAGCATGCTCAACCCACTGGCGCGTGAGATCATCAGCAATTCAAGGATTCCACGTGCGGAACTGGTGCGTCAGGCGTCTGTCGACGAGACCCCGAAAGCGGTGAGGCGCAATGATGCGATGGACTTGCTGGTGGGGGAAAACTGGGAAGACACGTCCATTTCCGCCGATGCGGATGGCGATGCCCCCTGGGTGATTACGGACGCAGACGCTACGGAATGGGCGATTCCGGGCAGCGTTGATTCCGGGACGGAATCTCCAACCGACGCCGGTCCGCTGGAGGCCGCCGATTGGGATCCCACCACGCTTGACAGGATCGACCGCGTCGCCGACCGGGCGCCGGTGGACGCCAAGCGCGCGCTCCTGGACGAACTGCAGGCGGTGCAGCGTGATCCGAGCCGGCTGACCCTGCGCAAGACCGAGCGGCTCGCGTCGTGACACCTGCGCTGACCCTGCAGGACCTGCGCAGACTGACGGCCGCCCATCTGGGGCGGCCGTTGGAGGAGATCGGGTCGCAACAGCGGCTGGTGGAGGACCTGGACATTGACTCGCTGGAGATGCACGCGCTGTTGATCCAGATCGAAGAAGCCGGTGCCGCCCTGCCGGACGCTGACGCCCTGCGCAGCGTGATCACGCTGGCCGACCTGCACCTTGCGATCGCCGGTCCGGAAGCGGTGACGTGACCCGCTGGACGGCGGCGCTGGCGGTGGCGCTGGCTGCCGCAGCGCCGTCGGCCTCGGCCAGCGCGGTGTTCGCCAGCCTGGACCGCAACGGCAAGCTGCAGGTCACCGATGCCCCCCTTGCGGGGGCAAAGGCGTTTGACCCGCATCGGCCCTACGTGCCGACCGCGCGCAACGCCACGGCCAAGGCCAAGGCAGCGGCGGCCACGCGCAGCGTGCCGACGCCCAGCGCCATGCCCACGGCGGCGTCGCGCTGGAACCCGCTGATCCAGCAGGTCGCGCAGGAGCATGGCGTGGACGCGCACCTGCTGCACGCCATCGTCCGGGTCGAATCCGCCTACAACCACCAGGCCCGCTCACACGCGGGCGCACTCGGCCTGATGCAGGTCATCCCCGCAACCGGCAAGCGCTTTGGTGCCGAGGACCTGTTCGATCCGTTGCAGAACCTGCGCGCGGGCACCGCCTATGTGGTCTGGCTGCAACGGCGCTACAAGGGCGACCTGGACCTGATGCTGGCCGCCTACAACGCCGGCGAAGGCGCGGTGCAGCGGCATGGCAACCGCATTCCTCCCTTCAGGGAAACACGCCAGTACGTTGCCCGGGTCACTGCGTTGTACCGCGCACGGGCGCATTGAGCAGCACCGCACGGCTTGCGCGCACCTGCATCATCCCGTCTGCAGTACTGCAACAAAATGTAGTGCAGGGACATTGAAACTTCTTTCATGGTTGGGTTTCCGGGTAGCTGTCAGTCTGCGCGTCGTCGCCGCAATGCCCCTTGCATTGCGTACTTCCGCTTCTGCTTCCCCGGACACCCATGCTCCCCGCCCACAAGTTGAAACTGCTTTCCGGCCCGCTCGATGGCGTGGAATTCACCCTCTCGCCCGGCGACACCATTTTCCATGTCGGCCCGGCACGCACCCTGCATCAGAATCAGCTGGGCGCCACCCTGGCCAACGCCGACAACGTCTTCTACATTCCGGGTGACCTGGCGCCTGCCTCGTTCCGCGTGCACGTGGCAGAAGATGGCGTCCGCCTGGAAGTGCGCGCTGAAGGACACGACAGCTGGTCGCTGCAGGCGCTGCCGCTCAACAGCGTGGTCCACGTTGCCGGCCTCGCGCTGGCGGTGCGGGCCGAGGGCGAGCCGTGGTCGGCTGCGGTGCTGGACCACCGGCTTCCGGTCGTGCTTGACGACGGCCTGGCACTGCCCTCGGCGCCGCGCGTGGCGCGTGCCGGCGGCGTGCGTCGCTGGGCCGCGGCTGCGGCCGTGGTGGCAGTGGTGGCCACCGGCGGCTGGTGGGCGTACGACCGCCAGCGTCCCGCTACCCAGGTACGCACGCTGGAAGCGGCACTGGCGAAGTCGCCCTACACCTACAGCGTGGTGCACGACGCGGACGGGCGCCTGTATGCCTTCGGCGACAGCGCCGAAGCGGTGGCCTGGGGCCAGCGCGCCAGCCAGCGTGCCGGCCGTCTGCACGACCAGTACCGCGAACGGCATGCCGAAGCCGCACGGATTGGCGCCGTGCTGGACAGCGCCGGCGTGCCGTATGCGGTGATCCGCCTGCGCACGCCGCAGCAGCCGGAAGTGGTGATCACCGCGCTGGGCCTGAACGACGCCGAGCGGCGCCGCCAGGTACAGACGCTGCTGGGCCCGGAAATGCCCTACGCCAGCAGCATCGACGTGCGTTCGGTCGGCGATGCGCAGCTGGTGGAGATTGCCCGCGCCGAACTGCGTGCACGTGGCATCAGCACACGCGCCGGGGCGCAGGCCGGTCGCGCCAGTGTCGCCAACGATGTATTCCTGGACGACGCGTCGCTGCACGCGATGGCGCGTTATCGCGACGATTTCGTCCAGGAGTGGGGCGAGCGCCGCGTGCGCATCACCATCCGTTTGTGGGACGACCTGTTCAAGGGGCGTTCCTACCAGTATTCCCAGGACCAGCTGCTTTCCGTGGGCGAAGGTCGCTGGGAGTTTTCCACGGCGGGTAGCCGTTGACCATTTCAATTTTCTTGGAGCAAATGCAATGACTGAAGTTATCAAGCCGGGTGCCCCGGTCACCGTGGGCGACGATTTCGATGGCGATGTCCAGGGCCCGCAGTGGGGCTGGCTGGGCGACCACAGCGATCGGTTCGATCATGGTGTGGCGAGGCTGAAGGATGCGTTGGACAAGGCGTTCAAGGCTATCGCGGGCGACGAGAACGGCGAAGGGGGGGATCCGACCAACCCGGCAAAGTTGGCCGAATACCAGACCGCCCTGTCCGGCTACACCACCTACCGCACCCTGCAGTCCAACTCGGCCAAGAGCCTGTCGGACATGCAGAAGCAGAACGCCCGCAACCTGGGTTGACGTAACGCCGGTGCCGGTGGCCACGCTGCCGGTGCCGGCCCCCCACGCGGGCGCAACCCGCAGGAGATCCACATGCTAGTCACCCAGATCGCAACAGAGATCGATGCCGGCCAGGGCGAAGGCGCGGCCGCGGTGCCACTGTCCGAACGCATGGGCCAGGCCTTTGCCCGTACCTATGTCGGCGCAGGCGAGGACCTGGCGATGATCCAGGCCGCCAGCAACAACCCGGCCACCGCCTCCAGCCCGGCGGCATTGTATGAGCTGCAGTTGAACCTGGCCGATTACACCAAGCGCATGATCGTCGCCGCCGGCCTGGCCAACCACGCCAACAAGACCGTGGAGACGCTGCTCAAGTCATGAACATGCCGCCCTTTGCAGCGGCCGTGCGCGGCCTGAGCGGGCGCCGCCTGCTGCTGCCCGTGCTGATGCTGCTGTTGCTGGTGGGGTGCGCGCGCAAGCCGCTGCTGGAAGGCCTGGACGAGCGCCAGGCCAACGAAGTCATCGCCGTGCTGCTCCGCCACAACATCGACGCCGAAAAACTCAACGTGGGCAAGGGCGGCTACCAGGTGCAGGTGACGCCGCGCGACCTGCCCGAAGCCATTGAACTCATGCAGCGCAACGACCTGCCGTCGGCACCGCGCAGCCAGGTGGCCGCGGCGTTCCCGGCCGACAGCCTGGTCAGCACGCCATTGGGCGAACGTGCCCGGCTGATTTCGGCAGTGGAACAACGGCTGGAAGAGTCGCTGCAGCTGCTCGACGGCGTGCATTCCACGCGCGTCCACCTGAACTATGACGCCAACCTGGGCACGGAAGGTCGCCGCGCAGAGCGCCGCCGCATGCACGTGGCGGCCGTGGTGGCGCACGACCCCGGCATCGACGAGGAAGTGCTGCTGCAGTCGGTGAAGCGTTTCCTGCGCAATACCTTCGACGGCATCGAGTACGACAACGTCTCGGTCATCCTGACGGAAGTGGAAGGCCCGCGGACGCTGGCGGTCACGGCCGGCAGCGAGCGCGGCGTGCCGTTGGCCTGGATCCTGGCCTGTGCCGGCATCGCGCTGGTGCTGCTGCTGGGCGGCTGGGTGCTGGTGCGACTGGTGCCGGCCATGGGCGGCAAGCTGCGCGCGGCATGGCAGCGCGTGGCCGCACGTCGCGGCACCGCCCCCGCCTGGAGCCGCTGGCGTGGCGCGTGACGCCCTGTGCATCGCCTACGCGCCCGCGGCGTACTACCGACCGTGGCAGGCGTTGTACGCCGGCGCCACGGTCGAGCAGCAGCGGTGGTTGAACACCACGCTGCTGCGGCAGCGGCGGCTGCCGTTGCCCACGTCGCTGGAGCCGTCGTCGGACCCCTTGGCGCGGCGGCTGGTCGGGCTGTGGCCGCAGTTGCCGCAGGTGGCCACGCTGATGGCCGCCGCCCGCCTGCGCGACTGGCTGCCGGCGCAGCGTGGCTGCGCCGCCTTGCCGGCCACGGTGCAGGCCTTCATGCGCGCCGGGTACGGCCGCAACCGGCCCAGCGCGCTGCCGGCGCCCGGCACCGCCAGCCTGCACGACACCCTGCTGGCCTGGGGCGGTGCCGAACTGCAGCCGCTGAGCCTGCTGCTGCCGGCGTGGCTGTCGACCCGGCTGTGCCTTCCGTTCGTGCCGACCCGCGCCGAACAGGTGCGCCCGCCGTCGGCCGAGCACCCGGACCTGGACCTTTTCTGGAATGCGGTGACTTATGTTGAAAAGCTTTCCTGAGCACGTGCTGGCGCATGCGCAGGGCGGGGTGATCGCGCCCAGCGCCCTGGGCCAGGCCGCGCGCGCCGACCAGCTGGAAGCGGCGGCACGCCGCCGCGCGTCGCAGGTCCTGGGCGCGGTACCGGCCCAGGTGGAGACGGCGCTGGCACAGGCGCGGGAGGACGGTTTCTCCCAGGGCTACGCCGACGCGATCGGCGAAGCAGTGCCGCTGCTGGCCGCTGCCCTGGGCGACGTGCAGGCGTTGCGCGCGTCCGTGCTGGGCCAGCTGCGCGAGGTGGTGTCGACCAGTCTGGCGGCCGAAGGCGTGGATGCCGCGCTGGTGGTGCGTCGCTGCGAGCAGGTATTTGGCCAGGCGCCCACCACGTTGGCGCTGCATGTGCCCGAGCACACCCCGGGGCTCGGCGACGCGGTGCTGGCCTTGCTGGCGCAGCGTGAAAATTCCCCCCCGCTGCAGATCCTGCCCGCACGCTCGGCGTTGCCGATGCTCAAGGCCGGACCGTTGTTGTTTGAACTGGACCCGGTCAACGCCATCGCGGCCGCCGTGGAAGCCAGCGTGGATGCTGGAACCCTGGAAACGGCCGCGCGTGCGCGCGCCCGTGCGTATGCCGCCGCGA
This sequence comes from Stenotrophomonas sp. NPDC077420, assembly GCF_044543385.1. Lineage (NCBI taxonomy): Bacteria > Pseudomonadati > Pseudomonadota > Gammaproteobacteria > Lysobacterales > Lysobacteraceae > Stenotrophomonas > Stenotrophomonas sp. NPDC077420. The sequence continues at coordinate 100,469 of NZ_JBITVZ010000010.1, forward strand.
TCAACAGCCGGCTTGAACGCCTGCCGTTGCCCCTGACCCCGAATGGAGTGGAACGATGATCGAGAAACTGGGCGTTGTCTCGCCCTTCAATGCAGGTAGCCTGGATACCGGCCAGCAGTCGCTGATGCAGCGGTTGCAGGCCGCCGTGGACGACCCGGGCATCAACCCGCCTGAGCCGGGCCACGATGTGAAGCCGATTCCACCGGACATCGCGGAGGTGACCCGGGAGATGGCGCGCAAATGGTGGTGCCACGAGTTCATGCAGGCCATGATCTTCGGTGACGAGGAAAAGCTGGGTCCCAAGCCAGAGGAACACTGACCTGGGCAACGGGCCGCACGGCGGCCCGTTGCACCCCTCAGCGAGCCGCCGCTGCCTCGACCGCGGCGGGCGCTGCAATCCAGCGGTCGATCTTTGCTTCCAGGATATCCAGCGGCATCGAGCCGTCGCGGAGCACTTCGGCGTGGAAGCGCTTCGGGTCGAAGGCAGCGCCCTGCGCCGCCTTGGCCTTGTCGCGCAGCGCGATCATCTTCAGTTCGCCCAGGCCATTGGCCAGGGTCTGGCCGGGCAGGGCCATGAAACGTTCCACCTCGGCGCTGGCATCGTCGACCGGCATGTCCGCGGTCTTGACCAGGTAATCCACCGCCTGCTTCTTGCTCCAGCCCTGCGCATGCACGCCGGTGTCGGCCACCATGCGGGCACTGCGGGTCAGCGCCCCGTGCAGGTAACCGATGCGCTCGTACGGGTCCTGGTACACGCCCAGTTCGTCGCCCAGCGACTCGGCATACAGCCCCCATCCCTCGACGAAGGCGACATCGCCGCCCAGGCGGCGGAAGCGCGGCAGTTTGTCCAGTTCCTGCTGCAGCCCCAACTGCACATGGTGGCCGGGAATGCCTTCGTGCAGGTACTGCGCCGGGGCCGACCAGCGCCGGCGGCTGGGCAGCGCGCTGGTGTTGACGAACAGCACGCCCGGGCGCATGCCGTCGGGCAGCGGCGGCTGGTAGCTCACGGCGGCCGCACCGGCGGCCCGGTCGGCTTCCACCGGGCGCACTTCCAGCGGCGCCTTGGGCAGCGTGCCGAGCAGCGTGGGCAGGCGCGCGCCGACCTGCTGCTGCAGCTGCCGGTAGCGGGTCAGCAACGCATCCGGCGTGGCGTACTGGAAGTCCTTGTCGGTGCGCATGGTACGCAGCAGCTTCTGCTGCGAGCCGCGGATGCGGTTCTGCTTCATCACCGCCGCGATCTGCTCCTGCAGCTGCGCGACGCGCTGTTCGCCCTGTGCGTGGATCTGCTGCGGGGTGAGCGTACTGGCCGTGCTCTGCACGATGTTCTGGCTGTACCAGGCCAGCCCGTTGGGCAACGCCGACAGCCCGTCGCTGCTGCGCGTGGCGGGCAGGTATTCGGTGGCGATGAAGCCCCGCAGGGCGCGGTAGGCCGGCATCAGCCGGTATTCGATCATGCGCTTGTATTCGCTGGCGATGCGCGCCTTGTCGGCGTCGGAGAAGTCATCGGGCAGATTGCGCACCGGCGCCCAGAAGATGCTTTCCTCGGCGGTCGGCTTGATCACCGCATCCAGCTGCGGCAGCACCTTTTCCATCAGGTCGCGCGGTTGCACCACGCCGGCACGCATGCCTTCGCGCATGTTGGCGATGGCCTGGTCGAACAGCGGCGGAATGCCCAGCGAGCGCCTGGACCAGGTGTCGTAGTCCTGCACCGTGTTGAACGGCTGCGCGCCGGAGCCCGAGCCCAGGATCGCCATGATGCTGCCGAGGTTGTAGTACTGGCTCACCGGCAGCATCCAGCCGGGGTACTTCTCGTTGGCCAGCGACATCCGCGCGTCGCGCACGAAGATCTGGTAGGTCAACAGGTCCTGGCCGGTCAGGCCGTCGGGTCCGATCTTTTCGACCTTGCCCAGCCACTGCTCGGTGAAGTCGTGGGTCTGCTGGCGATAGGCGGCCGAGAGGATGTTGGGCAGCTGGTCGTTGTGGCGGCTGTCGCCCTGGAAGGTGGCCTGCAGGGGGTTGAGCCGCATCGAGGCGTCCCAGTACTCGTCGTAGATGCGTTCAAGCTGGGCGGCTTTGCTCTGCTGGCGGACCAGCGGCTGGCGCGCGGGCGCGGCGGCCGGGCGGGCGCGCGGTTTGGCCTTGGGCTTGGCCTGGCGGGTCTGCACGGCGGCCGGGCGGCTGGCCTTCTTCTTGGCGGCCTCGGCAGGCGCGGCGGCCCCGAAGATCAGCAGCGAGGCGATGGCGAGCGCCAGGGCACGGGCGGGATAAGGCATGAAACGCTTCCGTAAATCCTATACAGACCCGGGAGCTTGCCTGAATCAGTCGGCCACAACCACCTCAGCACCCAGTCCATACAGCGTAGAGACACGCCACGCGTGTCCCGCGAACCCTGGGCCGACGCCAGGAATCCCTGTTCAGCGCTCCCCAGCGCGCGTAAACGGCACGGTCTCAGGCGCCACCGCGCCCCCGGAGATGATGAAGCTCATCGCCTGGTCGACGGTCCAGTCGGTGGGCGTCAGCAGCTCCACCGGCACGATTTCCAGATACCCGGACGTCGGATTCGGTGTGGTCGGCACATACACCGCCGCCAGTTCGCGCCCGGTACCCTGTTCACGGATCACCCGGGTCACCAGGCCCACCGCCTTCATGTCGCGGTGCGGGAAGTCGATCAGCACCACGCGCTGGGTGGTACCCGGCTCGGTCTGCAGCATGTCCAGCAGCTTCTTGGCGCTTTCATAGATGGTGCTCGCCAGCGGAATGCGCTTGATCACCGCGCCGAACCAGCGCAGCAGGCGCTGGCCGATCACCCGGCGGCTGAGCACGCCGACGCTGAGGATCACCAGCAGCGTGGCGAGCAGGCCGATCACGTTCTGCATCCACTCCACCTTGACCCAGCCCAGGTAGTGCGGGAACGAGGCGGCGATCTGCGCCGACAGCGGCACCACCACCGGGCTGCTGATGCCCGACAGCAGCACGAACACGAACTTGATCACCACCCAGGTCAGCCAGATCGGCAGCAGGGTGAGCAGGCCGGTCAGGAACAGGCGCTGCAGGGAAGGGCGCGGAACAAGGTGGGGGGCTTCGGGCGACATCGTCGTAGTGTACCGGGGCGGCGGGCCGCCGGAACGTCCCAGCCCGGCGTAGCGACACGCCATGCGTGTCCCACGGGGTGCCGGACATCGCGCCGGACACGCATGGCGTGTCCCTACGCGCGGGCCTTGGGCTTCAGGCGCAGGTACACCTGCTTGCGTACGCGTGCCACCACCTCACCGTGTGCATCCACGATGTCGTTGCTGAACCAGTGCAGGTACTTCTCCCCGCCGGCGGTGGCCGCCCGCAGCTGGTCCAGCAGCGCATCGTCCAGCCGGAACTCGGCGCTGACCGTTCCACGGCCGGGCTTCAGGAATTCGATCTCCCCGGCCCGGTCCCACACGTAGTAATCCCGGCCCAGGTTCTGCATCACCGTCAGCATCCAGAACGGATCGGTCATCGCAAACAGGCTGCCGCCGAAATGCGTGCCCACATAGTTCCGGTTCCACGGCCGCATGCGCAGTTCGACCCGGACGAACCGATAGTCGGCATCGACCTCGGTGACATGGATCCCGGTAAACAGGAACGGCGGCCACAGGTTGAGTCCGAGGCGGAACAGGCTGGCTTTCATCGGCGTCGGTCGGGCAGGGGGAGGTGGCGCGAGTCTAACATTCGCAGGCGTATGGACGTAGCGACACGCCATGCGTGTCCCGCAGGCTGTCAGGGCACCTCGTTACCGCCCTCGTCCACGGCATAGCCGTCACGGCCGGCGGCCTGGGCCCGGCACAGCGCTGCCTCCGCGCCCTCAAAATAGTGGCGCGGTTCGGTGGTGGGTGTAGGGACATGCGTGTACAGGCCCACGCTGAGGGTGATCTGGTCCGGGTCTGCGGCGCCGTCAGCCAGCGGCCTCTGCCGGACGGATGCGATCAGGTCCTGGATCACCTGCACCGCGCCTTCGGCGGTGGTGTCGGGCAACAGCAGGCCGAATTCGTCCCCGCCGAAGCGGGCCGCCATGTCGCGTGGGCGACGCGCGTGGGCGCGCATCTCGGCGGCGATCCGGCGCAGCACGGCATCGCCGGCGGGATGGCCGTGGCGGTCGTTGTGCTGTTTGAAGTGGTCCACGTCGATCAACGCCAGGGTCAATGGCCGACCGCTGCGTCGGGCGGCGTCGTGTTCCTGCTGCAGCACCTGTTCGAACCGGAGCCGGTTTCCCAGCCCGGTCAGCGCATCGCTGCTGGCCTGGCGGCGCCACGCGATGATCCGCCACAGCACCCACGCGCAGATCAGCGCCAGCATGCAGGCCAGGGCGGCGGCAGGCGCAAACCACAGCTGGCCCACCCGCAGCAAGGCGAAGCTGCTCAACAGGGTCAGCGGCACGGCCAGCACCGCGCTTGCCAGCGCGCGTGGCGCGGTCAGGCCCAGCGCGCACAGCGCCACCAGCAGGGCGCTCAGCAGGGCCTGCCACGGTGGCGCCAGCACGTTGATGGCCTTGCCGCTGAGCAGCATCGAGGCCACGTTGGCCTGGTATTCGGTCCCGCTCATCCCGCGCCCGCGCGCCGTCGGGATGTGCAGGCGCGGGGCGAGGGCGCTGGCGGTCATGCCCACCAGGACCAACCGGTCGCGCAGCAGGGCAGGATCGATGTCGCCGTTGAGCACCGCTGCGTAGGACACCTGCGGAATGCGCCCGGGCGGGCCGGCGAAGCGCACGCGGACGTAATGGTTGCGGTGCCACTGGTAGGGCGAGGCCGGAGGCGGATCGGGGGCGCGCAGGCCGGGCAGCGGGCCGCGCAGGTTGGCCAGGGCCAGGCCCAGTGCGGGCCAGTGCGGTGAGCCGATCCCGGCGCTCAGGTACAGGCCGCGTGCAACGCCGTCGGCGTCCACGTCGACATCGCTGTGGCCCAGCGTGGAGGCATTGGCGGCGATCAGCGGAATGGGCAGCCGTTCTTCGGCCATGTGCGACCCGGTCGAGGACGCTGCAAGGACAGGCAGCACCACCTGTCCGTTGCGGCGGATCGCCGCCGCCAGCTCGGCATCCTGCGCGCTGTCCTGGCGATCCGGCTCGGACAGCACCAGGTCCAGCGCCACGCGGCGGCTGCCGGCGGCGGTCAGCCGGTCGAGCAGGCGGGCATGGGTGGAGCGTGGCCACGGCCAGGGCCCCAGCTGCTGCAGGCTGGCGTCGTCGATCGCCACCACCAGCAGCTGCGGGTCGGGGGGGTAATCCCACTGGGCGACGAACGTGTCGTAGACCGCCTCGTCCTGCTTCCAGAGCCACTGCCCGGCGCTGGCCGCGGCCGCCAGCACGCCTGCCAGCACCGCAAGCACGAGGCGCCGGGGCCAGGAAAGCGCAGCCGGCTTCACAGCGGCAGCCTGCAACCGCCGCCGGGCGGCAGGTCGGGCACGGTAAGCGGGGCGTCGGCGGTGTCCCTGGCGAACAACTCAATCTCCGGCTGGTCGGCGCGCACCACTTCTACCCGGTTGCGGGTGGCCCGCGCTACTGGTTTCCGTGCACGGGGGGCCAGCAGGGGACCCGGACGCCGTGTTTCCGGGGCCCGCAGCCGGGTCGCCCGTGCTCCCCGGGGCGGACCGTGGCGGGCATCCAGGGCCCGGTTGCGCGTGCCCTCACCGCACCGGCGGCGATCAGAACAGCAGGGCGGACATCGAACGCCGGTACCGGCCGACCAGCGCGGCGTCGTCGATCACCTTGAAGGCATCGATCAGCAGCTTGCGCGGCAGGCCGTCGCTGTAGGCGCCGTCCTGCCGCAGCATGGCCAGGAACTGCTCCAGCGCCGCCTCGTCATTGCCGCCCAGCAGCAGTTGCACGCCGCGCAGGTGGCGGGCCTGCAGGTCGCCACCGTCGGCGGCGATGCGAGCCTCCAGCTGCTCCGGGGCCGGGGCGTTCTGCAGGGCCTTGGCGAAATCCAGGCGGGCACGCGCACGCACGGCGCGGTCGTCGGTGGACAGGTTGGCCGGCAACGCGTCGATCAGTGCGCTGGCTTCGTCGGTGCCACCGGTCTGCAGCAGGGCCAGCGCCAGGTCCAGCTTCAGTTCGTCCTTGCCCGGCTCGGCGGCGATGCTGGCGCGCAGGACGTCGACCTGCGCCTGGGGATCCAGCGGTGCCGGTGCGTCGGCTTCCGGCGCGACCGCTTCGGCCGGCAGCACGCCGTGCTGGGTCAGGAACTCGCGCAGCTGGCCTTCCGGCAGCGCGCCAGGGAAGCCGTCAACGATCTGGCCGCCTTTCACCAGGAACACGGTCGGCACGGAACGGATCTGGAACGCAGCAGCGATCTGCTGCTCCTTGTCCACATCCACCTTGGCCAGCTCGAACGCGCCGTTGTACTCGTCGGCCAGCTTCTCCAGCATCGGGCCCAGGGTCTTGCAGGGTTCGCACCAGGTCGCCCAGAAATCGACCAGCACCGGGGTCTGCAGCGACTTCTGCAGCACCTGCGCTTCAAAGGTCTCGGTGGTGGCGTCAAAGACGTAGGACAGTTCGCTCATGGTCGGAATCAACGATAAATGATGTACCCAGTGTATGGTGCCGGCCATATTGAGAAGCAACCCCAATCACGGGCGCGGCGTATCGGCGGAGAACGGCCACATGAAGACCCTGCAACGATTCGATCCCCTGCTGGGCGCACTGGCGGCGGTGCTGTTCCTGGCCTCGGTGCTGGGGTTTGGCGCGGTGTTGCCCGGCTACCTGCCGCTGGGCCATCCGGTGGCCCTGCTGGGCGCGACCGGGGTGCCGCATGCCCTGGCCTTCGATCTGCTCGGATTCGTGCTGCCGGGCCTGCTGGCCGCGCTGGTCGCGCTGCGCCTGCTGACGCGGGTGCCGGTCACCGCGCCGTGGACGCTGCGGGTGGGCGGGCAGATGCTGGTGCTGTCCGGGCTGGCCTTCGCCGCCATGGGCGTATTGCCGCTTGACCCGACCGATATCGACAGCCCCGCGAGCCAGTTCCATGCCAGCGCGTGGATGGTCTGGGTGCTGGCGTTCGTTCCCGGGGCAGTGATGTCCGGGTTCGGCGCGCGTCGCCTGGCCGGGTGGGGGCGACTGGCCGCGCTGCACGTGGCGGCGGGGCTGGCGGTGCTGGTGGGCGCGTTCGTGCTGCAGGCGGTGATGCCCGCGCCGGTGGCCCAGCGGCTGGCCTTCGTCGCCTGGGCGGCGTGGTTGGCGGCCGCCGTGCCGGTTGCGGCCACGGTTCGCCAGGCCTGATCGGGCCGGGTGGGCCGCAATCGACGCGGCAAGGCGCGGCGCGGCGCCGGGCCCGGGACGGCCTGGCCGGGCAATTCCCTGATTTATCAACGGGATGGCGTTCCGGTTCGGCGTCGTCCATCGCGGCGATTGGAGCCCTTTGCCGCACTGCGGTACCCTGTGCCGCTTTGCCGCCGCAACTGTGTTTTCCATGACCAGCGTCGAACCCAACGTTTACGATCCGCAGCAGGTTGAATCGGCCGCCCAGAAGTTCTGGGACGCCACCCGTGCCTTCGAAGTGACCGAGTCTTCGGACAAGCCGAAGTACTACTGTCTTTCGATGCTGCCGTACCCGTCCGGCGCGCTGCACATGGGCCATGTGCGCAACTACACCATCGGCGATGTGATCAGCCGCTACAAGCGGATGACCGGGCACAACGTGCTGCAGCCGATGGGCTGGGACGCGTTCGGCCTGCCGGCGGAAAACGCGGCGATCAAGAACAAGACGGCGCCGGCCAAGTGGACCTACGCCAACATCGAGCACATGCGTGGCCAGTTCAAGGCCATGGGTTACGCCATCGACTGGTCGCGCGAATTCGCCACCTGCACGCCCGAGTACTACGTGCACGAGCAGCGCATGTTCACCCGCCTGATGCGCAAGGGCCTGGCTTACCGCCGCAACGCGGTGGTGAACTGGGACCCGATCGACCAGACCGTGCTGGCCAACGAGCAGGTCATCGACGGGCGTGGCTGGCGCTCCGGCGCGCTGGTGGAAAAGCGCGAGATTCCGCAGTGGTTCCTGCGCATCACCGATTACGCCCAGGAACTGCTGGACGGCCTGGATGAACTGCCGGGCTGGCCGGAATCGGTCAAGACCATGCAGCGCAACTGGATCGGCCGCTCCGAAGGGCTGGAGATCCAGTTCGACGTGCGCGACGCCGATGGCAGCGCGCTGGATTCGGTGCGCGTGTTCACCACCCGCCCGGACACGGTGATGGGCGTGACCTTCGTCTCGATCGCCGGTGAGCATCCGCTGGCCCAGCACGCGGCGAAGTCGAACCCGGCGCTGGCCGCGCTGCTGGCCGAGATGAAGCAGGGCGGCGTGTCCGAGGCGGAACTGGAAACCCAGGAAAAGCGCGGCATGGACACCGGCCTGCGCGCGGTGCACCCGGTGACCGGCGTCCAGGTGCCGGTGTGGGTGGCCAACTTCGTGCTGATGGGCTACGGCACCGGCGCGGTCATGGCCGTTCCCGGGCATGACCAGCGCGACTTCGAGTTCGCCAACAAGTACGACCTGCCGATCCGCCAGGTGATCGCGCTGAAATCCCCACGCAAGGACGAAACCGCCTACGACCCGCGCAACTGGCAGGACTGGTACGGCGACAAGACCCGCGAGACCGAACTGGTCAATTCCGACGAGTTCGACGGCCTGGACTTCCAGGGCGCCTTCGAGGCGCTGGCCGAACGCTTCGAGCGCAAGGCCCAGGGCCAGCGCCGCGTGAACTACCGCCTGCGCGACTGGGGCGTGAGCCGCCAGCGCTATTGGGGCTGCCCGATCCCGGTGATCTACTGCGCCAAGTGCGGCGCACTGCCGGTGCCGGAAGAACAGCTGCCGGTGGTACTGCCGGAGAACGTCAATTTCGTCGGCACCGGCTCGCCGATCAAGGCCGACCCGGAATGGCGCAGGACCACCTGCCCGGACTGCGGCGGTGCGGCCGAGCGCGAAACCGACACCTTCGACACCTTCATGGAGTCGAGCTGGTACTACGCGCGCTACACCTCGCCGGGTGCCCGCGACGCGGTGGACAAGCGCGGCAACTACTGGCTGCCGGTGGACCAGTACATCGGCGGCATCGAACACGCCATCCTGCACCTGATGTACTTCCGTTTCTTCCACAAGCTGCTGCGCGATGCGCGCATGGTGGACAGCAACGAGCCCGCGAAGAACCTGCTGTGCCAGGGCATGGTGATCGCCGAGACCTACTTCCGCCAGAACCCGGACGGCTCGAAGGACTGGATCAATCCCGCCGACGTGGACGTGCAGCGCGACGAGCGCGGCCGCATCACCGGGGCGGTGCTGATCGCCGACGGCCAGCCGGTGGAGATCGGCGGCACCGAGAAGATGTCCAAGTCCAAGAACAACGGCGTGGACCCGCAGGCCATGGTCAGTCGCTACGGCGCCGACACCGTGCGCCTGTTCTCGATGTTCGCCGCGCCGCCGGAGCAGTCGCTGGAGTGGAACGAAGCCGGCGTGGACGGCATGGCGCGCTTCCTGCGCCGCTTGTGGGCGCAGGTGCAGAAGCATGCCGCCGAGGGCGTTGCCCCGGCGCTGGAGGTGGCTGCGCTCACCGCCGAACAGAAGGCGCTGCGCCGCAAGACCCATGAAACCATCGGCAAGGTGGGCGACGATTACGGCCGCCGCCACAGCTTCAACACCGCCATCGCGGCAGTGATGGAGCTGATGAACGCGCTGGCGAAGTTCGATGACGGCTCGGCGCAGGGCCGCGCGGTGCGCCAGGAGGCGCTGCAGGCCACCGTGCTGCTGCTCAATCCGATCACCCCGCATGCCAGCCATGCGTTGTGGCAGGTGCTGGGCCATGGCGAAACGCTGCTGGAAGACCAGCCGTTCCCGCAGGCCGACAGCGCCGCGCTGGTCCGCGATGCGCTGACCCTGGCGGTGCAGGTGAACGGCAAGCTGCGCGGCACCATCGAGGTGGCGGCCGACGCCCCGCGCGACCAGATCGAAGCGCTGGGCCTGGCCGAGCCGAATGCGGCGAAGTTCCTGGAAGGGATGACCGTGCGCAAGGTGATCATCGTGCCGGGCAAGATCGTCAACATCGTGGCGGCGTAAACGTCGGTCGGGCGGGCCGTGGAGGGTCACGGCCCCGTCTTCGGATGGCTGCCGCGCAGGGCGTGGCACCACGAATTGTTGCGTGCGCAGGACGACGGCGCTGTTCTCAAGCGGTGTTCACGTGGGGTCGGGCATCGTACGAGGGACCCTTCTTTCCTGTTGCCGGGCGAGCCCGGCTCATCCAGACTGTCCATATGACCCGATTCCTGCTTGCCCTTGTCCTCACCGCTACCCTGGCCGGGTGTGGCTTCCATCTGCGCAACAAGCTGATGCTGCCCGCCGATACCGCAGCGGTGAAGGTGGTGTCCACCGCCCCCTACAGTGAACTGGCCAAGCTGCTGCGTCGCGGCCTCATGGCGTCCGGCGCGCAGATTGCCGATGCCGACAGCAAGCAGCCGGCAGCGCAGCTGCAGGTGTTGTCCGAGCGCTGGGGCGACCTGCCCATCGCCATCGACGCGCAGGGGCGCGCGCAGGAATACAGCCTTCGCTACGCGGTGATCTTCGTCTTCCGCCGCGAGGACGGCAGTGACCTGGTGCCGCAGCAGGTGATCGAGTTGTCGCGCGATTACGTGTCGCCGCCCACCGACGCCACCGGTACCACCACCGAGCGCGAAATCCTGGCCGACGAACTGCGTCGTGAAATGTCGGCCTCGATCCTGCGCCGCATCGACAGCGTGGTGCGCGCCGAGATCGAACGCGGTCGACTGAACCCGCCGGCGGCCGAACCTGCGGCCACCCCGGCCGCGCCGACACCGGCCACGCCGCCGCAGGGCGGCTGACCGGTCGCGCACGGACCGGCCTGACGATGGAACTGCGCCCCGAACAACTCGCCGGGCACCTGGCCAACCAGGCGCTGGTACCGGTGTACCTGATCGCCGGGCCGGAAACCCTGCGCGTGCTGGAGGCGGCCGACGCGGTGCGCGCCAGGGCGCGCGCCGATGGCATCAGCGAGCGCGAGGTGTTCGACGCCGACGGCCGCGATTTCGACTGGAACCAGCTCGAGGCGACCTTCAACGCGCCCAGCCTGTTCAGTGCGCGCCGGCTGGTGGAGCTGCGCTTGCCCACCGGCAAGCCGGGCAAGGACGGCGCGGAAGCGATCACCGGGTTCTGCGCCAACCCGGCGCCGGACGTGATCCTGCTGATCACCTGCAACGAATGGAGCAAGGCCCACCAGGGCAAGTGGGCCGAGGCGGTCAATCGCGTCGGCGTGCTCTCGGTGGCGTGGGCGATCAAGCCGCACGAACTGCCCGACTGGATCGAGCGCCGTCTGCGCCAGCAGGGCCTGCGCGCCGACCCGGCCGCCGTGCAGCGGCTGGCCGAGCGGGTCGAAGGCAACCTGCTGGCGGCCGCGCAGGAAATCGACAAACTGGCATTGCTGGCCCATGGCCAGACCCTGGATGTAGACACCATGGAATCGCTGGTCGCCGACGCGGCGCGCTACGACGTGTTCCGGCTGCTGGACGCCACCTTCTCCGGGCAACCGGCGGCGGTGCTGCGGATGCTGGCCGGGCTGCGCGGTGAAGGCGAGGCGGTGGCGGCGCTGATGCCGATGGTGATCCGCGAGATGCTGGCCACGGCCGCGCTGGCCCGGGTGCAGGCGCGCGGTGGCAACCTTGCCGCCGAAATGAAGAGCCGGGGCATCTGGGAATCGCGCCAGGCGCCGTTCAAGCGCGCCCTGCAGCGCCACCCGGACGCCAGGCGCTGGGAGCGCTTCGTGGCCGAAGCCGGGCTGGTTGACCGCATGGCCAAGGGGCGCGCCGACGGCGATCCCTGGCTGGGCCTGGAGCGGCTGCTGGTGGCCGTGGCCGAAGCACGCGCGGTACGCCTGCTGGCCCGTGCCTGAGCCCGATGGGCCTGCGCATTCATTACGGCGGTACCTTCGACCCGGTGCATCGAGGCCACATGGCCATTGCGCGGGCGGCGCGTGACCAGCTGCAGGTGGCGGTGCGGCTGTTGCCGGCGGCCGACCCGCCGCACCGTCCCGCCCCCGGTGCCGACGCCCGCCAGCGCGCTGACATGCTCGGCCTGGCCATCCAGGACGACGCCGGCCTGATCCTGGACCTGCGCGAACTGGAGCGCGCCCGGCGCCACCCGCAGACCCCGTCCTACACCGTCGATACCCTGCGCGAGCTGCGTGCCGAGCTCGGTCCGCGCCAACCGCTGGCCTGGCTGGTGGGCGCCGACAGCCTGCTGGGGCTGCCCGGCTGGCACGAATGGGAGGCGCTGTTCGGGCTGGCCCATTTCATCGTTGCCGACCGCCCCGGCAGCCCCCTGCAACAGCGCCTGCCCGCGCCGCTGCAGCAGGCAGTGCAGGGGCGCTGGGCCCGGCACGAACGCGAGGTGTTCGACGCCCCCGCCGGTCGCCTGCTGCACCTGCAGGCGCCGCTGCGCAGTGAATCGGCGTCCGACGTGCGCCTGCGCATCGCCGACGGCGGCGACTGGCGCGCGCTGGTACCGGAGCGGGTGGCGGATTACATCGTTGACCACCGCCTGTACGGGGTCCGCGCCCCGTGAACACGTTCAGGTGAAGTGGGCCGTATAATCGTCGCCACATTTATCGAGTCTCCCTGCTTTGAGCGACCAAGCCCAGCCCCAGACCGTGACCATCAAGGTCACCATGCCGAACCCGGCGCCGTCCACCCAGCAGCTGCTGGAATGCGTGCGCCAGGCCACCGAAGAACTGAAGGCCAGGGACGTGGTCGAGATCGACGTGATCGGCAAGTCCAGCGTCACCGATTTCATGGTGATCGCCTCGGGCACCTCCAGCCGCCACGTGAAGTCGATTGCCGACGAAGTGGTGAAGTTCGCCAAGAACCTGGGCGTGATGCCGCTGGGCGTGGAAGGCGAGCGCGAAGCCGAGTGGGTGCTGGTTGACCTGGGCGACGTGCTGGTCCATGTCATGCTGCCGCGGGTGCGCGAGTTCTACGCGCTGGAGCGCCTGTGGACGGTTGGCGACCAGCCGCCGAGCCTGCTCGATGAGGGCGACGACGAAGACGACTACGCCGCGCGCTGAGCGTTGCGGGCGTGGTGACGACGACGGCGCCGGGTGGCGCCGTTGTCATTTGAAGGAGCACGACGATGAAAGCCAGGCTGATCGCCACCGGTGAGCGCGCCCCCAGCTGGGTGGCGCAGGGCTTTGCCGAGTACCAGAAACGGCTCTCGCACTGGTTGCCGTTCGACCTGGTGGAAATCGAACCCGGCCTGCGCGGCAAGGGCCGCGACGCGCGCCGCGCCACGGAGGACGAAGGAAAGCGGGTGATCGCCGCATTGCCCAAGAACGCTTATGTGGTGGCGCTGGACGTACCCGGTCGCCAGCTCAGTTCCGAACAGCTGGCCCAGCGCCTGGAGCACTGGCGTGGGCAGGGCAGGGACCTGGCGTTCCTGATCGGTGGCCCGGAAGGGCATTCAAGCGACGTGTCCGCACTGGCGGACGAAACATGGTCGATCGGCCCGCTGACGCTGCCGCACATGCTGGTGCGGCTGGTAGTGGCCGAGCAGCTGTACCGTGCTGCTGCGATGCTGGCCAATCATCCCTATCACCGCGCGTGAAGAAATTTGCCGCGGAAGGGTTACACGGCGCCAAAAACTGGTTAGAATGCACACCCCGCCCGAATAGCTCAGCCGGTTAGAGCACTTGACTGTTAATCAGGGGGTCGTTGGTTCGAGTCCAACTTCGGGCGCCAGGTTTTGAAAAGCCTCACAGCAATGTGAGGCTTTTTTTTTGCGCGCATGCCCGGGTGCGTCTTGCGTCTGCCCAGCGCCAACAAAAAACGCCCGGGCAATGCCCGGGCGTCGGCGTTCAGTGCGATGTGGATCAGTTGAAGCTGTACTTGGCCCCCACGGTGAAGTAACGGCCGATCGCGCCGCTGAAGTGCAGCGGGTTGTAGTTCACCCCGCCGTAGGTGGTCGGGTCGAGCGGGGCGGTGCGGTCGAACACGTTCTGGACCGAGGCGTTCAGTTCGAACGCGTCGCTGATGTTGTAGCGACCGGACAGGTCGAACGTGGTGAACGAGGAGATCTTCTCCACCGGCGTGCCATCGGCATAGAACGCGAGGTAGTCACCACCGCGGCGGTCCTTGTTCTCCAGGCTGCTGATGTAGTTGACCACGCCGCTCACGCTCCACGCATCCTGCTTCCACGTGGTGCCGAAGTTGATGCGGTCTTCCGGCGTGCCGATGCAGTTGGTCACGTCGCAGTTGCCGTGCGTGCCCACGTAATCCACGGTGTTGTCGCCTTCGGTGCGCTCGAACTTCAGCACATGGCTCCACTGCAGGTCCATCTCCAGCTGGCCCGGGCCGACGTCGAAGGTCTGGCGGATATCGGTATCGATACCGCGCACCCGCGACGAGTTGGCGTTCACGTAGGCGGTATTCACCGCCAGGATGGTGCCGGTGCCGGGAATGCCGTTGATCAGGTCGGTGTCGCGCAGCACGCTGCCCGCCGCGATCGCATCGGCGGTGCTGCCCTGCGCGATCTCGTTGGTGCGCTTGATTTCCCATGCATCCACCGTCAACGACGTGGTCGAGGTCGGCTGCAGCACGATGCCGAAGGAGTAGCTCTTGGACTCTTCCGGCCTCAGGTCCGGGTTCGGGCTGGTGATGATGGCGACCGGGCGCGCACCGCAATTGGTGGTCACGCTATCCGGCGGGCTGACGGCGCAGCGCACGGGATCGCGCGCGGTGGAAAACGCCGCCAGGCCGCCATCGCCGTTCTCGGCAGGGTTCGGCGCGCGGAAGCCTTCGGCGTAGGTGGCACGCAGCGCCACCCAGTCCACCGGGGTCCACTTCACGCCGAACTTCGGCGTGGCCTTGCCATCGCCGCTTTCATATTTGTCGTAACGCACGGCACCGGACAATTCCAGCTGCTCCAGCACCGGCGCGGACAATTCGACGTAGCCGGCGTACACATTCTGGGTACCGTCATAGGCCGAGTAACCCAGGCCGATGATGTCGCCCTCGTCGGTATAGGTCTGCGGGGTCAGGCTGTTGCTGGTCTTGCGCCACTCGGTACCGATCGCCAGGCCGAGCGGGCCGCCCTTGAGGTCCGTCAGGCTGCGCGACACGGTGAAGTCGAACATGTCCAGGCTGGACTTGGCGTTGGCCTGGATTTCCGGCGAAATGTAGTCGTACAGCGCCTGCGAGTTCAGCCCGGCATTGTCGCCGATGCGCCAGACGCCACCCGGGCAGGCCGGGTCACCCAACGCGCACTGCACGGCGCTGTAGCGCAGGAAGCCGGTACGCTTGTTGACCAGGTTGGTGCTCGAATGCAGGTAGGCGGTGTCATAACCCCAATCGCCCCAGTTGCCCTTGGTGCCAACCAGGAAGCGGGTGAACTCATTGGTGTTGGTGGTCACGCGCGGACCCACATCCCACGCCGAGTAACGCAGGCGGGATGCCTGCCCGGGGATCGGGTTGTCCGGATGGGTCGGTCCGAGCACGGTGGCGTCCGGTCCACTGTTGGCGTTGACCGGGCCCAGCGGGTAGCCCCAGCTGCCGGACACGCCGGACGGCGTGTTGCTGAAGACCGTTTCTTTCTTCGAGTAGCCGATTTCGGTGTAGATTTCGCCGCCTTCGCCGTAGGCGAAGCTGGCGCGGCCGAATACGTTGACGTATTCCTCCTTCGGGCTCAGGTCGCGGTAAAGCTGGGCCGGGTTCCACAGGCAGCCGTCTTCGGCGATGGACGCGGCGGTCTGCCCGGGAATGGTGGTCAGGCCTTCGCAGCCCGGCAACGGAACCAGGAACGCCGGACTGGTGGCGGTCACGGCACGGTCATCGAACACCGAGCCGTTGGGACCGACGCCGCCGCTGGTGCCGCCACCGAGGAATGCGCCGCCCAGGAACTGCGAATCCTGCGCGCTGATGCCCCACGGACGCAGGTCACCGGTGCCGATCCAGTCGCGGTTCTTGCGGTCGCTGATCTTGATCGCGTCGGTCTTGCCGACATCCAGGCTGAAGAACGCGTTCCAGCCGTCTTCGGCGATATCGCCGGTGCCGGCGGTCAGGGTCGCCTTCTTGGCGTCGCCATCGCTGTCGCCGGACAGGCCGTACGAGCCGCGCAGGATCACGCCATCGAAATCGCTGCGCAGGATGATGTTGACCACGCCGGCGATGGCGTCGGAGCCGTAGATCGCCGAGGCGCCGTCCTTGAGCACTTCCACGCGCTCGACCGCATCCAGCGGGATGGTGCTCAGGTCGGTGAAGACCTTCTGGCCGTCATCGGCCAGGCCGTAGGTGGCCATGCGGCGGCCATTCAACAGCACCAGCGTGGAGCCCGCGCCCAGGCCGCGCAGCGAAATGCCCGCGCCGCCGCCGGCAAAGCCGTTGCCGAACGTCTTGGGAATGGAGCCGGCACCGTCGGACGTCAGCGTCTGCAGGTATTCGGCCACGGTGGTCTTGCCGCTGCGGTCGATGTCCTGGCGCGTGACCACCTGCACGGGGGAGGGGGTTTCGGTATTGGTGCGGGGAATATTGGAACCGGTGACCGTGATGCGGTCCAGGTTGGTGGCGCCCTGATCCTGGGCCAGGGCCGAGGAGGAAGCGAAGGCGCCGGCAAGCAGCAGCACGCTGCTGGTAAGCGACATGGCAATGGAGCGGGAAAGGGGGTTGCGACGGCGGTTGTAGCGTTGTTGGATCGGGTGTTTCACAGCTTCTCTCCTGACTGGAAAACCTGGGTCTGGGCTGGGCGCCGTCAACGGATTGACGCGTCGGGGCCAATCTAGGTTTCCAACAGGTGACGTAACCGTGAAAAATTGCTTAATTCGTATGATTCGTGACGCGCGTCAAGGGACGTGGGGAGCCCGGACCGGCTCCCCACGTCGTTCACGTCACTGTGGCAGCGAGAAGCTCACCGGGACCAGGCCCACGGCCGCTACGGCCTGCCCGTCGACCTGGGCCGGGACGAAGCGCCAATGGCGCAGCACCTGCTGCCGTGCCGCGCTGTCCAGCGCCCGCGAGCCGCTGCTGCGCTCGATGGACACGCTGCTCGGCCTGCCGTCGGCGTCGACCTGCACCCGCAGCGTCACCGTGCCCTGCTCGCCGGCACGCAGGGCGGCGATGGGGTAGCTCGGCGGCGGCGCGGTGCGGTACTGCAGCTGCACGCCACTACCGGAGGCCGCCGCGGCCGGCTCGACCGGTGCCAGGGTCGGCGCCTGCACGTCGCTGGCCGGCAGGGGCGGCACCGCCAGCACGTCGTCGGCCGTGGCGGTGGGTGGGGGCAAGGGGGCCACGCGCGGGGTGGTGGTCGGCGCGCGCACCGGCACCGGTTCCTGCGGTTGTATCAGCGGCGGCGGATCGGGCTGCGGCACCGGCGGGGCGATCAGGTTCACCACGGTCCGCTCGCGTGGCAGCGGGGCGGCCACATAGGCGGCGGGAATCAGCAGCAGCATCAGCGCGAGCAGGTGCAGGGCCAGCGCGGTGCTCCAGCCGAGCACGCGCGGGACGTCGATCTGCAGCGGTACCACCGGGGGATGCGTACGGACCATGCTCCACTCTCCTTGCCAGATGTGCGTGCGGGAACACCAACGTGCAGGGGCGGGGCCCCCGCAATGACAGCAATACCGCAGCCCGGCGCGGGCCGGAAGGCAGGGGGGGCGTGGGTGTTTCGCTGCCGGTCAGGAAAACAGCGGACCAACGGTCCGCTGCTACCGGGTGGGCTCACCGGCCCAGGTCGACGACCGGGTGGGCTCACCGGCCCAGGTCGACGACCGGGTGGGCTCACCGGCCCAGGTCGATTACCGGGCGGGCTTACCGGCCCAGGTCGAAGACCACGTCCAGGTTGACCGACACGGTCGATTCGCCGGGCGAGACCGGGGTGGAGACATCGGCGGCCATCGGTGCGGCTGCGGCGCGCATCATCACCGGCCGGAAGTTGCCGCCGCCGCTTTCGGAGATGCTGACGATACGGCGCACGCGCAGGCCCAGCGACGTGGCATAGGTTTCGGCGCGGGCCTGGGCCTTCTTCAGTGCGGCCAGGCGGGCCTCGTCATAGACCGGCTCGGGCTTGTCGATCTCGAACTGCGGGCCGTTGATCTGGTTGGCGCCCTGTGCGGCCAGCGCGTCGAGGACCTTGCCCAGCCTGGCGATGTCGCGCACCTTCAGGCTGACGGTGTTGCTGGCCTGGTAGCCGGTGATCTTCGGCGCTTCATTCTCGGCGTAGCGGTACTGCGGGCTGAGGTTGACCCCGCTGGTCTGCACATCGCGCTCGGCGATGCCGGCGGCCTTGATCGCGGCAAGCACCTTGACCATCTGTTCGGCGTTCTGGCGCATGGCCGTGTTGCCGTCGGTGGCCTGGGTGACCACGCCGGCCGACAGCGTGGCCACGTCGGGCACGCGGCGGGCTTCGGCGTTGGCCGAGATGTTGAGCAGGGTGCTGTCGGCGGGGACGGCGATGGCAGGCGGGGTCTGGGCGTGGGCGGTCATCGAGGTTCCCAGGGCAAGGGACAGGGCAAGCAGCAGCGGGGACAAGGACGGGCGGCGCATAGGTCTCTCCATGTGAAGGCGTTGAGGTTGGTGTCGGAGCGATGAACGTCTGGTGAGGTTTATCGGGGTTGATGACGATTCGGCCGCGTTGCTCGCGATTCAGACAGGGCCCGCAGGTTATGCTTCCGCGATGCTTTATCTCGCCTCTCGTTCGCCCCGACGAACCCAACTGCTGGCGCGCCTGGACCGACCGTTCCGCGCGCTCGACCTGGACGTGCCCGAGGTCCGGGCCGCCGCGGAAACCGCCCAGGCCTACGTGCAGCGCGTGGCCCTCGACAAGGCCCGGGCCGGGTTTGCGTTGCTGGCCGACGACCCGGAGGCGGTGGTGCTGGGCGCGGACACCGAAGTGGTGCTGGACGGGGAGGTGTTCGGCAAGCCGGTCGACGCCGAGGATGCCGCCGCCATGCTGCGCCGGCTGTCCGGCCGCACGCACCAGGTGATGACCGGGGTGGCGCTGGTCGCCCGCGGCCACGAACAGGTAGTGCAGGTGGTGTCGGAGGTGGAATTCATCGCGCTGGACGAGGCCACCCTTGCTGCCTATGTGGCCAGCGGCGAGCCGATGGGCAAGGCGGGTGCCTACGCCATCCAGGGCGGGGCCGAGCGTTACATCCGCCATCTGGCGGGAAGCTATTCGGGTGTGATGGGATTGCCCCTGCAACAGACCGAGCAGTTGCTGAAGGCGTTCGAATCGAAGGGAGTCGCCCGTGTCTGAAGAAATCCTGGTCAACGTCACCCCACGTGAAACCCGCGTGGCGGTCATCGAAAACGGCATGCTGCAGGAGCTGCACATCGAACGTGGCTGGCGCCGCGGGGTGGTCGGCAACATCTACAAGGGCAAGGTGCAGCGGGTGATGCCGGGCATGCAGGCGGCCTTCGTCGAGGTCGGGCTGGAGCGCGCCGCGTTCCTGCACGCCAATGACGTGGTCCGCCCGGCCCCGGTCGCCAGCCCGGACACCGAAGGCACCACGTTGCCGCCGCCGTCGTCGGTTCCGATCGTGGAACTGCTGCGCGACGGGCAGGACATCGTGGTGCAGGTGGTCAAGGACCCGATCGGCACCAAGGGCGCCCGCCTGACCACGCAGATCAGCATTCCGTCGCGCTACATGGTGCTGCTGCCGCAGTCCAAGGTGGTCGGCGTGTCGGCGCGGATCGAAGACGAAGCCGAGCGCGCGCGCCTGAAGACGCTGGTCACCGAACTGTCCGCCCAGCATGGCGGCTACGGCTACATCGTGCGGACCAATGCCGAAGGCCAACCGGCCGAGGCCATTGCCGAAGACATCGCCTATCTCTCGCGGGTCTGGAACGTGGTCGAGCGTCGTGGCCGCGAGGCGACCCCGTGCAGCGTGATCTACGAAGACCTCAGCCTGCCGCTGCGCTCGGTGCGCGATCTGATCCGCAAGGACGTGGACAAGGTCAAGGTGGATTCCAAGGAAACCTTTACCCAGCTGCAGGCCTTCGTGGCCAAGTACATGCCGGTGCTGGCCGAGAAGCTGGAGCTGTACAGCGGCGACCGCCCGATCTTCGACATGTTCGGAGTGGAAGATGAAATCGGCCGCGCGCTGGACAAGCAGGTCCCGCTCAAATCCGGCGGTTACCTGGTGATCGACCAGACCGAGGCGATGACCACCATCGACGTGAACACCGGCTCGTTCCTCGGGCAGCGCAACCTGGAGGAGACGGTGTTCCGCACCAACCTGGAGGCCGCCCAGTCGGTGGCGCGCCAGCTGCGGCTGCGCAACCTGGGCGGGATCATCATCATCGACTTCATCGACATGGACGATGCCGAACACCGCCGCCAGGTGCTGCGCACCCTGGAAAAGGCGCTGGCGCGCGACCATGCCAAGACCACGGTGTACGAGTTCTCGCCGTTGGGACTGGTGGAGATGACCCGCAAGCGCACCGTGGAGAGCCTGGAGCGGCAGTTGTCCGAACCGTGCCCGGAATGCAGCGGGCGCGGGTCGATCAAGACCGCCGAAACGGTGACCTACGAGATTTTCCGTGAGATCACCCGGGCGGTGCGCCAGTTCGATGCCGCGCGGCTGCTGGTGATCGCCTCGTCCAAGGTGGTGGCCCGGATCACCGATGAGGAATCGGCGGCGGTGGCCGAGCTGGAGGAATTCCTGGGCAAGTCGATCCGCTTCCAGGCCGACGAGCAGTACCTGCAGGAGCAGTTCGATGTCGTCCTGCTGTGACCTGAGCCCGCCCGCGCACTGCCGCGCGGGCGCACGCGCGGCCCGATGAGCGCGCCGCTGCGCCTGCGACTGCGAAGGATTCGCCGCCATGCCGTCTATGCCATGGCGATCGTATTGGTCTGCGTGGCGGTGCTGGTGGGCAGCGTCAGCCAACTGCTGCCGTTGGCCGAGCGTCATCCGGACAAGGTGGCCGGCTGGCTGAGCGCGCGCGCCGGACAGCCGGTGGCGTTCGACAGTCTGCAGACCCGCTGGACCCGGCGCGGCCCGCTGCTGGCGCTCAAGGGCCTGCGCATCGGCAGCGGCGACGGCCTGCGCATTGGCGAGGCCGAAGTGCTGGTGTCGCTGTATTCCGGCGTGCTGCCCGGTCACTCGCTGACCGAACTGCGCCTGCGCGGACTGGCGCTGGTGCTGCAGCGGGCCGAGGACGGTCGCTGGTCGGTGCAGGGACTGCCGCAGCCGAAGGCCGGCGGCGACCCGTTGGAGACATTGCGGCGCCTGGGCGAGCTGCAGGTGATTGGCGGCCGGCTGCGGGTGGAGGCGCCGTCGCTGAAGCTGCAGGCCGAACTGCCGCGGATCGACCTGCGCCTGCGGGTGAACGGTGAGCGGGTGTCGGTCGGGGCGCGCGCCTGGGCCGACCTGCAGGGCGCACCCCTGACCGCCGTGCTGGGATTTGATCGTGCCAAGGGCGACGGCCAGGCCTGGCTGGGGGCGGACCCGGCCGACTTCCGCAGCTGGGGCGCGCTGTTGGCCGTGGGCGGTGTGTCGCTGGTGCAGGGCACCGGCAGGCTCGACGCCTGGGCGGACCTGCGCGACCACCGGGTGGTGATGCTGACCAGCGACGCGAACCTGCAGGGCGTCCAGTTGCGTGGCGCGCGCCTGGCCGACGGCACGCGCCCGGTGATGACACTGGACGCGCTGCAGCTGCGTGCGCGCTGGCGCTGGGTGCAGGGCGGCTGGCGGGCGGACGCGCCGACGCTGCGGATCGGCATGGAAGGGCGCACCGAGCGCCTGGATGGGTTGTTGCTTGCCGGCGGCCAGCACATGGCGCTGGCCGGCGACAACATCGACGCCACCGCGCTGTTGCGCGGGCTGGCACTCACCGACCGGATCGAACCGGGCCTGCGCGGCTGGCTGCACGCGGCGGCACCGCAGGTGCGGATGAGCCGCGTGCGCGTGGCGGGCGAGCGCGATGGCCCGCTCAGCATCGACGGCGAGCTGGAAGAGATTCGCTTCGCCCCGGTCGGCCACGCGCCGGGCCTGAGCGGCGTGGGCGGCCATTTCGACGGCGACGCCGACGGCTTCCGGCTCGATCTGCAGCCCACCCGGCTGATGCAGTTCGACTGGCCTACCGGGTTTGGCGTGCGCCACGACGTCCGCCTTGCCGGCAGCATGGTGGGGTGGCGCGACGAAGGCGGCGGTTGGCGGATCGGCACCCCGGCGCTGCGGGTGCAGGGCACCGACTACGCCGCCGACGTGCGCGGCACGCTGTGGTTCCAGGGCGATGGCACGCGGCCGTGGATGCAGCTGGCCGCCAGCCTGGACGACGTGCCGATGACCGCCGCCAAGCGCTTCTGGATCCATTCCAAAATGAGCAAGGGCGCCACCGACTGGCTGGATGCAGCGCTGGTGGGCGGTTACGTCCGCGGCGGCATCGGCCTGGTCACCGGTGACCTGGAAGACTGGCCGTTCGACCAGCACAACGGTCGCTTCGAGGCGACCGGGCGTATCGACAATGGCAGCATCCGCTTCCAGCGCGATTGGCCGACCATGGACAAGGTCGATGGCGATATCGCCTTCATCGGCCCCGGGTTTGAAATGCACGGGCGCGGCGACCTGGCCGGCGTGGCCGTGGACCACTTCGATGCGGGCATCCCCGATTTCGGTGCCACCGCGCTGTACGTCAAGGCCAACAGCCGCAGCGATGCCGGTGCGCTGCTGGCGATGCTCAAGCAGAGCCCGCTGCACCGGACCTACGCCGATTCGCTGGACAACCTGAGCGCCAAGGGCCCGGCCGCCGTGAGCTTCGACCTGCTGCAGCCGTTGCACCGCGACCAGGGCGTGGGCCACCTGCAGGGAACGGTGGAGCTGGACGGTGCGACCCTGTCGGACAAGCGCTTCGACCTGACCTTCGATGCGATGCGCGGGCAGGCCCGTTACAGCCAGGACGGCTTCGGCGCCGAAGCGCTGGCGGTCCGCCACCTCGGCCAGGACGGCCAGTTGAGCCTGCGCGCCGGCGGCTACGTGCGCGACCCGCAGCAGGCCTTTGAAGCGGAACTTGGCGCGGCGCTGGACGCCGGGCTGCTGCTGGACCGTGCCCCCGAACTGGGCTGGCTCAAGCCGTACATCGAGGGCACCTCGCGCTGGACCATCGGCGTGACCCTGCCGAAGGTGGCCGCGGGCAGCAAGGCCGCGCCGCCCACGCTGCTGCAGCTGCATTCGGACCTGGTCGGCACCCGCCTGGACCTGCCGGCGCCGCTGGACAAGCCGGCCGGGACGCCGCTGGACACGGCCGTCGCGGTGCAGCTGCCGATGGGCGTCGGCCGCGTGGACGTGGCGTTCGGCCAGCGCCTGGCCCTGGCCGCGCGTACCCACGACGGCCAGACCGGCGTGCAGGTCACGCTGGGCAGCGACAAGGTCGACCGCGACCCGCCGGCCAGCGGGCTGGTGGTGAATGGACGCAGCGGCTCGCTGGATGCACTGGACTGGATCGCGCTGGCGCGCTCGCCGGGCGGCACCCCCGGTGCCGACCCGATGCCGCTGCGCCAGGTCGATGTGCAGGTCGGCCAGCTGCTGCTGGCCGGCGGCATGTTCCCGCAGACCCGCCTGCGGCTGCGCCCGGCCGGCAACGGCGTGGACGTGCGCCTGGACGGTCCGTCGCTGGCCGGCAGCCTGAGCGTGCCCAGCGCCGACGGCGCGCCCATCGTCGGCACGCTCGAACGCGTGCACTGGCAGTCGCCGCCTGCGCCGATCAAGGCGCCTGGGGATGGTGCGCCGATCCTGCTTCCGCCCGAGACCACGCTCCCGGCGCGGGTGCAGGCCAGTGCCAACGACACCAAGCCGGCGAAGATCCCACCGTTGTCGCTGGACGTGGCCGACCTGCAGTTCGGCAAGGCCCGGCTGGGCCAGGCGGTGCTGCGCACGCGGCCGTTCGGCAACGGGCTGAGCGTGGACAAGCTGCAGTTCCGCGCGCCGAAGCAGGCCATCGACATCCAGGGCCGCTGGCTGGGCATGGGCGCGGCGGCCAGTACCCACGTGGAGGTCAACGTGGACAGCGACGACCTGGGCGGGTTGATGCAGAACCTGGATTACGGTGGCCAGCTGCGCGGCGGCCAGGGCCAGATCCGCCTGGAGGCCGGGTGGGAGGGCGGTCCGTCGGACTTCCAGCTGGGCGCGCTGCAGGGCCGGATGCAGGTACATGCCCGCAACGGCCAGTTGCTGGAGCTGGAACCCGGTGCGGGCCGCGTGCTGGGCCTGCTCAGCGTGACCCAGCTGCCGCGTCGGCTGATGTTCGACTTCCGCGATTTCTTCTCCAAGGGCTTCGCCTTCAACCAGGTGGCCGGCACGCTGGACTTCGCCGATGGCATGGCCACCACCGACAAGGTGCTGATCGAAGGCCCGGCGGCCAACATCAGCATCCGCGGCCGCACCGACCTGCGCCGCCAGCAGTTCGACCAGACCATCGACGTCAATCCGCGCGCGGGCAACCTGCTCACCGTGGTCGGCGCGGTCGCCGGCGGACCGGTGGGCGCGGCGGTAGGTGCCGCGGCCAATGCCGTGCTGTCCAAGCCCCTCGGGGAGATCGGGGCCAAGACCTACCGCGTTACCGGCCCCTGGGCCGAGCCCAAGGTTGACGTGATCGACCGTGACCAGGCGCCCCCGCGTTGACCCCTCTTTCCCGCGCCCGGCTTGCGAAGGCGGCCGGCGCCCATAGATCAAGACCATGACCGACAACGCACTTACCCTTGCCCAAGACCGCCTGCTGCTGCCCGCCGGACTCGACGCGGGCGGCCTGGAACGCACCTTCGGCACCCTGCTCGGACCGGGCATCGATTTCGGCGACCTTTATTTCCAGCACGCGCGCCGCGAAAGCTGGAGCGTGGAAGATGGCATCGTCAAGGACGGCGCCCATTCCATCGAGCAGGGCGTGGGCGTGCGCGCCATCGCCGGCGAGAAGACCGGCTTCTCCTATTCCGACGACATCCACGGCGATGCGCTGCTGGCCGCGGCGCAGTCGGCGCGCGCGATTTCCCGCGACGGCGGCGCACAGCCGGCGCGTGCGCTGGTGCGTGGCACGGCGCGCGCGCTGTACCCGGCCCTGGACCCGATCGACGGCATGGGCAATGAAGCCAAGGTGGAGGTGCTCAAGCGCCTGGACCGCTACCTGCGCGCGGCCGACCCGCGCGTGCAGCAGGTGATGGTCAGCCTGTCCGGCGGGGTGGATACGGTGCTGATCGCACGCAGCGATGGCGTGCTGGCCGGCGATATCCGCCCGCTGGTGCGCTTGAACGTGCAGGTGATCGTGGAACAGCAGGGCCGCCGCGAGTCCGGGTATGCCGGGGGTGGCGGTCGCTACAGCTATGCCGAACTGTTCGCCGATGGACGCCCGGAGGCGTTTGCCCGCGAGGCGCTGCGCCAGGCGCTGGTGAACCTGGAGGCGATTCCGGCGCCGGCCGGGGTGATGACCGTGGTGCTGGGTCCGGGCTGGCCGGGCGTGCTGCTGCACGAGGCGGTGGGCCATGGCCTGGAAGGCGACTTCAACCGCAAGGGCACCAGCGTGTATGCCGGCCGCATCGGTGAGCGCGTGGCCGCGCCCGGCGTGACCATCGTCGACGACGGCACCCTCGACGGTCGCCGCGGTTCGCTCAACATCGACGACGAAGGCCACCCGACCCAGTGCACCACGCTGATCGAGGACGGCATCCTGGTCGGCTACATGCAGGATTCGCTCAATGCGCGCCTGATGGGCGTGGCGCCCACCGGCAACGGGCGGCGCGAGTCGTTCGCGCACATGACCATGCCGCGGATGACCAATACCTACATGCGCGCCGGCCAGCACGACCCGGAAGACATGATCCGTTCGGTCAAGCGTGGCCTGTATGCGGTCAACTTCGGTGGCGGCCAGGTCGACATCACCAGCGGCAAGTACGTGTTCTCGGCCACCGAGGCCTACCTGATCGAAGACGGTCGGGTGACCGCGCCGGTGAAGGGGGCCACGTTGATCGGCAATGGCCCGGAAACCATGCAGAAGGTACGCATGATCGGAAACGACCTGGCGCTGGACGAAGGTGTGGGCGTCTGCGGCAAGGACGGTCAGAGCGTACCGGTGGGCGTGGGCCAGCCGTCGCTGCTGATCGACGGCATCACCGTGGGCGGCACCCAGGCCTGATCGCCGGATGCGCCCGTCCTGCCTGCCCGCTTCAGTCGTTGCTGTCGTCGTCGAGGTCGTCGTCGGCGGCAGCGGCCTCGGACGCAACGCCGTCCAGGCCCAGCGCAGCCGGCACGAACAGGTTGCGCAGCACCTGGTAGAGCTCGCGGAAGGCCCGCGGCGGCTTGTTCTTCGCCCGCTCGGCCTGCGCGTTGCGCACCAGCGTGCGCAGCTGCTGGCGGTCGGCCTGCGGGTATTCTTCCAGCAGCGTCGACAGCGCCTTGTCGCCGTCCTTGAGCAGGCGCTCGCGCCAGTCTTCGGCGCGGTGCAGGGCCGCCACTTCGCGGCGCGAGGTTTCGCTGTTCACGTCCAGCGCGTCGCGGATCGCGTCCAGCGTGGCCTCGTCCTCGCGGCGCATGTGCTTGGCCAGGAACGCCAGCTGGCGCTTGTGGGCGATGTGTGCGGTGATCCGCTTGGCTTCGGCGATGTGCGGCAGCAGGTCTTCCGGCACCGGCACGCGGGCCAGCTGCGCCGGCGTCAGCGACACCAGCTTCTCGCCCAGGGCCAGCACGTCCAGCGCGTCGCGCCGGTTCTGGCTGCGGCTGATGTCAAGGAATTCACCGGTTTCTTCGTCGCGTCCGCGCATCGTCTTGTTTCCACTTCCAGAACTGCGCCCGGCGTTGCGCCCGGCACTCACCCGTACAGGATAAAGCATTGAACGTGATCTCCCCTGAAGCGCCCGCCGCCGACGACAGCCTGCAGCGGCTGGAACAGCTGGCCGACATTTCCCAGCAGCTGCTGGCCCGGGCCCGGGCGATGGGCGCCAGCCAGGCCGAGGTCAGCTGCAGCGAAGAACGCGGGCTGGACGTGAACGTGCGCCTGGGCGAGGTCGAAACGGTGGAATCCACCCGCGACCGCGGCATCGCCGTGACCGTGTACTTCGGCCAGCGCAAGGGCAGTGCCAGCACCGCCGACCTGCAGCCGGCCAGCCTGGAGGCAACCGTGGCCCAAGCCTGCGCGATCGCCCGGCATACCGAAGACGATGCCGCCGCCGGGCTGGCCGACCCGGCGCTGATGGCGCGCGACCTCCCCGACCTGGACAGCTGGCACCCGTGGGCGCTGCAGGCCGACCAGGCGGTGGACCTGGCGCTGGCCTGCGAAGCGGCCGGGCGCGACGCCGACCCCCGCATCCAGAATTCCGACGGCGCCTCGGCCGCCACCGCCACCAGCCTGTCGGTGTATGCCAATTCGCATGGCTTCATCGGCCGCGACCGCAGCAGCCACCATTCGGTGGGCTGCGCGCTGATCGCCGGGCAGGGCGACGGCATGCAGCGCGACGGTTGGTACAGCAGTGCACTGGCCCGGGAAGACCTGGAGGACGCCGCGTCGATCGGCCGGCGCGCCGCCGAGCGCACCGTGGCCCGCCTGCAGCCGCGTTCGATGGCCACCGCGCAGATGCCGGTGCTGTATTCCCCGGAAGTGGCCCGTTCCCTGATCGGCCACCTGCTGGGTGCGGTGTCCGGCGGGGCGCTGTACCGCCGGGCCAGCTTCCTGCTCGACAGCGTGGGCACGCAGCTGTTCCCGGACTGGTTCGCGGTGGACGAACGGCCGCTGCTGCGCCGCGGGCTGCGATCGACCGCCTTCGACGGGGACGGTGTGGCCACCCGCGATTCGGCGTTGATCGACGCGGGCGTGCTGCAGCGCTACGTGCTGGGCAGCTATTCGGCGCGCAAGCTCGGCCTGGTCACCACCGGCAATGCCGGTGGCGTGCACAACCTGCTGGTGCGCGCCAACGCGGGCGATCTCACGTCGATGGCGCGGCAGATGGGCGACGGCCTGCTGGTCACCGAACTGATGGGGCAGGGCGTCAACGGCGTCACCGGCGACTACTCGCGTGGCGCCGGTGGCTTCCGGGTGGAGAACGGCGAGATCCAGTACCCGGTCGACGGCATCACCATCGCCGGCAACCTGAAGGACATGTTCGCGTCGATCGAGGCGGTGGGCAGCGATATCGATCGCCGCTCGCACGTGCAGGTCGGCTCGATCCTGGTGGGACGAATGACGGTGGCCGGTAACGATTGACGGCATCGATTGACGTATCCTGTGCCGGCTGCCTGGGCAGGCGGGGAGCCTGCCGCGCACCACCCACACACTGGATAAGGAGTTTCACGTGAGCGAATTTGACAACGTCACCGCCCCGCCGCCGCCGCCGCCGACCAGCGTCGGCCCGGTACCCAGCGACCAGCGCACGATGGCCCTGGCCGCGCACCTGCTGGGCATCTTCACCTGGTTCATCGGCCCGCTCATCATCTGGTTGATCAGCAAGGATGACAGCAGCAAGGGCTTTGTCACCGACCAGGCCAAGGAAGCGCTGAACTTCCAGATCACCGTCACCCTGGCGATGATCATCTGCTTCATCCTGATGATCGTGATCATCGGCGGCCTGCTGGCCCCGCTGGTCGGGATCCTCAACCTGGTGTTCTGCATCATCGCCGCGGTGAAGGCCAACAACGGCGAGGCGTACCGCTATCCGTTCGCGCTGCGCCTGATCAAGTGACCGCTGGCGTGTACCGGGCAACGCCCGGTGCCCGCCGAGAGTCACGGTAGATACCGACCGTGGGTCGGTATCCCACGAAAAACGCCCGGCAATGCCGGGCGTTTTTCGTTCTGATCCGTAACGCCACGGCCTGCGTGGCTGCCGTACCGACCTGCGGTCGGTACCTACCGTCAGTGGTTGCGCTCGACCGCCAGACGGCCCAATGCACGCAATGCATCGGCGCGCTCGTCGTAACCGGCAAGGCTGGCGTGCATGCGCTCGCGCAGTGCGGCCAACTCGGCCTTCGCACCGTCCATCCCCAACAATGCCGGGAATGTGGACTTGGCCTGTGCCTGGTCCTTGCCGGCCGTCTTGCCCAACTGTTCCGAGCTGGCTTCCACGTCCAGGATGTCATCGCGCACCTGGAAGGCCAGGCCCAGCGCGTCGGCGAAATCGTCCAGCTGGGCGAGGTCGGCCTGCGCTGCGTCGCCGCACAGCGCGCCCATGCGTACCGCCGCGCGGATCAGCGCGCCGGTCTTCAGCGCGTGCATGTGCTGCAGGTCGGCCAACGGCTGTGCCTGCCCGGTGGCAGCGATATCGAGGGCCTGGCCCCCGCACATGCCGGCCGCGCCCGAGGCGTGGGTGAGTGCCTGCAGGCAGTGCACGCGCAGCAGCGGCGGCAACGCGGCGTCGGCCAGCAGGCCGAACGCGCGCGTCTGCAGCGCATCGCCGGCCAGGATGGCGGTCGCTTCGTCGAAGGCGATGTGCGTGGTGGGGCGGCCACGGCGCAATGCGTCGTCGTCCATGGCCGGGAGGTCGTCATGCACCAGCGAATACGCGTGGACCAGCTCCACGGCCATCGCCGGCGCGTCCAGCGCAGCCTCGTCCGCGCCGAACACCTGCCCGCTGGCGTACACCAGCAGCGGGCGCATGCGCTTGCCGCCGCCGAGTACCGCATGGCGCATCGCCTGGTGCAGGCGCTGCGGTGCGTGGTGCGACGAGGGCAGGCTGGCGTCGAGCTGGGCTTCGATGCGTTCGCGCCAACGCGCGAACGTGGACTCAACCGTCATGGCGGGGCGGGTCGAACGGCTCGGCGGTGTCCGGACGCGCCGGGTCGCTGAGCAGGCGCACGCGCAGCTCGGCCTGTTCCAGCGCCTGCTGGCACTGGCGGTACAGCCCAACCCCGCGTTCGTATGCGCTGAGCGACTGTTCCAGGCTCATCTCGCCGGTTTCCATCTTCTCCACCAGCAGCTCCAGTTCTTCCAGCGAATGCTCGAAGTGGGCGACCGGGGAGGCGTCTGTGGGGGATTTCTTGGCCATGCTGCAAGTGTGAAGCGCCAGCTGCGGGGGGTCAATTCAGGCCGTGCCCGGCGTCCATCGCAACTGCGCGTCGTGTTCATCCAGCCAGTGCTGCAACGGCGCGCCGATCACGCGGTCGCCCGCGGCCAGCAGGGCATCGCCTGCATACAGCAACGGCAGCTGGCGGCGCTGCCAGGGGGGCAGGCCGCGCTGCTGCAGCAGGTCTTTGAGTGCGTGCGTATGGCTGCGACCCGGCAGCTGGATGCGCTCGCCCCCGCGGCGCGCGCTGACCTGCACCGGCTCGGGCAGGCGTCGCCGGCCCAGCAGCGCAAGTTCGCCGCCATCGGGCAGGGCCAGCGGCGTGGACCCGTCCCAGTTGACGCGCCAGTCCAAGGGCAGCGCCAATGCCATGGGCAGCAGGTACAGGTGCCCGCGCCAGCGCCGGATGCGTACGCCCTGCCAGGCGAACTGCGCATCCGCATCCTGCGTCGCCGGCAGCACGTCGCGTTCGATCGCCTGTACCCCGGCCGCCGGCAGGGGGGGCTGTCCGGCGCTGCGCACCCAGTGCCGCAACAGGCGCGCGCGGCGTTCGCGCGGCTGCCGTTGCAGCCGCGCGCAGTCCAGCACCCCCGGCGATACCGTGCAGCGGCGCAGGGTGTCCTGGTCGGACGTATCCAGCAGGCGCTGGGCCTGGGCGCTGAGCTCGGCGCTGCGCGCGAACGCCGCGTCGGCATGCGGCCAGCGCTGCTGCAGCAGCGGCAGCACGTGCAGGCGCAGGAAATTGCGATCGGCTGCGTCGCTGGCATTGCTGGGGTCGTCGATCCAGTGCAGCGCATGCGCCTGCGCATGGGCCTGCAGCGCGCTGCGAGGCAGGTGCAGCAGCGGGCGCCAGATCGATCCGGCAGCGAACGGGGCATGCGCGCGGATCGCGGCCAATCCGTCCACGCCGGAGCCGCGCAGCGCACGCAGCAGGAAGGTTTCGGCCTGGTCGTCGCGATGGTGGGCCAGGGCGAGGTGTTCACCGTCGCGCAGCACCCGCGCAAAGGCGTCACGTCGCACATGCCGGGCGGCCGCTTCCAGCCCTTCGCCGGTGTCGCGTGGAACGGTTACATGGACCACCTGCAGGGGAATCGACCAGGCGGTGCAGATCGCCTGGCAATGGGCGGCCCAGCGATCGGCGTCGGCCTGCAGGCCGTGGTGGACGTGCACCGCGTGCAGCCCGGCCGCCCGCTGCGCGGCGGACTGCGACAGCCAGTGCAGCAGCACGGTCGAATCCAGCCCGCCACTGAACCCGACCAGCACCGGGGCGGGCAGGTCGGGCACGGGGGGCAATGGGCTGATCGGGGCGGTTGGGTCAGGCACGGTTGGAGTATCGGCGTTGACGCGATCCATCGCCATCGGAATGGGTGCGGACGTGGCGCGCCGGGCGCTGCCCGGCTGTCACTCGACCGTGCGCTCGAACGCCTTCGGTGTCGGCAGTTCCACCGGCACGCCGTGGGCGTCGCAGGTGCCCGCCCGGCACAGCCGCTCGCGCAGACGCGGGGTGGCCTGCACGATCATGTGGTAGATCGTGTTCTGTTCCATGGTGCCGCGCACCGCCCTGCTGCCGGGGCCGCGGGCCCAGATGCCCACGTCTTCGCCGCCGTGGCTTTCGCTCTTCATCGGCACCAGTGCTTCCTGCATGTAATCGCGGTGTTCGGTATCGACGTGGGTCAGGTCCGGCCGGCCCTTGGCCGGGTCGAAGCTGCTTGGCGCATGCGGGTAGGTCTTGGGGCCGGCCGGCTGCTGGTTGCTGGCGCCGGTGAAGCCCGGGCCGTTGGCATAGCTCAGGGTCGTGTAGGGCAGGCCGGTGCCGTCACGGGCCAGGTCCAGCGCGCCGGCGCCGTCTTCGCCGCCCTTGTCCTTGACCTTGCCCAGGATCGGGTTGCCACGTGCCGGGTAGCCGACGAAGTTCAGCGTGTGCGAATGGTCGGCGGTGACGATGATCAGGGTGTCCTGGTCGGAGGTGGCGTCGGCCGCCGCGCGGACCGCGTCGGACAGGGCCACGGTGTCGCTCAGGGCGCGGTAGGCATTGCCGCTGTGGTTGGCATGGTCGATCCGCGCACCTTCCACCATCAGCACGTAGCCCTCCTTGTGGCGCGAGAGGTTGGCGATGGCGGCCCGGGTCAGGTCGGCCAGGCTGGGCTCACCGGAGGGATCTTCGCCACGTTCGGCGTCATAACGCATGTGGTCCGGCTCGAACAGGCCCAGGATCGCCGGCGCGGTGGCCGCGGCCTGCAGCTGCCGTGCATTCCACACATACGCGCCCTGCGGATGCGCCTGCTTCCATTCGCTGACCAGGCTGCGCCCGTCCAGGCGCAGGCCCACCTTGTCGTCGTACTCCGGGTCGGTCTCTTCCACGGTGGTGAACTGGCCGCGGCCGCCACCCAGCGCGACCAGCGGTCCGCGGCCATAGCGCGAGGTGGACAGCAGCTGCTGGGCGATGTCCTGGCAGCCGGCGGCCTTCGCCGCGTCCGGCAGGTCCGCGTCGCTCTCCCAGTTGCGCTCCGGCGAATGGGCGTAGGTCGCCGCCGGCGTGGCATGGGTCAGGCGCGCGGTGGACACCACGCCGGTCGCCATGCCGGCGCTGTCGGCCAGCTGCAACCAGGTCAGCAGGCCCTTGCCCAGGCTGTCGGCGCAGTCGCTGCGGCTGCCCGCGCTGACCCCGATGGCGCCCATGTGGGTCTTCACCCCGGTGGTGATGGCCGTCATGGTGCCGGCCGAATCGGGGGTCTGCGAATCGGTGTTGTAGGTCTTGCTGAACGCCGTGGCCGGGAAGCGTTCCCACGACAGCAGGTTCTCCTCGCCGGGGTTGCCGTTGCGCTGGCCCTCGAAGATGCGCGCGGCGGCCACGGTGGTCAGGCTCATGCCATCGCCCAGGAACAGGATCACGTTCTTCGCGCGGCCGTCCATCGCGCCACTGCCGGCGGCACGGGCGGCGCCGCTGCGGTACCACCACTGCGGGGTTTCACCGGACGGGTGGGCCACTGCTGGTACATCGACCTGAACAGAACCGCCGCCGATGCGGGAGGAAGAAGCGGGAGTGGCGCAGGCGCCAAGCAGCAGGGTGGTGGCCAGGGCCGCCAGCAGAGGGGTGGAACGGGGCATGGACGCGCGGATCTCACGGATGGTACGGGCGTTCATTATGCAGAACGCTGCAAGGCACGCCGATGACACGCTGATTTTCCCTGTACGCCTCGTCCGCACGAGCGGCTTGGGCTAAGGTGGCCAGCTGTATCACTCTCCCCCTGGAAGGCTCATGGCGCTGGTATCGGCGTGGCTGCGGATCCCGTTCTGGCAGCGTGTACTCGGCGGCTTCGTGCTGGGCGCGCTGGCCGGTTGGCTGCTGGGTCCCGCGGCCGAGGTCTGGTTCGGCCCGTTGGGCGACCTGTATGTCACCCTGATCAAGATGATCGCGGTGCCGCTGGTGTTCTTCGCGGTGATCAACGCGATCTCCTCGCTGCACGGCCAGAAGTCGGTCGCCGCGCTGGGCGGACGTACCTTCCTGTGGTTCATCATCACCGCCGCGCTGGCGGTGGGCATCGGCCTGCTGGTGGGCACGATCATGCAGCCGGGCACGGGCAACCTGAGCCTGAGCATGGCCCATGGCTACACCCCGCGCGAGGTGCCCAGCGTGGTCAAGGTGCTGATGGACGTGGTGCCGTCCAACGTGTTCTACGCGCTGACCGGCATCGGCACCCGGGTCAACGCCGCCGGCGAAACGGTGCTGGCGGCCGGGCGCGGCTCGATCCTGCCGGTGATCTTCTTCGCCGGCCTGCTCGGCTTTGCCATGGTCAAGCTGGGCGACAAGGTCGCCGAGGCGCGCAGGCTGACCGGACAGATGAGCGACATCATGATCCAGGTCACCCGCTTCGTGCTGGAGATGACCCCGCTGGGGACGTTCGGGTTGATCGCCGGACTGGTCGGCAGCTATGGCTTCGAGAAGCTGCTGCCCCTGGGCAACTTCGTGCTGGCCCTGTACGTGGCCTGCGCGCTGCATATCGTGCTGGTGTACGGCAGCCTGCTGCTGGTGCACGGGTTGAACCCGCTGAAGTTCTTCCGTGGCGCGGCACCGGGCATGCAGGTGGCGTTCGTCAGTTCGTCCAGCTTCGCGGCGATGCCGGCGGCGATGCGCTCGATCACCCACAACCTGGGCGTGAACAAGGACTACGCGTCATTCGCGGTGCCGTTGGGCGCCAGTATCAAGATGGATGGCTGCGGGGCGATCTACCCGGCGCTGTGTGCGGTGTTCATTGCCCAGTACACCGGCGTGCCGCTGACCCCGGAACAGTATGTGGTGGTGCTGATCGCCTCCGTGCTGGGCAGTTTCGGTACTGCCGGCGTGCCGGGCACGGCGGTGGTGATGGCCACGGTGGTGCTGAGTGCGGCCAACCTGCCGCTGGAGACGATCGGCTACCTGTATGCCATCGATCGGATCCTGGACATGATGCGCACCATGACCAACGTGACCGGCCAGATGCTGGTGCCGGTGCTGGTCGCCAAAGAAACCGGTCTGCTCGACCGCGGGGTGTACGACAACCCGTCCACCAACCTGGGCGTGGACGAGGGCGACGAGCCGGCCGCGCGCTGAGCGCAGCGACACGGTCTGGATCGAAACGGGTCGGCAGTGCCGACCCGTTTTCGTTTGCTGACTGCGTGCTGTGCCACCTGTATCGCGCGCTGTTACATCGTTGATACACCCAAGTGTGAAGCAGGCGTTATAAGGCTTCGGGCACCGTGGTCGCCGTGTTCAGGCGGCGTGAACGCCGCGTCGGTGTAACACCCACGTTCCAGGCGCACGCCCGGCGGCAGGCGTAAAGGCCCATGAAACGGGCGTCTGGACGTTGGCACGATTGCTGCTCCTTCCTCCCGCATCTTGACGGGAGGCCGCAATGGACAGCGTTCACGCAGCAGGCAGGGCAGGCACGATGGCATGGGTGGTGGCGGCGGCGTTGCTGCTGGCACCGGCAGCCGTACAGGCCTCGGGCGCACGCCAGGGCGTGAAGCAGCAACCGGGCGAAATCGTCCTGCTGCGCGACGTGTCCGCACGACCGGCCTACCGGCCCGCACCACCGGGCGTGGCATTGATCGCCGATCCTTCCCCGCGCCGGGAAGTCAGCGGCGCGCTGGGCACGCCCAACGGCATGGATGAACTGAGCGACGACGATTACGCCTCGCTCGGCTCCAACGCCGGCATCGCCTCCAGCCACCACCAGACCACGGTAGAGCGCGTCACCACCGGCACCGTCAACAACACCCTCGGGCGCGCCACCACCAGCGGCGTGCTTTCCGGCAACACGCTGGGCCGCAGCATCGGTGGTCCGATGGGCGCGGTGGGCAATGCCACCCGCGGCATCGGCGACCAGGTGCGCGGCGCGCTGGCCCAGTTCCCGCTGGGCCAGCCTGCAGGCGGGAACGGCAAATGAAAGGCGCCTCCCTGCTGCTGTCGCTGGGCCTGCTGACCCTGTCGCCGCTGCCGCTGTCGGCGCAGCAGGCCGATGACTACGCGAACATGCTGGGTTACCTCAACCAGACCCGCCTGGACGGCCGCGCGCTGACCGGCGCCGACGGCGCCATCGTGGTCAACATGGCCGCCGGCGACCTCAACCAGCAGGCCAACCTGCTGGGCATCGCCAGCGGCGGGACCGCGCAGGTCGACATCGACGCACGGCAGCTCCAGTCCAACAACCGGGTACGCGCCAACGGCGCACTCCAGGCCCGCGCCAGCATCGGCGGGCAGGCACTCAGCGGCGCCAGCGGCGTCGCCATGATCAACCAGGCCAGCGGCATCGGCAACGCGACGCTCAACATCGTCACGGCCACGCTGGCGCAACAGGGCATACGCGAGACGAACGACGAGGCCCTGGCCGCGTCGGGGGCACTCGCGTCCGCAGGGGGGCAGGGCACCGCAGCACGCGGTGGTTCCGCCGGAACCCGCAGTGTCGCCGTGGAGGACACCGCACTGCAGGGATTCGACGGCGTTCTGCAACTCAATCAAATCGCGGGTACCGGCAACACCACTGCCAACCAGTTGAGCATGTCGGTGCAGTCCACCCCGTGAGCAGTTCCATCCAACCGATTGACCGTGAAGAGAGAGGGCACCATGAACACCATGAACAAGACGGTACTGGCGCTGGCCATCGCTGTTGCGGCTACCGCTTCTGCTTCGGCCCAGGACAACCAGAACGCAAGCGCGTTCATCAACCACGTCCACAATGTGTGGGAAACCCGCACCAACCTCAACACCAACGCCAACACCAACCTCAACACCGACGTCGATACCAACATCAACACTGACATCGATACCGACGTCGATACCAACATCGACACCGACATCACCACGGCGATCGATACCAATATCGACACCAACATCCGCAACGACTGGGATTCGCGCACCCGGGTGCGCAACAACAGCACCACCAACACCAGCAGCGATACCAGTACCACCACCACCACCAAGAGCTACAGCGACACCCGCGACGTGAACCACACGCGCAACGTGAGCGTCAACGAAAACGTGCAGAAGAACAGCAACATCCAGGCCGACGAGCGCAAGGAAAAGAACAACCATGGCGTCGACGTCAACCTGGAATCGGACCTGCAGGTAGGTGCGGACGTCCAGTTCCGCGGCCGTCCGACCGTGTCGGGTGACCTGGCCGTCGACTCGGCGGCGATCGCCATCATCGACAACCGCCAGTCGGTCACCGACAACCACGGCGACAACGAGCTGCTGGAAAACAACGCGTCGATCAGCGAGAACGTGGCGCAGGACGCGTCGGGCAACCTCGGCTTCAACACCGCCGCCGGTGACAACAACGCCCAGGACAACGCCGCGTCGCTGTCCGCCGCCGACGCGTCGTTCACCTTCGGCATGTCCGATGCCCAGGTGTACGTGAACCAGTACGGCGCCGGCAACCACACCTACAACGACGGCGTGGCCAACAACTCCAGCCTCAGCGGCAATGCCTTCCGCGGCGCCACCGGCAACATCGGCGTCAACAGCGCCGCCGGCAACAACAACGAGCAGAAGAACGCGCTGGCTGCGTCGGTGTCCACCGCACGCATGGCGACCGCCAGCATCAGCTCGAACCAGGTCTCCACCGACAACAGCGTCTCCAACGAAGGCTACGTGAAGGCCATGCGCGACACCACCCAGGTCACCCTGCGTGGCAACGTGCGCGGCGGCACCGCGGCCATCGGC
This sequence comes from Stenotrophomonas sp. NPDC077420, assembly GCF_044543385.1. Taxonomy (NCBI): domain Bacteria; kingdom Pseudomonadati; phylum Pseudomonadota; class Gammaproteobacteria; order Lysobacterales; family Lysobacteraceae; genus Stenotrophomonas; species Stenotrophomonas sp. NPDC077420. The sequence continues at coordinate 137,645 of NZ_JBITVZ010000010.1, forward strand.
CTGGGCGCCTACCGTGGCGAGGGCGAGGCCTTCCAGCAGTCGAACCTGTATGCCGACAGCTGGAGCGGCGAAAGCCATTCCGGCGGCAACTCGACCGGGCATATCGACTTCGACAGCGATACCCAGGGCGCCGTGCAGAACCCGAACCGCGAAGGCGTGGGCGGGTTTGCCTTCGACACCGAAGAGCAGGGCGTTCTGGCCTACGGCGAAGTGGGCTACGCCGACCTGCATGCCAGCCTGAGCGGCACCGTTGCCACCACCCGCTGGGTGGTCGAGAAGGCCGAGAACAATGCCTCGCTGTCCGGCGATGCGTTCCGCGGCGCCAGCGGCAACATCGGGGTGAACGTGGCGGCCGGTACCGGCAACCTGCAGGCCAACAGCCTGGCCCTGGCCGTGGCCCAGCCGTCCACCGGCGGCAACCCGGGCGGTGGTGGCGGCGAGTAAGCCTGTCCGCTTTCGCAGGCAACACGCGTTGAGCGCAACAAGCCCGGCCATCCGCCAATGGCCGGGTTCCCCCGGGAGCCCCTGTCCCATCCTCCCCCTTTGGGGCAGGGGCTCCTTCCTTTCCTGCGTCATCCCCGGAGCCTCGCCGATGTGGTCCACCCGAGCCCTGTGCTGCGCGTTGTCGCTGTTGCTGTTGCCGGTCGGCGCCTCGCGCGCGGGTGACGTGGCGTTCAGTGGCGTGCTGCCCAATGGCGCGGTGTTCACCCAGAAGGTGGAGAGCATGCAGGAGCGGCGCTTCCGCAACGTGGTGCGCCAGCACACCGACTACAGCTGCGGCGCGGCTGCATTGGCCACGATCCTGCGTTACGCCTACCACCTGGACGCGGACGAAGGCACGGTCATCGAAGGCATGATGGGGGTGTCGGACCCTCAACTGGTCCACCAGCGCGGTTTCTCGCTGCTGGACATCAAACGGTATGTGGAATCGATGGGCATGCGTGGGCGCGGCTACCGCGTCAACGAAGAGCGCCTGCGCTCGCTGCGCGTGCCCGGACTGGTGTTGATGGATGTGCGCGGCTTCCGCCATTTCGTGGTCCTCAAGCAGGTCCGCGGCGAGCTGGTGGACGTGGCCGACCCGATCCTGGGCAACCGCAGCGTTCCCATCAACGAATTTCTCGATGCGTGGCCGTCGCGCGCCGTGTTCGTCGTGATCGGTACCGATTTCGATCGCAATACGGTGTTGCTGCAGCCCGGCGAACGGCCCAGTGCGCGTTCGCTGTATGCACGGCAGGGGCCGATCACCGACGCGGAACTGGTCGATTTCGGCTTTACCCACGCCGATCTGTTCTAGGAGACAGCATGAACATCACCTCATGGACGCCCGTCGCGCTGCTGATGGCCCTGCTGGGCATGGCCCCGGTGCATGCCGCCGACGCGCCGACCGCAGAACGGGGACGGCCCGGCAAGGGCCTGAGCGAGATCCCCGATCCGGAACTCAACCTCATGCGCGGCCGCTACACCGTCAACGGCACATCGGTCGCCTGGTTCGGCGTCACCATGGTGTCGCAGTGGCAGGCCGGCACCCAGTCGGCGCAGAGCGCGCTGACGCTGGGCATGGACTTCAGCCATGGCGCCCAGACCCCGAAGGTCAGCTTCACCCCCAGCGTGACCGTCACCGCCGCCGATGCACCGCTGCCGGTGACCCCGGGCCGCAGTGTCGACGCCAGTGGCCTGCAGAACGTGGCCGGGCTCACCCAGAGCGTGCAGGTGGCCGGCGACAACAACGTGGCCAGCAACAGCACCCGGTTGAACGTGCGCGACGGCAGCGCGCCGGCGACGCCCGAGCAGGTCACCGCGCAGGCCAGCACGGCGCAGGCCGACGCGCCGCAGGTGGACGTGCAGCAGGCCAGCAGCCAGCAGGCCAGCGTGCAGCAGGGCGGCGTGAGCGCCGTGGCCCAGCAGGACGGCAACAGCGCCAGCGTCAAGCTGGACATCCAGGGCGTGGGCCAGGTGCAGCAGTGGATCCGTAACGGCAGCGTGGGACAGAGCATTGCGATCAGCAGCGACGGCCAGGCGGTGCGCAACCGCATGCAGATCGACCTGGTCCGGCAGACCCTGGCCAGCAGCGGATCGCTCAACCAGAACGTGGCCCAGGCGATGAACCTGGTGCGCGGTGTTGGCATGGGGCCCGGCCAGTAACTCTGGTCGGTGGGGGAACCACACAGAACCGCAGGGCAAGGAAATGCACACCTCGATACGCAGCACCCCGCTGGCGCTGGCGGCGCTGGCACTCGCCTCGGCGACCACCGCCGCCGCGCAGAATGCCCCGGCAGCGCCGGCACCCGCAGGCGGCCAGAACGCGCCCATGTCGCCGACCGACGAAGCCGACGTGAAGGCGCTCATGCAGCAGCTGGAGACGCTCAAGGCCAACTACGCCCAGGAAGTGCGCCGGCTGCGCGAACTGGACATGCAGGTGCAGGCCATGCAGGCCCGGCTGAGCGGCAAGACCGCGCCGCTGGCCGCCGCTGCCGCCGCGCCCGAACCGCTGCCCGCGACCACCCCGGCCGCACCGGTGGGAGGCGACGGCTACGCCAGCAGCGCGGCGGAAGCCCAGGAAGCCAAACAGGCCTCGCGGCGCAGCGTCGACGACGTCAAACAGCAGACCGCTACGCTGTTCACCCGGCGCTTCACCCTGGAAAACAGCCTCACCTATGCGCGCTACGACCGCAAGCAGCTCACCCTCAACGGCTTCCTCGCGCTCGACGCCATCTTCCTGGGCAACATTGCGATCGAGAACGTCGAGTCCGACACCCTCACCTACAACCTGGCCGCACGCTGGGGCCTGACGCCACGCCTGGCGTTGAACCTCGATGTACCCTACCTGGCCCGCAAAACGGTATTCCAGAAGGGCGGCGCCGGCGGCGCGGCCGCGGCCATCGCCCAGGAAGAGACGACCGGCAACGGCATCGGCGACGTCAGCCTGAGCGCCAACTACAAGCTGTTCTCCGAACGCGGCCGCCTGCCGGAAACCGTGCTCACCGTGGGCGCCACCGCACCCACGGGTCGCGAACCCTACGGCCTGGACTGGAAAGTGCTGCAGCGCGACGACGATGACTTCATCCGCTTCGCCGTGCCGAGCGAGCAGCCCACTGGCAACGGCGTGTGGCAGGCCAACATCGGCCTGTCGGCGGTGAAGACCGCCGACCCGGCGATCCTGTTCGCCAACATCGGCTACGTCCACTCCTTCGAAAACAGCTTCGACGACCTCGACGCCAACCCCGACACCGTCAACCCCGGCGACGTGAAGCTGGGGGGCTCGTACTACTTCGGTGCCGGTGTCGCTTTCGCCTTCAACGAGCGTACCAGCCTGAGCATCTCCTTCAGCGACAAGCTCAGCGCACGCGCGTCCACGCGCTACAAGGGCGGCGAGTGGGTCAAGATCGTGGGCAGCGACGCGAACGCCGCCACCTTGAACCTGGGCATCACCTACGCGCTGAACCAGAAGACCACGCTGGTGAGCCTGCTGGGGATCGGCCTGACCCCGGACGCGCCCGATTTCACCCTGGCCTTCAAAGTGCCGTACATGCTTTGAGGTCAACGCAGCTCAGGCAACGCCAACTGGTGCTTCCGGCACAGCCGGTACACCGTCACCCGCGATACCTGCATGGTGCGCGCGCACGCGGTGATGTTGAAGGCGTTGTCGCGCAGCGCCTGCAGCAGGGCATCGCGCTCGGCCGCCTGGCGTGCATCGTGCAGCAGCCGCTGCGGCATCTCCACCTGCGGCGACAGAAGTTCCAGGTCGGCCACGCTGATCAGCTCGGCTTCGCTGACGATCGCCGCCCGCTGCACCCGGTTCAGCAGCTCGCGGACATTGCCCGGCCAGTTGAAGCGCTGCAGCGCCCGCGACGCCTCCGTGCTGAAGCCACGCGCACGCGTCACGTGGCGGCGGCGGAAGCTGGCCAGGAAATGCTCGGCCAGCAACAGGATGTCCGTGCCGCGCTCGCGCAACGGCGGCATCGGCAGGCGCAGCACGTTGAGCCGGTAGAACAGATCGCGACGGAACTGCCCGCGCTCCACCGCCTGCTCCAGGTCCACATGGGTGGCGGCCACCACGCGCACATCCACCGACAAGGGATGATTGCTGCCCACCCGCTCGATCGTGCCCTCCTGCAGCACCCGCAGCAGATTGGTCTGCGCGTCCAGCGGCAGGTCGCCGATCTCGTCCAGGAACACGGTGCCGCCGCTGGCGGTCTCGAACAGACCCAGCCGACGCGTCGCCGCCCCGGTGAATGCCCCCCGCTCGTGCCCGAACAGCTCCGACTGCACCAGGGCCGCCGGAATCGCCCCGCAGTTGACGGCCAGGAAGGGTCGCCCATGCCGGGGCGACAGCGCATGCAGTGCCTGCGCCGCCAGTTCCTTGCCGGTGCCCGTTTCCCCGGTGATCAGTACCGGAAGCTCGACCGGTGCGAATTTGCGCAGCGCCGCCCGCGCTACCTGCAGCACCGCGCTGTCGCCGACCAGGGCCTTGGCCCCGGACGCCTGGCCCGGCGCCTCGCCGTCGGCCAGCTGCTGCAGCCGCAGCACCAGCCCGGCCACGTCCAGCGGTGCCGTCCAGGTGTCCACGCAGCAGGCCAGCAGGGCCTGCAGCGCGGTATCGGCCGGCAGCGGACCGGTCGGCAGGATCGCCAGCAGGCGCATGTGCCGGTGCTGCGCCAGCAGCCCCTGCAGGTGCTCGAGATTGCCGGGAGGGGGGCCGCGCAGATCCAGCAGTCCCACCACCAGGTCGTTGCTGCGCATGCCGATCGCCACGCACTGGTCGCTGGCGACCCCGCGTACCTGCCATCCTTCCGCTGCAAGGGCGGCGCGCTCGGCCGCGTGGGGGTGCCCAAACCAGATTACACACCGGGCCGGAAATTCAGGGACTGCCGCCATGCGTCACCTTCGAGAAAAAGATCCCGGGCGGTGTCTGCAGGTCGGCACGCCCCGACGGGCCGCCCCCCGCCGGAACCAGCAGCCCCCGCCGGACCCGGCAGGGGCTGGTCGCGTGCAACGCGAATTGCGCGAACGACAACAGGGAGAACGCCGTTTGCCGCCGGTACCGGCCATCGCCCGGCCCAACGAAAAAGGCCGCTGCAGGGCAGCGGCCTTTCGTGGCGCGGGTCAACCGGGCCGATTCAGAGCTCGACGCGGCGCGCCTGCATGAACTTGCCGCCCCAATAGCCCGAGACCAGGCTGTCCACGCGGACGTCCTTGCCGGTGCTGGGGGCGTGCAGGAAGCGGCCTTCGCCGACGTAGATGCCGACATGGTCGACCCGGCCCTTGCGGCCGAAGAACACCAGGTCGCCCGCGGCCAGCGCGTTGCGGTCGTTGATCAGCTGGGCTTCGCCGTCGTGGGCCATTTCACGCGACACGCGCGGGAGCTCGATGCCCAGCGCGGTCTTGAACACGTAGCCGACCAGGCCGCTGCAGTCGAAACCGCTGTCCGGCGAGGTGCCGCCCCAGCGGTACGGCGTGCCCAGCAGGGTCATTGCACGACGCAGCAGCGACTGCACCTTGCCGTTGTCGGCCTCACCGCCGACCACCGCGCCGTTGGCACCGGTGCTGGCGTCGTAGTTGGCAAGCAGGCGGCTGAGGTCGCCGGCGAACATCGCCGAGCGGTCCATCAGCGGAATGGTGTCGTTGGCCGCCAGGTGCGGGAGCAGGGCGGCAAGGGTGGCACTGGCAGCGGCATCGGCCTTGCTGCGGACCGGCGCTTCAGCCTTCGGCTTGGCGGCAGCGGGTGCTTCGGCGACGGCAACAGCGGCAACCGGCGCGGCATCGACGGGGGTCGTCGGTGCGGACTGTGCCCAGGCCGGAACACTGGCCAGGCAAAGGGCGAAAGCGAGAAGAGCGGGGCGGGCAGTGCGCCGGGAAGTGGCGGTCTGGCCTTGGCACGTCAGGTCGGCTGTCGTCACGCGGCGGTCACTGAATAAAAACGATGGGTGATGATGCCGTGTAAGACGTGTGATTTGGTACAAATTCCGTTAAATTTTCGTTTACATCAATGTGCTTTGCGTCACATTTTTGAACCTTTCCCCCATTCATTTCAGTGAAGTACGCGTTTCGCCCCTGTGTAGTGCTGCTTCCAGTAGCTGCCTGCCAGCGAGTCCAGCCGGACCGTTCCGCCGGTGCTCGGTGCGTGCACGAAACGCCCTTCGCCGACATAGATGCCGACGTGGAAGACATTGCCGCGGTCGCCGAAGAACACCAGGTCGCCGGGCGCCAGCCGCTGCGGGTCGATCTTCGGACCCTGCACCGCCGCCAGGTCGCGCGAGGTGCGCGGCAGCTTCAGGTCGAGCATTTCCCGGTACACATAGGCCACCAGCCCGCTGCAGTCGAAGCCCGACTCCGGGGTATTGCCGCCGTAGCGGTACGGCGTACCGACCAGCCCGATCGCGCGCATCAGCACCGCATTGGCGGCCTGCGGATCGTTCGGCACCACCGTCGGCCAGACCTGGGCAGCGGCCGGCGGCGCGGCCGGGCGGGTGGCCTTGCCACCGCCGCAGGCGGCCAGCAGGGCCAGGCTGAGCAGGGCGGCAGCCCGCGAAAGCGGGCCGATCAGGCGCGGAACTGGCGTCATGTGCGTGATGTCCGGATAATGCGCGACCTCAGAAGGCCGTCATCATGGCGGCGTATCCGGCGGGCGACAACCCGTCCCATCCGTCTGCCCAGGCAGCCAGCACAAGAGTCCACCGCATGAAGATCGAGAAAGACCGCGTCGTCCGCTTCCATTACACCGTTGCCGAGCAGGGGCAGGAGCCGATCGAAAGCTCGAAGGACCGTGACCCGCTGGCGATCCTGATCGGCCACGGCAACATCATCCCGGGCCTGGAAAACGCCATGATGGACAAGGAAGCCGGCGCGACCTTCGACGTGGACGTGTCCGCCGCCGATGCGTACGGCGAGCGCCGCGACGGCCTGACCCAGCGCGTGCCGAAGAAGCATTTCGGCAACGCCCGTCTGGCCCCGGGCCAGCAGGTCATGCTGCAGACCAACTTCGGCCCGCGCGCGGTGACCGTGCAGAAGGTCGGCATGAGCGTGGTCGACGTCGACCTGAACCACCCGATGGCCGGCAAGGACCTGCATTTCTCGGTGGAGATCGTGGACGTGCGCGAAGCCAGTGCCGAAGAGATCGAACACGGTCACGTGCATGGTGACGGTGGCCACCACCACTAAGCCGGCCGCCACGCCGGTGTTGCGCAGCCACGCAGGGCGTGGCGCTACGGCCCGCTTTGGCGGGCCGTCTTTGTTATCGCCACTGTCGGGTCGCCCGTGAAGCCTGTTTCCCCTGTGTTGCAGCCGGTCGCGTCGAACGACCGCATCGAAGTGATCGACATCGTGCGCGGGGTTGCGCTGCTGGGCATCCTGTTGATGAACATGGAAGCGCTGAGCGGTCCGCTCGACCTGGCCTTCACCGGGATCGATCCGCACTGGACCGGACTGGACTACGCGGTCGACGCCGCCGTGTATGTGCTGGTGCAGGGCAAGTTCTTCACCCTGTTCTCGCTGCTGTTCGGTGCCGGCTTTGCGATCATGGCGCAGCGTGCCGAAGCGGCGCACCGCGATTTCACCCCGTTCTACCTGCGCCGCAGCGCCGGGCTGCTGCTGATCGGTCTGTGCCACGCCCTGCTGGTGTGGTCGGGCGACATCCTGGTGATCTACGCCCTGGTATCGCTGCCGCTGCTGGCCACCCGCGAGGCACCGCAGCGCTGGCTGCCGGCGATGGGAGTGGGCACCTATCTCTGCGCGGCGCTGATGATGCTGCTGCTGGGCGCGTTGGTCGGGATGGCCGCGCAGGTGCAGGGCGAGGGCGGTGGCATGGCCAGCGCCATCGCGCAGGGCCAGCACACCATTGAACTGCAGCGCCAGGCCTACGGCCATGGCAGTTTCAGCCAGGCCGTGGCGCAACGCGCCAGCGACCTGGGCACGGCGTTGTCCGGCGCCCTGATCATCGGCCCGGAAGTGCTGGGCATGTTCCTGCTGGGCAGCTGGTTCGCGCGCAGCGGCGCGCTGGCCGATCCGCCCCGGTTCGAACGCCTGTACCGTCGCCTGCGCTGGATCGCGCTGCCGGTCGGGGTGCTGCTGATGCTGGGCAGTGCGGCATGGGTGCCGTACCTGGCGCCGGGGACGTTCACCCCGGTCACCGGTGCGGCGTACGCACTGTCCTCGCTGGCCAGCGTATTGATGTGCCTGGGCTACCTGGCGTGGATCGTGCACTGGCGCGCGCGCCTGCGCGTTCTGGCGCCGATGGGGCGGATGGCGTTGACCCAGTACATCCTGCAGTCGCTGGTCTGCACGTGGCTGTTCTACGGCTACGGGCTGGGCGCGTTCGAGACGCTGCCGCGCGCCTGGCAGGTGCCGTTCGCGCTGGTGCTGTTCGCCCTGCAGGTGCTGCTCAGCCATGTGTGGCTGCGCCACTTCCGCTTCGGTCCGCTGGAATGGGTGTGGCGTGCGATGACCTATGGCCGCTGGCCAGCGTTGCGCCGCTGAGACGGTTGCTGCCGCGTCCTCACGCGTGACGCGCACGCGCGCATGGCATGCTTGCGCCCATGACTATGCACTTTGATTACGACCTGATCGTGCTGGGCGGCGGCTCCGGCGGCCTGGCTGCGGCGTTCCGGGCCGCGCAGCACGGCAAGCGCGTCGCGATGCTGGAACCCGGTGAACTGGGCGGCACCTGCGTCAATGTCGGCTGCGTGCCGAAGAAGGCGATGTGGCTGGCGGCCGATCTGTCCGCCCGGGTAGGTCTCGCGGCGGCGATGGGCTTCGACGTGCCGGTGCGGCCCGCGCTGGACTGGAAGGAGCTGGTGGTGCATCGCCAGGGCTACATCGCCAACATCCATGCCAGCTACCTCAAGCGCCTGAACGACACCGGTGTGGTGCGCGTACCGCGCAGGGGCCGGCTGCTGGACGCGCATACGGTGGAGTGCAGCGACGGCGTGCGGATCAGCGGCGAGCACATTCTGCTGGCCACCGGCGCACACCCGCAGCGCCCGGACATTCCCGGCGCGGAACTGGGCTCGGTGTCCGATGATTTCTTCAACCTGACCAGCGCGCCGGCGCGCGTGGCGATCGTCGGTGGCGGCTACATCGCGGTGGAACTGGCCGGGCTGCTGCAGGCGCTGGGGAGCCGGGTCACGCTGCTGGTGCGCGGCGAGCGCCTGCTTGAGCGCTTCGACGCCGAACTGACCCTGCAGCTGGCCGAGAACCTGCGCCATCAGGGCGTGCAGCTGCACTTCAACTACCGGCTGCGTGAGCTGTGCCGCGACGGTGACGATATCGTTGCCTACGGGCATGACGGACCGGCGGAGGCGCGCTTCGACCAGGTGTTTTTCGCCACCGGGCGACGTGGCAACAGCGCCGGACTCGGGCTGGAAGCGCTGGGCATTGCGGTGGGCGACAAGGGCGAGGTCGAGGTGGATGACTGGCAGGACACTGCCGTGCCCAGCGTGCATGCGGTGGGCGACATTGCCGGCAGGGTCGGCCTGACCCCGGTGGCGATCGCGGCGGCGCGCAAGTTGATGGATCGGCTGTTCGGCGGCCAGCCGCAGGCGAAGATGGACTACGAGAACGTGGCCAGCGTGGTGTTCTCGCACCCGGCCCTGGGCGCGGTGGGTTTGAGCGAAGAGGAAGCGCGCCAGCGCCACGGCGATGTGCGCGTGTACTGCAGCAACTTCCGCCCGATGCTGCAGGCACTGGCCGACGCCAACCAGCGCAGCCTGTTCAAGCTGGTCTGCGTGGGCGAGGACGAGCGCGTGGTGGGCGTGCACCTGCTCGGCGAAGCCGCCGACGAAATCCTGCAGGGCTTCGCGGTGGCAGTGAAGATGGGCGTCACCAAGGCCCAGCTCGACGACACCGTGGCGATTCACCCCACAAGCGCGGAAGAGGTCGTGTTGATGCGGTAAAAACGTAAATCCGCTTTGCGGCGTTACGCTGCCCACGGTGTGCTGCGCAAACCGTGGGCTCCCTGGCTCAAGGGGGCTGCCTGATCTGCCGAACTCCGGTCGCCGGTGAGCCTTCGTGTCGCCTGGAGGTGCGACAATGACGGCGATGTCGCACGCTCTCCCTACCTCGTCCCCGCGCCTGGCCACGTCCGGCGTGCTGCTCGCCGCCGTCGGCGCCATCGCCGCGTCCGGCAAGGCCGTCATCGTCAAACTGGCCTACCGCCATGGCGTGGATGCCACCACGTTGCTGGCGTTGCGCATGCTGATGGCGTTTCCCTTGTTCGCCCTGCTGGCGGTGTGGTCGGCACGCGGCGCCGCGCCGCTGTCGTGGGCCGACCGCAGCAAGGTGGTGTGGCTGGGCTTCACCGGCTATTACCTGTCCAGCCTGCTGGATTTCCAGGGCCTGCAGTACATCAGCGTGACCCTGGAACGGCTGATCCTCTATCTCAACCCGACCCTGGTGCTGCTGATCAGCCTGGTGCTGCTGAAGAAGCGCCCCGGCCGGTGGCAGCTGGTCGCGCTGCTGCTGAGCTACCTGGGCGTGCTGCTGGCGTTCGGGCATGACCTGCAGCTGGAAGGCGGGCGCATCGTGCTGGGCAGCGCGCTGGTCTTCGCCAGTGCACTCAGCTACGCGCTGTACCTGTTCGGCAGTGGCCAGGTGGTGGCGCGAATCGGTGCCATCCGCCTGACCGCCTATGCCAGCTGCGTGGCGTGCGTGCTGTGCGTGCTGCACTTTGCCGTGCTGCATCCGCTTCCCGTGCTGTTGCGGCAGCCGCCGCCGGTGTATTGGCTGTCGCTGGTCAATGCGACCGTCTGCACCGTGCTGCCGGTGGCGGCCATCATGCTCGCGGTGAAGCGGATCGGCTCGTCGCTGGCCGCGCAGGTGGGTATGCTCGGGCCGGTGTCCACCATCGTGATGAGTCTATGGCTGCTCGACGAACCCATGGGCCCCTGGCAGATCCTGGGGACGGCGCTGGTGCTGGTCGGCGTGCTGCTGGTCAGCCGCGTGCGCGCGTGAATGCGGATGCGGATGCGGTAGATGCCGCAGCGCAGGCTCGCGCGCGCATCTTGGCGGTGATCCGCGCCATTCCACGCGGGCAGGTGATGGGCTACGGGCAGGTGGCGGCCAGGGCCGGTCTGCCGGGCCGGGCGCGACTCACCGCGCGGGTGCTGGGCATGAACGAGGACCCGGACCTGCCCTGGCACCGGGTGCTGCGTTCGGACGGCCGGATCGCCATGCCCGAGGGCTCGCGTGGCTGGCGCGAACAGAACCAGCGATTGCGCGCCGAAGGGGTGGTGATGGAGCGCGGGCGGGTCAAGTGCATGCCTCGGGGCGATGACGACCTGGATGCGGCGGTGTGGGGCCCGGGGTAACGTTATGATGGGCGCGGTTCCAAAGGATGCCCCCATGTTCCCGCGATTGCCCACCGTCACCAAGGCACTGTTGATCGCCAACATCGTGCTGTTCCTGCTGCAGCAGCCGTTCCTGCTCGGTAACGGCACGTTCGAGCCGTTCATGCTGCAACCGTTGCGCGGTGGTTTCGACCCGTTCTCGCCGGGCGGCAACTTCCAGCCGTGGCAGCTGCTGACGTATGGCTTCCTGCATGGCAGCTTCGGCCATCTGTTCTTCAACATGCTGGCACTGTTCATGTTCGGTGCGCCGCTGGAACAGACCTGGGGCGAGAAGCGCTTCCTGGTCTACTACCTGGTCTGCGTGGCCGGCGCCGGCCTGTGCCAGCTGCTGGTGGGTCTGCTGATGACCGATCCGGCCACCGTGCTGGGCGCCTCCGGCGGCGTGTTCGGGCTGCTGCTGGCCTACGGCATGCTGTTCCCCAACCAGCGCGTGATGCTGCTGTTCCCACCGATTCCGATGAAGGCCCGCACCTTCGTGATCGTCTTTGGCGCGATGGAACTGGTGCTGGGCGCCACCGGCTGGCAGCCGGGCGTGGCCCACTTCGCGCACCTCGGCGGCATGCTGTTCGGGTGGCTGCTGATCCGCTACTGGCGCGGGCAACCGCCGTTCAAGCGGCGTCCGCCCGGCGGCCCGAAACGCCCCAATCACCTGCGCAGCGTATAGCCCGCCCCGAACGATGGAAGACCGGTCCAGGAAGGGCGCAGGCGTGGAGGTCCGGTGCGAGCAGGTCGGAACGTCGCTGTACCAGCAGCTGCTCAATGATGCTTTCGACGCACTGCCTGCACAGGTACAGGCACTGCACCGGCCGACCGCGCCGCAGCGCTGGGCCGGCGTGGCCGAGGTGCGGCGTGGCCGCGGGGTGCTCGCCCGCCTCGTCGCGGCGCTGTTCGGTTTCCCGAAGGCGGGCGTGAACGTGCCGGTGAGCGTGACCTTTACCGCCGAGCGCGGCGGTGAGCGCTGGACACGCGATTTTGCTGGGCGCCGGTTCTCGTCGTGGCAGCGACGCGGGAGCGGGCGTGATGATTGTCTGCTGGTGGAGCGGTTCGGGCCGATCGATGTGTCGCTGGCGCTGCTGCAGCAGGGCGACCGGCTGCTGCTGGTGCCGCGGCGCTGGGCGGTGCTGGGTATTCGGTTGCCGAACGCGTTGCTGCCGCAGGGCAGCACCTTCGAGACCGAGGTGGACGGCCACTTCGTGTTCCACGTCGAGATTGCCGCGCCGCTGGTGGGCCTGATCGTCGCCTACAGGGGCACGCTGCTACCCTCGATGCAGGAAAAAGAGGCGCTTCCCCCGTTGGAGTGACGCGTCGCTTTCCGCGTGGCTTGGAAGCCGGGTGCATCTTCGATCATGGCTGTCGCGAGCGTGGAGGGCCCCGTCGCGGCCGGCAGGCCCCTATGCAAATGTCCCCCGGCGGCGGCCTGCGGCCGCCACCTCCTCCTTTACTTTGCCAGGGACCTACCGGCCGCGACGG